>JBBQLG010000025.1:0-51044 GCA_038327655.1 Cytophagales bacterium
ATTTGCTGAGGTTTGAACTGGCAATGCCCCTGCCCATTGGTGTAATTTACCACGAACAAGGCGTCTTTACCCTGTTTATGGACCATATTCTCAAAATTCACGACCCCGTACTGTGGCGGAATCAATTGGTCGTAAACGGTATGAATGAGCAAAACAGGGCGATTGATGGCACCGGTTCGGTCGTAGCGGTCAAACAGTTTTACGGGGTCGGCCGTGGCCGGTAACCGCGCGACGTTCCGGTTTATGGCCCAATCGTCGGAAAAACCGTTGTAGAGCGTGTTGGTATTGTCGAAGGGGTTGCCGCCCGCCTGCTTCACCAGATCGCGCAGTACATTTTCGTTGAACAGCAGCGAAAAAGGCAGGTCGGCTAATTTCAAATCGAAGCGTTTGGCGAACTGCACGGCCAGTACCGAATCTTTTTTGAGGGTAGCCAGCATAGCGTCCGCTTTAGGCCCCATCTCCGGAAATGACAACGCTTTGTACGGCACCTTTGCGTCCATTACGTTCGCCAGTGTCGGCACCAGATTCGGAAACAGGACGTTAAATGTCGCGTACATATCGAACTCCTTGCGGCACTGTAGATACGGACGACTCGACAACGGACACATGGGCAGTCCGCCCTGGTAGTACTGCCCGAAGTTTTCGATAGTAGCCAGCACCACGCCCCCTCCCATCGACTGCCCCACCATAATCGTTGTATCGGGCTGGCCGTACGTTTTCACGAAATAACCCCGCAGGGCTTCGGTATCATCCACGCCCTCGGCCAGTGCAAAACCCTGTTTCCGGTAGTCGGAAGCGGCTACAGCGAAGCCCCGATCCAGAAAAGGTTGCACCGTGCCGAGCCAGCGAACACTGCTGCTCTGGGCCGGGGAGCCGACAAATTCGTAGCCGTGCGCGTGCATCACCAGCCGCTTCGGCTGCGCTGCCGTCCAGTTTGCCGGGAAAATGATCTGATAGCGCGCCCCACCGATGCTTCCGGAATCGACCCGGCTGACCCTCGATTGGGCAACAGCGGATAAACTGCCAAGTAGGGCGCAGAGCACGAATAGTTTAGCGGTCGGCATAGATTGTCTCGATAAATTCAGGATGATTGGTCAGCACGGCCCGCTGGTTGATTGAGCCTTTGTCGGTGAGTTCGCCCCGGTCCATCGAGGGCGTGAAGTTGGCAAAAACGGCCTTTTTCAGGTGGCTGGCACTGCCACCGGTATTCGCTTTGGCCAGGGTGGTCAGCGCCATATCAAGTGCATCCAGAACCGCCGGGTGCGCGATAACGTCAGAAAGCGTCAGGCCCGATAATCCGCCAATCCGCCGACAATGGTTCAGGTCCGCGAAAACGATGGCCCCGATAAACGCACGGTCGTGGCCGGTAATAACGGCATCGGTAAACAGGCCCTGCCCCGCTTCGATGAATTTAGCCCGCAGCGTACCCACGCTGACCCAGGTACCGGTGTCGAGCTTAAAATCTTCGGCGATGCGCCCGTCGAACACCAGTCCCGCGTTCGGGTCGTCGGGATTCACGAATTTGAGGGCGTCGCCGGTGGAGTAAAACCCTTCGTCATCAAAGGCGCTGGCCGTGGCTTCGGGGTTGCGCCAGTAGCCGGGCATCACGTTTTTGCCCCGGTAGCGCACTTCTAACTTACCGCCGTTGGGGATCAGTTTGAGGTCAAATTCGGGGACGGGAACGCCCAGTAACCCCGCAAAACCGCCCGCTTTAGCCGAAAACAGGGCCGACGGGCTGGATTCAGTACAGCCTAAACCGGTGGCAATCACGATTTTCTCCCCGATGGTGTCGATGGCTAACTCTTCCAGCGCATCCCAGGTATGTTGGGGCATACCGGCCCCGGCATAAAACAGCAGTTTCAGGTGGCTGAAAAAATTCCCGCTCAGGGCACGGTCCCGGCGCAAGTGCGGAATCAGGTCGGCGAAGCCCTTGGGCACGTTGCAGTACATTGTCGGCTGGCACTCGCGGAGGTTGGCCACCGTAATTTCGATGCCCGCCGGGGTCGGGTTGCCTTCGTCGATGTAGAGCGTACCGCCGTTGTAGACCGTCAGACCGAAGTTATGGTTGCCGCCGAAGGTGTGATTCCACGGAAGCCAGTCGACCAGCACCAGGCCGCCGTTTTCCATAAACGGGAACGTCTGCGTGATTTGCTGCCAGTTGGTACAAATGTTTTCGTGCGTATTGATTACGCCTTTGGGTAGCCCTGTCGAGCCGGACGTAAACAGAATCTTCGCTACCGTTTCGGGCCGGATTCGGGCAAAAGCATCGTTAACGGCCACGAACTCGTCGAAATCCCCGGCTTCGGCGTTCAGTACCTCATCGAACAGCGTAACGGGCCTGTTTTCGGGCGGATTCGTCACCACCAGCACCGGTGTCTCGCCCGCCAACGCCCGTAAGGCTTTTTCGTAGGGTTGCCCATCCTGCACGAAAATCAGGCCGGGGGTGAGCAGGTTCAGGGTATGCCGCAGCTTATCGAAATCCGTCGAGCGCAACGAATACGCCGGAGAAATTACCGAAACCGGCAACCCAACGTGCAGCGCGGCCAAACTTAACAGCCCATGTTCAATACTGTTTTCGGACAGAATGGCAACCGGGTGTTCAGGCGATACGCCGGTCGTGAGCAGCCAACGGGCAAGGTGCAGTACGCGCTCCAGGGTTTCGGAATAGGTGAGCGTCTGCCAGGCCCCCAGACTTCCAGCCGGGGCTTTTTCACGCTGGGCCATGAACACCCGGTCGGGCGTATGGCTGGCCCAATGCAGCAGCCGCTCGGTCATTCGAAGCGGGTGCGGGGCGAGTGGTTCGGTCGAACGGAGCAGGATGGTACCGTCGGTGCGGACGGTTTGTTGCACATCGGGCGTGGTGGTTTTCACGGGCCGGAAGGGCATCTGTTTCAGGTCGAGGGTCGTGTTCACTGGCCTACTTTTTTAGCTTTTCCATCCAGAAATTCCTGCAGCCGGGCCTTCGCTTCGGGGGCGTTCTGGGCAATGGCCGCCGTCAGCGACTCCATCATCAGCCCCTGCTCCTGTCCCGAATCAACGATTTTGGGCAGAATGTGCATCAGTGCATAATTGGTCATACCGGCGTTGGAGGCCACTTTTTTGGCCAGTTCCAGCGCCTGCTCCAGCCCGTTGCCGGGTTCGGCCACGTACTGCGACAAACCAATGGCCAGGCCTTCTTCGGCCCCGTAAACCCGGCCCGTCATCATCATATCGGTCATGCGGGCCAGGCCGATAAGTTTCGGCACCCGAACGGATGCCCCGCCCCCCACAAAAATGCCGCGCTGGCCTTCGGGCAGGGCGTAAAACGTGGTCGTTTCGGCGACGCGGAGGTGGCAGGCACTGGCCAGTTCAAGCCCTCCGCCCACGCAGGCACCGTGCAACACCGCAATCACCGGTACGGTGCCAAACTGCACCCGGTCGAGGGCGCGGTGCCACATTCGGGAGTGGTGCAGGCCCTGCACGGCGTCGCGCTCGGTGAGGGCCGACAGGTCGAGACCGGCGCTGAAATGGTTGCCTTCGCCGTAGATAATGGCACAGCCAATACCCGCCGGGATAGTGGCGAATACTTCTTCGATGCCCAGAATAAGCTCATCATTGAGAGCATTGCGCTTTTCAGGCCGGTTCAGTTTAACCAGCAGGATATTATCCCGGATTTCGGTTTGCAGGGTAGCTGGTAGCATACAGGTAAGGGTGCGAAGAAGTTACACCGGTAAAAGCACTGGTAAATCCGTCAACTTTTAGTCGTCACATTGCAAAAGTATAACTAAATACTCCTTAAGTTCAATACCGTTTTCTTACGCAGTTATAAGCAGAACTTATGAAAGCCCCCCTGATTCCCACGCTTGATCCCTTCGATTTCCGGGAAGCGTTTTTTGAGTCGTCCGAACAGGCAAAGGCGTTGCTGCCCCCGTCGAACTACTTTTACATTAGTCGGGTCGAAAACTTCAAAGATTCGATGAAACTGCCGCTGTTGCCGCACCGCAAAACCGTGCACGATTTTATGTTCCTGACGCGGGGCCACACCGCCCGCAGCAAGGGGTTGGACAATTACCCGTTTGGTCCGAATACATTCTTTTTTCTGCCCGCGTACCAGATCACGACGCACGACCTGATGACCCCGGATGCGGCCGGTTTCTACTGCCATTTCGATACGGAAGTGCTGCGCAAAAATTTCGTACAACACGATATCACGGCTCATTTTAGCTTCCTGCAACTCATCGGAACCCCCATTATTCACGTTGACGAAGCCGGGGCGAATAAGGTATTATCGCTCCTCACTACCATCGAAACCGAGTACCGCAGTCAGCAGCCCGACCGGTACGATTTGATTCAGATGCACCTGCTTACGCTATTTGTGTTGCTGCGCCGGTACGCCGATGCGTCGGAAAAGGGCATAGCCAACTCGGCGCTGCGCATCACGCAGCAGTATAAAAATGCCCTCTCGCAGCACATCTACGACAAGCATTTAGTGATCGACTACGCCGAATTATTAGCCGTTTCGCCCAATCACCTCAACAAGTGCGTAAAGGCCGTAACGGGCAAGTCGGCGCACGATCTGCTGGACGAGATGGTCCTGCTCGAAGCGAAGGTGTTTCTGAAGCAAAGCCAGTTGACCATCAGTGAGATAGCCTATAAAGTCAGCAAGCAGGACCCCAGCGATTTCGGGCGGTTCTTCAAATCGAAAACTAATCTTACCCCAACGGAATACCGACAAATGGATTGATTTTGCAGGCTAATGGCTGATTTTCACCTAACTATAAAGGGAAAATTCCTGAGACTTTTGCTATTGTGATTTTAGAGTAAATTATTGCACCTGTCTAATACCATTCGGTTCATTTAACCGAATTGCCTTGTCAGTTGCAAAAAATGTTCAGTTTACTCTACGCAAAACACAAAAACCGACCCACAACGCTGCCCGGCCGGACCATCTCCAGAACCTTTAGCCAATGTTACCTATGAAACCAGCAGTACACTCCCGTCAACGGTGGTTATCGGCGTCGTTACTGACGCTTTCAGCCTTGTTATCCACCCTGGCACCCACCCCGATAGTGGCCCAGCCATCGCCTGTTTCGGCGGGCGTTATTGAGCGTCAGGTAACCGGCAAAGTTACCGACGAAGGGGGCGAAACGTTGCCCGGTGTAAACGTACTGCTTAGAGGCAGCACGAAAGGCAGCACGACCGATGGGCAGGGTAATTACAGCATCAGCGTCCCCGATAAAGCGGCCACGCTGGTCTTCAGTTTTGTGGGCTATCAGCTCCGGGAAATCGCCGTGGGCAGCCAAACCACCATCAACGTGAAGCTGACCGCCGATTCCAAGTCGCTGGATGAAGTGGTGGTGACGGGCGTTTTCGACAAGCGGACGCGGATGGATGCCTCGGTGGCGATTACGACAATTTCAGCACAACAAATTGAACGGGTCGTACCCAACAGCGCGACCGATTTGCTGCGAAATATTCCGGGCGTATACGTCAACTCGTCGCGGGGCGAAGTAAACAGTTCGGTGTACACACGGGGACTGAACGTCGGGGGGGGCTTTTATTACGTGTCTTTGCAGGAAGACGGCCTGCCGATTCTGGCGGCTCCGGGCAGCAGTGCCACCGACCCGACCTTCAAACCCGACGGGTACCTCCGGGCCGACGTCACCATCGCCAAAGTGGAAGCGGTGCGGGGCGGCACGGCCTCTATTCTGGGAGCCAACGCGCCAGGCGGTATTTTCAATTACATCAGCAAAGTTGGCGGCTCAACCCTGGCGGGTGAAGTGCGGGCGCGGTTCGGGCTGGAAGGCAACGGCAAAAACCCGTACTACCGGACGGATGTGAACGTGGGTGGCCCACTGAACGAGGCCAAAGACCTGACCTTCAACGTGGGTGGTTTTTACCGCTACGCCAACGGCCCCAAATATCCCGGCTATCCGCTGAGCTACGGCGGTCAACTGCGGGCCAACATCGTGAAATCCTACAAATCGGGTTCGCTGAAACTATACGCCAAGTTCCTCAACGACCATACGGCCCAGTTTGAGCAAACGCCAACCGTCGGTTTCGACAACCCCAAAGTAGTTGAGGGCTTCACCAACAGCAGTTCGACGCTGATTCAGGCCGTTCAGTTCAGTGTGCCGGGTTCCGTTTCCGGTGGGCCTGGCGTAAACTATGACACCCGCAACGTGGGTCTCTACGCCGACCGGAGCATCGGCCTGAACTGGGAGCATCAGTTTGGCGATGGCTGGACGTTTACCAACAACGTCCGGTATTCGGGCAAGCGAAACACGCTGCAAACCACCCAAATCGTGTTTCCGTTCCGGGTCGATCAGATCACGTTTTATGGCGTGGCCGGTTATGCCGCCAAATTTGGCACGTATAATTTTTACGACCCCAAATCCGGCGCATCCTACGGGTCGGTACAGCAGTTGTCGCCCACGGGTCCGGCCGGGATTCGGTTTATTCCGAGTGCCAACCTGAACCTGCCCGGCGCGGCCGTTCAGCCCAATTCGCTGTTCTACAACCCGATGTCGTACAACGACATCAACATCTCGGAAGTGATCGATCAGGGGTCCGTTACCAAACGGCTGAAAAACATGAGTTTCACGCTGGGCGGCTATTTCTCGCAGGCCCACACCACCCGCGACAATGCCATCCCGTTGGCGCAGGGGTTTGCCACCGTTCAGGATAAACCCCAGTTAGTGGGCATAAAATACACGAGTCTGGCCGGTGTAACGTCCGATGTGACGGACAATCAGGGCGTTGCCAACTACGGGGGCGGTGGTTTTTATTACAACAACGCAACCATCACCCAGAAAGCCCTGTTCTTCGGCCACAACTGGGCCGTGTCCGACAAATTCAATCTGGACTATGGTTTTCGCTACGAAAATTATAGCATCAACTCCCGACTAACGACGCCAAAACGCCTGGCCGACAGCCCAACAGGTCTCGATGGCAACGCCCTGACGCTGTATGATAATCGCCAGTATGCCCTAAATCCCGAACAGAGTTTCAGCAAGAGCATCTCCACGCTGTCGTACTCGGCCGGTCTGAACTACAAGTTCAACGAAGGCATGGCGGTGTATAGCCGCTATTCGCAGGGCCGTAAATCGCCGGATCTGGGGTTTTTCTTCGACATCGCCAATCAATCGCTTACGTCCAACATCGCCGTCGAAGCGCAGAGTACGCAGATGCTGGAGTTTGGGTTTAAGCTGAAAAAGTCGAACCTGAACCTGTTCGTAACGCCGTTCTACACGCTGCTCGACAACGTGCCGAACTTCCAGATTTTCCAGAATGCCGACGCCACGTACTACGCCCCGCCCCGCGTGTATCAGAAAGTGGAAACCGAAGGGGTTGAACTCGAAGCCAATTACGCAGTCAACAACCGGTTTAGCATTCGGGCGGTGGGTATTGTGCAGCAGTCGAAGGCGCTCAACTACCAGGTGTTCTTAGCCAACGCCAACGGCCCGGCCGACGACGTACAGGTCGATTTTTCGGGCAACAAAACCGACAATATCGCCCCCCTGATGCTGACCATCACGCCCACGTATAACCTCAATAAGTTCTACGCATCGGCTACCTATCAGTACATGGGTGCCCGGTGGGCCAACGTAGCCAACGCCTTTAAACTGCCCGCCTACGGCTCGGTCGACCTGAATTTCGGTTACAATGTCTCAAAGAAATTCCAATTGAGCGGCAGTATAAACAACGTCTTCAACACCTACGGCATCCTGACCTGGGCCGCGCCGGGCGGTTTCCCCTCGTCGCTTGATACGCAGGGGTTCACGAAAGCAAAGCTCGAAGCCAACCCCAACCAGGTGTATTCGACGCTGTCCATTTTGCCCCGCGCCTTCTACCTGACGGGCACTTACCGGTTCTGATTATGAAACTCATCACCTTTACGAATTCTGCCGGACAAGTGCGGGTCGGCTGGCTTACGGCCACCGGCGTGGTCGATATGCACCTGATTAGCCAGGGAACGCTACCCGTCGATATGCTTTCGTTCATCACGAATTACGAGGCCAACCGACAGTTTACCGAGACGCACAACTTACTGTCTGCCCCGGATACATACCGGATGGATGCCGTGACGCTGGTTTCTCCGTTGCCTAAGCCGAACAGTTTCCGGGACTTTATCGCGTTTGAAACGCATCTGAAAAATGCCACGGCCCGCTTCGGCGACCAGATTCCGAAAGAGTGGTACGAGGTACCGATTTTCTATTTTTCAAACCACAACACATTTGTCGGCGATGGTGCCCCGATAACCAGACCAGCCAACTCGCAGAAGCTGGACTATGAACTGGAAATCGCCTGCATCATCGGTAAGGAAGGCAAAGACATCAGTGCCGACGAGGCCGATGCGTACATTTTCGGGTACAGCATTCTGAACGACTGGACCGCCCGCGACCTGCAGGCTCAGGAAATGCGGTGCATGCTCGGCCCGGCCAAAGGCAAAGATTTTGCCACCTCGCTCGGCCCGTTTATCGCCACCAAAGACGAGTTGGAGCCCTATCGAATTGCCAATGACCGCTTCGATATGACCATGACCGCAACCGTCAACGGCAAGGTGCTGTCGGAAGGCAATTTCAAAGACATCCACTACACCTTTGCCCAGATGATCGAACGGGCGTCGGCCGGTGTAACCCTGTATCCGGGCGATGTACTGGGGTCGGGTACCGTGGGATGGGGTTGCCTGATGGAAAGCGGAGCCAGTGTTTTCCGCTGGCTGGAACCCGGCGATGAGGTTGAACTGGCAATCACGGGGCTGGGAAAACTAACGAATAGAGTCGTTTAATAACTAAAAATTATGAAACTCATTGATCTGTCTGTCCCGTTGGGCAGTGCCATAAAAGACCCGCTGCCGTTCTCGATCCGGTACGAAAATCACGAAGAAAGCGTCGGCATGATGGCCCGGATGGCGGGTGTTGAACCCGGCGATTTTGAGGAAGGCCGCGCCCTCGCCGGCGAACACATCACACTCACCACCCACGCCGGTACGCACGTTGATGCGCCCTGGCACTACTGGCCCACCTCGGCAGGCAAACCCGCCCGCACCATCGACGAACTGCCGCTGGAGTGGTTCTATGGCAACGGCGTCGTGCTCGATTGCCTGACGCAGCCCACCGGCTATGCCCTTACCACCGCCGATATTCAGGCCGCACTGCACCACATCGGCTACACGCTAAAGCCGTTCGATATTGTCCTGATCCATACCGGTACGGACAAAAAAATGTTCGATCCGGCGTATGCCCAGTCGGGGCCGGGCGTATCGGCAGAGGCCACCCGCTGGCTCATCGAACAGGGCATAAAAGTGATGGGTATCGACACCTGGGGCTGGGATATTCCGCTGAAATTCCAGGCCGCCGACTACAAAAGCAACCCACGGGCGGGTGTCCTGTTTGCCGCACATTTAGTCGGAAAAGACCACGAATACTGCCAGATCGAGAAGCTCACCAACCTCGATCAATTGCCCAAAACGGGCTTCAAAGTGAGCGTTTTCCCCGTAAAGGTGCAGGGTGGCAGTGCCGGCTGGACGCGGGCGGTGGCGTTTGTGGAGGAATACGAGTAGTAACATCAACGCGGCCGGGACACGCCGTTCAGGGCTATTTTGTGAGGGTGCTGTGGGCCGCAGCGCCATATTTCGCCGACAATCGCGCTGAGGTTGAGTGGCAATAAACCGGGATTTGGGATATGTTGGTTAAGTTTACCGTAAAACAACCTTTTCCAACAAAAGCCCTGCCATGAAACGTCCCTCTTCCCTCCGCTGCTGGCTGCTTGCCTTCAGCCTGCTCATTACCAGCCCGTTATGGGCACAAGCCAACCGTTCCGTCGAAACAACCGTAAGCCAGTTTCTGGCAACGCTGACCACGGATGAACTGACGAAAACAACATTCCCCTTTACCGATTCGCTGCGCCGGAAATGGACCAATCTACCCACGGGCATGGTACCCCGCGCCGGTATTGGGTATGGCACCCTGTCGGACAAAAGCCGCCTGGCCTTCCACCGGGTGCTTTCGGCCCTGCTTAGTTCGCAGGGGTATCTGAAAGTAAACAGCATCATGGCCTTAGACGATATCCTGAACACGCTCTATCAACAGGCGTTCGACGACGGAAAGATCGACCAGAAAACCCTCGGCATGATGCAGGGACTGAAGTGGGCACACGGCAATTTTTACATCTCGGTCTGGGGGAAACCGCAGGGCAAAGACCCCTGGGGGCTCGATTTCGGCGGCCATCACCTCGCTCTGAACGTTACCGTAACCGGCAGCACGGTAGGCGTGTCGCCCCTGTTCTACGGCACCGACCCGTCGGAAGTAAAATCAGGAAAATATGCCGGGTTGCGGGTGCTGAGCAAAGAAGAAGACTACGGTTTTTTGCTCATCAATGCGCTTTCTGCCAACCAGCAGGCCAAAGCCATTCTGAAACAGGACGTGCCGAAGGACATCATTACCTCTCCGCAGGCCAGTCAGCGCATTACGTCCTATTACGGCATTCCGGCCGGTGACTTCGACGAGAACCAGAAAAGCATTCTGACGATGCTGCTCCAGGAATACATTCACAACTTTGAACACCAGACCGCCCACCGGCTCTACGATAAGCTCCTGAAATCCGGTATCGACAAGGTGTATTTTGCGTGGGTGGGCAGCCTCGACAGCAACAAGCCCCATTACTACATCATCAACGCGCCCGACTTTCTGATCGAGTATGACAACGTGGGCTTTCAGAACGACGGAAACCACATTCACGCCATCCTCCGCGAAAAGGGAAACGATTTTGGCGACGATCTGCTGAAACAACACTACCTGGAAGCCCGGCATTGATGCTGTTCGGGCCAGTCCGTATAGTTCTGGCTGGCCCGACCATTACCCCAAAAGTTGCCCTGTCTCCCGCCTAAAGCGTTTCATCAGCATGCTCACCCGGCATCGGAAACCATCGTTCGCCCGGCCGCTGTCGGCACCAGTTTAGCGCTAATCGATTCCAGTGCCGTACGGTAGGGCTTCATCGCGGCCAGAAAACAGACCGTACCCAGGCCTCCGCCGATCAGAAACAACAGCATCAGCGAATAGCGGATAGCCAGTTCGTCGTGAAAGAGAAAATCGGTAAACAGGGCCACCAGCGTCGGCCCCAGGCCGAGACCGATCATATTCAGGATGAACAGAAAGATGGAGGATGCCAGTGCCCGCACCTGATTGGGCATAATTTCCTGAATGGCCGCCGTAGCCGCCCCCATCGGCATGGCTACCAGAAACGAGGGAACGATAAACGCGAACAGAGCCAGTTGCGGATCAGGAATAAGGGGCACCACCGCCGACAGCAGACAGCCCGCGCACGTAATCAGCCCAATCCGAAGCCGCCCGTCGCTCACGCCTTTTTTGTTGAGGTAATCGGCATACCACCCCCCGGCCAGCACGCCGGTAATGGACGACAGCACCAGCACCAGGCCGTAGCGAAACCCCGCCTGCGGAATGGTCCAGCCGAAGGTGCGCACAAAATACGTGGGCACCCAGGCCGTTGATCCGTAGTTGACCATCGCCGAGAAGGCAATGCCGAAGCAGATAAAAAGGTAGGCTTTCCGGTGCGTAAAGATGATCCGGAGCGATTCGGGCAGCGACAGGCTGGCCACAACGCCGTTGGTTTGCAGCAAATTCTGCCGGGCGGGTTCTTTCACGGTCGTCAGCAACAGGGCAACCACCAGACCCGGTAGCCCGACGTAGAAAAAGATGATCTGCCACGGAAAAACGGCCCCAAAGATCGGCACATCAATCAATCCTTCGGTCGGCATGTTGGCGATCATGCCCGCGCCTACTACCAGTGCCAGCCCCGATCCCAGAAAAATACCCATTGTAAACACGCTCATCGCCGTAGCCATCCGGTTCTTCGGGAAGTAATCGGCAATAATCGAGTACGCGGAGGGGGACAAAGTGGCCTCTCCGACCCCAACCCCCATCCGGGCCAGAAAAAACTGCGAATACGTCCGAATTCCCCCGCAGACCGCCGTCATCAGGCTCCAAACCGCAATGCCGCCAATAATGATATTCCGGCGGCTGTACCGATCCGCCATCCGCCCGATCATCATGCCGAAAACGGTGTAGAAAATGGCAAAGCTCAGGCCCAGCAGCAAACTCATCTGAGTATCGGACAGGTGCAGGTCGTGCTTGATCGGCTTGACCAGTAAACTCAGAATCTGCCGGTCGATGAACGACGAAACGTTGGCGAGGGTCAGTAGAACGACTACGTACCAGGCATAACGGAGGGAGGGTTTGGGTTGCATACGAATCGGGTTACAGGATTTTCCAGACTTGAATGATGACGCCGTCGGGGTTGCGGATGCCTTTGGAGATGAACAGTGTTTTGGTGAGCCAGTCGTACCGGCCGGGTGGGGTTTCAAACGTGGGTACGGCCCGGAAGTAGTACTCGTTTGGGGATACGGTTTCGCCGTTGGCAATCCGCCGGGCTACGTCGGACGTAGCCACCCGGATGCCTTTGTTGTTGACGTAAGTGAGCGTACCATCGTCGGTCTGGAGCGTATACAGGGCGTTCAGCTCCGTTGTGCCGTCTTTACGGACGATTTGCCAGTCGGCTCCTCCGCTGATAATTGTCCCCTTCATGTTTGGCCCGCTGAACGTGCCGCCTGTTATCGGGATGATGCGTCGTACCCCGTGGGGGGTCTCCCCAACGGTCAGGGCCGGGCCAATTTTTACGTTTAGCTCACCAATAAACTCCAGTTGGGGAGCCTGCGGAAGTTCCTGCGCAAAGAGCTGTTCGGTTAGCCTTCCCAGGGATAGACCAACAACAAGAACGAACCTGAAAATCATCGTATTCATCAGACGCCAGCGTTTATGCTATTGCAAAAAGACAATATAATAATGCCAAAGTCTAATATCTTTTTCTTAAATTACAATAAGAAATACTTATCATTACCGCTGGATGATGGCTGTTTACGCGTTGTAGTCTGCTTACCAGCCGGGATTATCGGTGGTGAAATCCGGCCTGTTTACGATGGAACTACGGCAGTTAAAATATTTCGTTGGGGTGGCCGAAGAACTGCATTTTGGCCGTGCGGCTCAGAAACTCTTCGTGTCGCAACCCGCCCTGAGTCAGCAGATCAAGTTGCTGGAAGGCGAAATCGGCGTGGAACTCTTCGTCGGCATCAAGCGCACGCAGCAGCGTAAAGTCGAACTGACCGAAGCGGGTGCAGTCTTTCTGACCGAGGCTAAACGGATTCTGCAACTGAGCCAGAAAGCCATCGAAACTGCCCGGCAGGTGGGGGCGCAGCAGCAGGTCATAAAGCTGGGGGTTTTTAAGCTGATTCTGCCCGAACGGATCATGGCGATGCTCGACCTGTTTTCGACCCACTTCCCAACCCTTGAGATCAACATTGTGGAGCTACCCAACACGGCCCAGGTGCAGGAATACGTAGCCAATGACCGCGTCGATCTGGGCATGACCGTATTGCCGCTGGTTTATGAAGGGATAGTCGCCAAACCCTACGCTGAAGCCGACTACAGCATCCTGATGAACCGCAACCATCCGCTGGCCACGCAGATGGCCGTTAAGCTGGAGTCGTTGCAGCAGGAAAAATGGATCGACCACGGCCGGGAAGCCGGGCTGTTTTTTGGGCAGATCGAAGAGATCTGCCGGCAGGCCAACGTGAACCGCGAAAGCAACATCGTACAGGTCGTCCCCTCGTTCGACCTGCTGAAAAGCATGGTCCGGCTGGGGAAAGGCATTGCCTTTATTCCGGCCTCGCTCGATTTGCGGCAGGAGCCGTCGCTGCTGTCGATGCCCCTCATCAACGCCGACGGTACGCCGTTCAAACAGATCGTTATTCAGCACGTGCTGATTCACAAAAGCGAGCGGCCAACACCCCTCACGCAGGCCTTGGCCGGGTTAGTGAAGACGCTGGTTACGCCAGAACACTGACTGACTGACCGGCCTGCTCCCGAAACTGCTTCGGCGATAGAGCGGTGTGCTTTTTGAACAACCTCGAAAAATAAGCCGGGTCGTCAAAATTCAGGGCGTAGGCCACCTCCGCAATGCTGAACGAGGTATGCGTCAGGTACTTCTGCGCTTCGACCACGAAATAACCCTGCACCACCTGCACCGCCGATTTCTGCGCGACTGAGCGGCAGATCCGGTTCAGGTGTACGGGCGAAATGTCCAACTCGCCCGCATAGTCCGTAATGGTTTTCTGCGGTTTCCGGCTTTCTTTCACCCGCTTCAGGAACGCCCGAAACAACGATAAACTCCGGTTAGTCTGGGTCAGGCCGTGTTCGTTTTGCAGGTATGAGAGCCGGAAAATAGTGGCCAAAAACGTCGTAAACAGCGATTGCAGCATGATATCCCGCTCGGGCAAGCTGTCGAACAATTCACCGCTGATGCGCCCGATCAACCGCCAGCCATCGGCAAAAAGGGTCGGTTCGTTGCCGGAACGAATCAGCCGTAACTGGCTCAGTTCGGCATGAATCAACGACGCACTGACGACTAACCGCTCGACGTACGAAACCGACAGCGTCAGAACGGTGCCCCGCACATCGTCCCCGAAAACAAAGCCGTGCAGGGTATTCTCGGGAATGACGATAAAGCAAGGCCCGGCGAAACCGATTTCCTGTTGCTCGATCAGGAGTGTGCCGGTGCCGGTTTCGAGGCAGAACACCTGAAACAGATACGCGTGAATGTGCCGTTTGATGACCCAGTTGTAGTGTCGGCTGCGGGTTTCGAGGGGTTCGCAGTGCACAAAGTCCGGCAGCACCGCGTTGCCACTCTCCCCGTACAGACCGTTAAAGTTGAGGATGGTCTCCATGTTTATTTTGTCCAAGAATCATGCAAATATCTCCAAAAATAGTCCCCTTCCTTCGACTACTTTTGCGCCATGCATCAGAGAACACAAGTCGGCATTGTTGGCGCGGGACCCGCTGGTCTAACCCTCGCGCTGATCCTTCAACGGCAGGGCATCGAATCGGTCATTCTGGAGAACCGCGACCGGCACTACGTCGAATCACGCGTTCGGGCGGGCTTGCTGGAGCAAAATACGGTCGATTTACTAAACGAACTGGATGTTGCCGACCGACTCCATGCCGAGGGCTTGCCGCATCATGGCGTGTATCTGAGTTTTAACGGCGTCCGTCAGCGGGTGCCCTTTGCCGAGCTGACGGGTGGCCGATGCATCACCATCTACGGGCAGCAGGAAGTGGTGAAAGACCTGATTAAAGCCAACCTCGAACGCGGCACCCCGATTCATTTCGAGGCTACGGCGAGCCAGATCGACGGACTGGAAACCGACGCGCCGGTGATTCACTACGAACAAAACGGCGAGCAACATACACTGGCCTGTGATTTTGTGGCCGGATGCGATGGCTACCACGGCATCGGACGGAAACACCTGCCCAAAGAAGCTTACAACGAATTTCGCATCGAGTACCCCTTTAGCTGGCTTGGTATTCTGGCTAATGTAGCGCCCTCGTCCGACGAGTTGATTTACGCCTACCACGAACGCGGCTTTGCCCTGCTCAGCCTGCGTTCACCCACCGTCAGCCGGTTGTATATTCAGGTCGAAAACGACGATAGTATCGAAAACTGGCCCGACGACCGCATCTGGGACGAGTTGGAAATCCGGCTGGCGTCGGACGGTTTTACGCTGGAGCGCGGTCCAATTTTCGAGAAAGGCATCACGCCCATGCGGAGTTTTATGATCGACACCATGCAGTTTGGCCGGCTGTTTCTGGCCGGTGATGCCGCGCACATCGTACCGCCAACGGGTGGCAAAGGCCTGAACCTGGCCATCGCCGATATTCGGTTTATGGCGCAGGGGCTGATTGATTTCTACAAAGCGGGTGATGAAACGGCCCTGGCAAACTACTCGGCCAACTGCCTCAAACGCATCTGGCGGGTGCAGGACTTCTCGAATTTCATGACGTATCTGTTTCACAAACAGGCGGCTCATGGCTCGTTTGAGAACCGGATGCAGCAGGCCAAATTTGACTACATTGGCTTGTCTAACGCCCAGGCCACCACGATTGCCGAAAACTACGTGGGCCTGAAAGAACTCTAAACCCGCTTTGATGATGACAACTGAACAAACGATCCCGGTACAACTGCTCATCAATGGTCAGGCTGTCGATGCGGCTCAGCAGGCAACCTTCGACCGTAAAAATCCGCTGACCGGTGAGGTAGCCACAACGGCCGCTGCTGCGAGCGTGGCCGACGCGAATGCCGCCGTTGATGCGGCAGCAAAAGCGTTTCCGGCCTGGTCGCAAACCGGGCCGAACCACCGGCGGGCACTGCTGCTGAAAGCCGCCGACGTGCTGGAAAGGAAGATACCACTCTTTACGGAAGCCATTATGGCCGAAACGGGTGCCACCCAACAGTGGGCCGGGTTCAACGTCCACTTAGCGGCCAACGGTTTTCGGGAAGCAGCTTCCCTTACCACTCAAATCACCGGCGAGGTGATTCCGTCCGACGTGCCGGGTAGTCTGGCGATGGGTGTTCGGCGGGCAGTTGGCGTGGTGGTCGGTATGGCTCCGTGGAATGCGCCGGTTATTCTGGGCGTTCGGGCCATCGCCACCCCATTAGCGTGCGGCAATACGGTCGTGCTGAAAGGCTCTGAACTGTGTCCGCGTACGCACCAGCTTATCATCGAATCGCTCCAGGAAGCGGGTTTCCCGGACGGTGTGGTCAATTACATAACCAATGCGCCCGACGATGCTGCTGCTATTGTGGAAGCTTTGGTGGCTCACCCGGCGGTGAAACGGGTGAATTTTACGGGGTCAACCCGCGTGGGGCGGATTATCGCCCGGCTCTGCGCCGACCATCTCAAACCCGCCGTGTTGGAACTGGGCGGCAAGGCTCCCATGCTGGTGCTCGATGATGCCGACCTCGACGCAGCCGTAAACGGGGCCGCTTTTGGGGCATTCGCGAATTCGGGACAAATCTGCATGTCTACGGAGCGGATTATTGTCGATGCCCGCATTGCTGATGCATTTGTCGAAAAACTAACGGCTAAAGTATCGGCCCTGCCGGTGGGCGACCCGCGCACCGGTGCCGTTGTGCTGGGTTCCGTTATCGACATGAGTACCGTAGCGCGGTGCAACGCCCTGATCGACGATGCGCTGGCCAAAGGCGCCACGCTGCTGTGTGGCGGTAAAGCCGAAAATACGTTGTTTCCGGCCACGCTGCTCGACCACGTTACGCCCGATATGCACATCTACAGTCAGGAGTCGTTTGGTCCGGTGAAGCCTATCATCCGGGTCGATGGCGTGGAAGCGGCCATTGCCTGCGCCAACGATAATGAATACGGGCTGTCGTCGGCCGTATTCGGGGGCGATATGGCCCGTGCTTACGAAGTGGCCAAACGCATCGAATCCGGTATTTGTCACGTCAACGGCCCGACCGTACACGACGAAGCCCAGATGCCGTTCGGCGGGGTGAAAAGCAGTGGCTATGGCCGGTTTGGCGGTCGTGCGGGGGTGCATGAGTTCACCGAACTCCGCTGGCTTACCCTGCAAACGACGCCCCGGCACTATCCCTTTTAATAGAGTTTACCATGACATTCCTCCATATCAAGGGCCACAGCATTCATTACCAGTACACCAAACGTGCTGGCGAACGCACATTTATTTTCGTCAATTCGCTCGGTACCGACTTCCGCATCTGGGATGAGGTGGTAGAGATCCTACAACCGCACGGCTCCATCCTGCGCTTCGACAAGCCGGGGCATGGTCTGTCCGAAGCACCAAAAAATGCGCTGACTATTGCTGATTATGTGGCAATGGTTGTCGGGCTGATGGACGAATTGCAGATTGAGACCTGTGTATTTATCGGGTTGTCTATTGGTGGCGTGATCGGTCAGCGGTTCGCCCTGATGCATCCCGAACGCATCGAAAAGTTAGTGCTGAGCAATACGGCCCCGAAAATCGGAACGGCAGACGGATGGAATGAGCGCATTCAGACCGTTCAGCAGCAGGGCATGGCGGCTGTTTCGGACGGGGTGCTGGAGCGGTGGTTTCCCCAACCGTTTCGGGACGCGAACCCGACCAGCGTCGCCGGTTACCGGGCCATGATCGAACAAACGTCACCCGTCGGCTACAACTGCGCCAGTGCTGCCATCCGTGACGAAGACATGACCAACGAAATACAGCAAATTACGCTGCTCACGTTGGTTATTGGCGGAACACACGACCTGGCTACGCCCCCCGAACAGGTACAGGCGATGGCGGATCAACTGCCCAACGCCACCTGCCACCTCATCGACGGTGTCGGGCATATTCCATGCCTGCAAACCCCCGAAATTTTCGCTCAATTCATCCTCGACTTCATGGCCGAACCCACCGGTTTAACCCGTGACACACTCTACGAAACGGGGATGAAAACCCGCCGGGCGGTGCTGGGCGATGCGCATGTGGACCGGGCCGAAGCGAACAAGACGGATTTTGATGCTGATTTTCAGCAGTATATCACCGAAAATGCCTGGGGAAGCATCTGGTCGCGCTCCGGTCGCGCTGCGTCCAGCTTGACCTACCGCGAACGGAGCCTGATTACCATTGCGCTGCTGGCCGCGCTGGGCCATGAAGATGAACTGGCCATGCACATCCGCGCTACCCGAAACACGGGAGCCACCCCCGACGACGTGAAAGAAGCCCTGCTTCACACGGGTATTTACGCCGGGGTGCCGGTCACGAACGGAGCCATGAAAATTGCCAAAGAGATATTCGCCGATCAAGAAAACTGACATGGAGCCGACCAATTTCGACGTGCAGCCACCACATCTGTACCCCGCCTATAAATCGACGATTTACCGAAGCCCGACCCGGCCGCTGCTACCCGTTCGGGAGTTGATTCGTGATTTGAGCCTGCCCGTTTTCGGGGAGTCGGTGTTGCAGAAGCACGATAACGACCTGACCAAAAACGCCCGCGTCAACGGTGAACCCATTGGCGAACGCATCAAAGTGGCGGGCCGGGTGATGGACGATTCGGGTCGGGCGTTGCCGAATGTACTGATCGAAATCTGGCAGGCCAACTCGGCGGGTCGGTACGTACACAAAGCCGAAGTTCACGATGCTCCGCTCGACCCTAATTTTCTGGGTGGGGGCCGCGTCCTGACCGACAGCGACGGGATGTATTCGTTTTATACCATCAAGCCGGGAGCCTATCCGTGGGGCAATCACTACAACGCCTGGCGACCCAATCACATCCATTTTTCGGTGCTGGGCCACCAGATCGAGCATCGGTTAGTGACGCAGATGTACTTTCCCGGCGACCCACTGTTCGAGTACGACCCGATCTTTCAGTCCGTACCCCAACACGCCCGCGACCTGCTGATTGCCAAATTCCGCATGGACTGGACCGACCCCGAATTCGCGCTGGCCTACCAGTTCGACATTGTGCTGAATGGCCGCTACCAAACCCTTTTCGAGTAATGGAACAGTCAAACCCGGACCGAATTCGACAGACACCCTCGCAAACCGTCGGGCCATTTTTTGCCTACAGCCTGACCGCCATGCAGTACGGCTATCCGTATGACAGTATTGTAAACCACGCGCTGCTTGGTGCCGACACGCCCGGCGAACGGATTTTCATTACCGGGCGGATACTCGACGGGCAGGGTAATCCCGTTCCCGATGCCGTGGTTGAACTCTGGCAGGCCAATGCTGCGGGTAACTACCGCACCGCACCCATCAGCCCGAAAGACAACGATGGCACCGAATTTACCGGCTTCGGCCGGGTCGGCACGGGTACACAGATAGGCGCAAAATTTCAGTTTGAAACCCTAAAGCCGGGATCAGTGGCGAATGGGCAAGCCCCGCACATCAACATTGTACTATTTATGCGGGGGTCGTTACGGGCATTATATACCCGGCTTTACTTTTCGGACGAAACCGAAGCCAACGCACAGGACGAACTCTTGAACGCCGTTCCCGAAGAGCGACGCCATACGATGATTGCACGGTATGCGGAGGCCCCCGGCGGCATCAGCTACCACCTCGATATTCACTTGCAGGGCGATCAGGAAACGGTCTTTTTTGATATCTAAACAATGTTGGAACGCGGATGGGGCGGATGCCTGCGGCAGCGCGGATAAAAACAGATTTAAAATTTTTTTATCCGCTCTTATCCGCGTTGGAACATCCGCCCAATCCGCACGGTCCGCCGTTGCGGTGCCAACCTTAATCCGTAAAAAATGAAGCAAGTACCCCAGATTACCCCGGCCGAAGCAGCCGCCAAAGTGAACGATGGCGATGTGCTGCTCGGTGGTGGTTTCGGCATGACCGGCAACCCCGTTCACCTGCTCAACGCCCTCGCCGATACCCAAACCCGCAACCTCACCTTTATCGGCAACAACGTCGGCGAACCGGGTCTGGGGGGCGGAAAACTCCTGCTGAACGGCCAGATCCGAAAAATGATCGGCTCGTTTTTCACCAGCAATCCCGATGCCGTGAAAGCCGCGCAGTCCGGGCAGGTCGAATACGAACTGCTGCCACAGGGGACGCTGGCCGAAGCCATTCGGGCGGGGGGCGCGGGCATCGGCGGATTTTATACCCCAACCTCAGCCGGAACCCTGCTGGCCACTGGTCGCGATACCCGGATTATCAATGGCAAAGAACAAGTGTTTATCGAAGGCATTCGGGGCAACGTTGCGTTTATAAGGGCGTGGAAAGCCGATACGGCGGGGAATCTGACCTACCGCATGACCGAGCAGAATTTTAACCGGGCTATGGCTACGGCCGCCGATCTGGTGATTGCCGAAGTGGAAGAGATCGTACCCGTCGGAGCCATCGACCCCAATATCATTCACACGCCCGGCTGTTTCGTGGATTTTCTGGTGCAGGCCACGGTATCGCTGGCTGATCTGGGATCGTCGGCGTCCGTAAATACAGGGCGTAAAGTGAGCGAATCGCGGCTGAACATGGCTAAGCGGGCGTTCGCCGAACTCAGAAAAGGTGATGTCGTCAACCTCGGCATCGGTATTCCAACGCTGGTGGCCGACCTGATCAAGCCCGAAGACGGCATCATTCTGCACACCGAAAACGGGATGCTGGGCGTAGGACCGGCTCCGTCGGATGGCGGGGGGGCGCTGGATTACCCGGTCAATGCCGGGAAGATTCCCGTAACGGCCCTGCCCGGCAGCAGCTATTTCGACAGTGCCGATTCGTTCGGAATGATTCGAGGGGGCCACGTCGATGTGGCCATTATGGGCGGGCTGGAGGTGGACGAACGGGCGAACTTAGCCAACTGGGCCGTACCCGGAAAGCCCCTGCTGGGCGTTGGTGGCGCCATGGACCTGGCATCGGGCGCGAAAAAACTCATCATTACCCTCACCCATGCCGACCCCGACGGAACCTCGAAAGTAGTGCCCGAATGCACCTTACCCCTTACAGCCGAAGGCGTAGTCGATATGGTTATCACCGATTTAGCCGTATTTTCCTACCCCGACGGTAAACTCACCCTGATCGAACTAATGCCCGGTGTCACCCTCGACGAAGTCCGGGCCAAAACAGCGGCCCGGTTCATTGAAAAACTACCCTGAATTATGCCAGAGGCTTATATCTGCGATTACATCCGCACCCCCATTGGTCGCTACGGCGGCAGTCTGGCCACCGTCCGGCCCGACGACCTGGCGGCTCTGGTGCTGAAAACCCTGATGGAACGTAACCCCACCGTCGATTGGTCGCGGGTGGACGATGTAATGCTGGGCTGCGCCAATCAGGCCGGTGAGGACAACCGCAACGTGGCCCGGATGGCGGCTTTGCTGGCGGGTCTGCCCATCAGCGTGAGCGGCACGACCATCAACCGGCTGTGCGGATCGGGCATGGATGCGGTGCTGACGGCCTGTCGGCAAATCAAATCCGGCGAGGCTGATCTGGTCTTGGCCGGGGGTGTCGAAAGCATGTCGCGTGCGCCGTTTGTGATACCCAAAGCCGAAAGTGCGTATTCGCGGTCGGCGGAGATTTTCGATACGACCATCGGCTGGCGATTCGTGAATCCGCAGATGAAGGCCCTGTACGGCGTGGATTCCATGCCCGAAACCGGCGAAAATGTGGCGGCTGATTACAACGTCACCCGCGAAGATCAGGACTTATTTGCCCTGCGGAGTCAGCAGAAAGCGGGTGCGGCTATGGCCCGTGGCCGTTTTAGTCAGGAAATTGTGCCGGTGACGGTGAGGCAGGGCAAAACTACCATCGTAATCGACACCGATGAACATCCCCGGCCTGCTACGACGCTGGAACAGTTGGCCAAACTCGGAACGCCCTTTAAAATCAACGGCACCGTGACGGCGGGTAACGCATCGGGTGTGAACGACGGAGCCGCCGGGTTACTCATTGCGTCCGAGACAGCGATAAAGCAATATGGCCTCACGCCCATTGCCCGTGTGCTGGGCGGGGCTTCGGCCGGTGTGCCGCCCCGCGTGATGGGCATTGGTCCAGTACCGGCCACGCAGAAATTGCTGGCAAAACTGGGCCTTACCCTCGCCAATTTCGACCTCATCGAACTCAACGAAGCTTTTGCCAGTCAGAGTCTGGCCGTGCTGCGGCAGTTAGGCATTGCTGACGACGACGCGCGGGTGAATCCCAACGGCGGGGCCATTGCGCTGGGGCATCCGCTGGGTATGTCGGGCGCGCGGTTAGTCGGTACGGCCGCGCTGGATTTGCGGGAACGGCAGGTCAGCCGGGCACTCACGACCATGTGCATCGGCGTGGGTCAGGGCATTGCGCTGGCAATGGAACGGGTATAAATACCAACAAAACATGGCTACCCTATTCGATTCGCCCATCTTCTCGCAATACCTCTCCGACGAGCAGACAGTTCGTTTACTGTCTGACGACGAACGGATTGCAATGCTGTTGCGGGTCGAAATTGCGTTGGCGCGGGCACAGGCCAACGCCGGGATGATTCCGCACGAAGCCGCCAGCGTCATTGCCGAACGTCTGGCCCATTTCCGGCCCGACCCGGCTTTGCTCGCTGAAAGCACCCGGCAAAATGGCGTTCCAATCATCGGTTTGCTGGCCCTGGCAAAAAAACAGTTGCCTGAATCAGCCATGAGTTACCTGCACTTCGGCGCGACCTCGCAGGACATTATCGACACGGCCTCGGTGCTGACGATGCAGGCCGTTATCGCCCTTCAGGAAGTCCAAATCCGGGAAATTATTCAGGGATTGGCTACCGTAATCGAGCGTCATCCCGACACCATTACTATTGCCCGCACCCGCACCCAACAGGCCATTCCGGTGCTGTTGGGCTTGAAGGTCATTGCCTGGATTAGTCCATTGCTCCGACACCTGACCCGGCTGGAACAACTCAAGCCCCGGCTATTAGTGGTGCAGTTGGGCGGGTCGGCGGGGTCGCTGGCGGCAATGGGCGAAAAAGGACTGATTGTTGGCGAGTTACTGGCGCAGGAATTGAATCTGCACCATTCGCCGGCACAGTGGCACAGTCAGCGCGACGCCTTTGCGGAATACGGTAGCTGGCTGGCGTTGGTGACCGGTACGCTGGGCAAGTTCGGGCAGGATATGCTGACCATGGCGCAATCGGAACTCGGCGAAGTGGCCGAAAGTGGCGCGGGCGATACGGGTAAATCGAGCACGATGCCCCACAAAAACAACCCGGTGTTGAGTGAAACACTGGTAGCACTGGCCCATTTCAACGCCGGACTGGCCGCAAACCTGTTCCACAGTATGATTCACGGCAACGAGCGCGACGGTACCGCCTGGCTGCTCGAATGGCTCAGCCTGCCGCCGATGATGACGGCTGCCAGCACCGCCCTCAGGCACGCATCGGAACTGAGCCGGTCGATGGTTATCAATGAAGCCACGATGCTGAAAAACATAGCCCAATCGCACGGCCTGGTCATGTCCGAAGCAGCCACGTTTGCGCTGACCGGGCTAATGTCCCGCTCCGACGCGCAGGCCCTCGTCCAAAAAGCCTGTCAACTGGTCGAAACGTCCGGTATTGATCTATCCGAAGCCCTGCACCAGTTAACACCCGATCTGAGTATCGAATGGCTAACCGTTCTCCGGCCGGAAAATTATCTGGGAACGTCGCGGCAGATGATTGCGGGTGTGTTGGAGCAGGTGAAGGGATTGACCACAAAAACAGCCCACGACTAAAGTCATGGGCTGCTAAAACAAGCCATCGCCTTATTTAATCGCTTTCAGGTCTTTACCGGCGATGTCTTCCCAACGGTAGAGTTCAAACGTTTTGTTGTCGCTCATGGCGATGAACAGGCCGTGCCGGGTGTTGGCATTCAGCGGCAACGCGACCGTTTCGGAGCCGTCGCTCTGATGGGCCGACACCGTAACGACTTTCACCAGCGTATGCTCGAACGGGTTTTGTGCCGTACCCTCCCGCCTGAAAATGTGGAATTTGTTCGCCCCCTGATCCGACACCAGAATGTAGCCCGTGCTGTCCGTCAGGTTATAGATCGAAATGCCCTCGTGGTCCTGTGTAAAGCCTTTGGTGGCGAAAAGAGCCAGTTCCTTATTGCCCTTTTCAGGATCGGCATAGTACTGATGCACGCCCTTGCCCTCGTCGGAATAATAAACGTAGCCCAACTGATCGTCCACCGCGATGGATTCGATCTCTTTCAGGCCGCTGTAGTGGCCGAATTTCCGTACCAGCGTCGCTTTAACGGTGCCCATGCCGTTATCTTCCAGCCGATATTGCCAGAGGTAGGTACCATCCGTCGGGCCGCTTTTTCGCCCAACGATGGCGTAGACGTTCCCGGCCTTGTTACGATACATCGAAATACCCATCAGGTCGCGGTAGTCGGTGCCGGTTTCGCCCACGAACATATCCAGCCCCCCGCCGTCGACGGGTTTCATGTCCGGCAGCGAAAAGATGCGCAGTTTGTGGGTGAACCGCTCAGTAGTGACGGCAATATCGGTGGCCTTCCCGCCCAGCAACAACCCATATTCTACATCAACGTTGTTAGGGCGTTTCAACCCCCGCACCACCTTGTCGGGCTGCACCTTTCCGTTCAGGTCGAAGACGTACAGGGCACCGTCCTTATCCTTATCCGTGCCGATAATCAAACTTTTGGCGGAATCGGCGGGGTTCACCCACACCGCCGGGTCGTCTGTATCGTGGCGGACGGTGTCGGTCACGGCGAAGGGTTTTATAATTGCATCGGCAGCCCATCTGGTCGGCAGGCGGCTAATCAGACCCAGACCGGCCAGACCGCCCAGCAAGAGAGTTAAACGAAGTTGTGATAATTTCATCGGACAGTCCTGAAAAGGGCGGGCCATCGGAGTAAATACCCCGATGGCCCGTCTGACTTTCATTCGTTAATCAGTGCTTATTACCCTGAGCATCAGACGTGTAAGCACCTATGTCTTTGTTATAGACGGTGTTGCCGACACCCAGTGCGGGGGAGCCGCTCTGGAGGTGGAAATCATTGTTATTAGTCGTGCTGTTGTAGTTGGCGTCGAACTTGGTAAACAACGGATTTTTATCGGTCGTTGCCGTTGACACAATGTCCGACGTCTGCTGCTTGCCAAACGAACCGGCAGGATAGTAAAATTTTCGCAGCGAATCGGCCGTGGCGTAGAAGTAGTTGTTGCCGTATGTAATGTTCTTCGTATCGGCCGCCGTGGTAATGTCCAGCCCGTTGTAGTCGTTCACAATCAAGTTATTATAGAAAGCTCCCTGCGCAAACCGGTCTATCAGAATACCCCGGCCCGGCTCGGCTGCCCCCCGGCGGAACCCGTCGCTGACCAGTGTGTTATTGTACACCTTTACATTCGTCTGCGGAAACAACGCGGTAGTACTGGTTTCGAGTTTAATGGCACTGCCCGCCTGGCTCCAGACTACATTATACGCGACGGTACCCGTCGCACCGGTTTTGATGTTGATCGCTTCGCCGTCGGTGCTGCCACCACTTTCAATGGTGTTCCGCAGAATGCTGACGTTGCAGCCACCCTGAAGCCGGAACCCATCATCCTGGCCACTTTTTAGCCACGAGTCTTCCACAATAACCGTAATCGGCTTGCTCACAATCAGTGAGACCCGAGCACTACCGGTTGGGTCGGGACCGCCGGTATAGTCGATGTGCGTCCACTGGATACGCACGTACTTAGCACTGTCGCACTGAAAACCACCCCACGAACCGGGCTTCCCCGATGGCGAAGTGAATGTGATGGGGCTGGCCTGCGACCCTTCCGAAATCAGCGCCCCCTGTACATAAAAAGTCGAATTACCTGAAACGTTTACCGTTACGCCACGCTGTACGAACAACGTATCTTTGGGGCCTACCATCACGTCGCCCGTGACGGTGTAGGTCTTGCCCGTTAGCAGGGCACCTTTTACGTTACCTGCCAGCGAGGTGCCGGTGATGGGGTTGGAAGCTGGCTGGGCGGGTACTACATTGTTTCCTTCCGACGATTTGCTGCACGAGGTCAGCAGGGTAGTGGCGGTCAACGACAGACCTACCGCTACCGTCAGCATCATTGAACGATAAACGCTAAACTGGTTCATAATCTTTGAGTTAGTTAATTGAAAAATAGAGACAGCAAGAATGAGCAATGGCTTAACGCGTGTACCGCAGACCAAGCAGGTAGCTGGCCCGATTGATGTCACGCTGTACGATCAGATGATTCGTATTCACCTCCAGAATGGTGGGCGTATTGAGCAGGTTGTTGAGTTTGGCAAAAACCACGAAGCGGGCGCCCGCGCGTTTCTCCACTGACCCGGCCAGCGTGTGCTGCGGTCGTTGGTAGTAGTCGGTACCCAAAAACGGCGTCACCTGGCGCAGGGTCCGCCCGTTGTAGCCATACGCCAGTTGCACAAACCAGCCCGAAGCGGGGTGCCGGTACAGCAGCGACAGATTACCCACGTGGTCGGTCTGCCCCTGCAAAGGCCGTTGCTGCAAAACCAGCGACGACGTTTGGGTAACAGGATCGTTGAAAATTTTGGACGAGCTGATGCGCGAATCGGTGTAGGTATAATTACCCGTGACGCCCCAGTTACCGAGGTATTTGGTGAAGGCCACTTCCAGCCCGATGTTGGTAGCCGTACCGAAATTACGGGGCGTATAGACCAGTTGTCCGCCCGAAAACGACGTGAATGCGTACTCGATGGGGTTTTGGATGCGCTTGTAGAACGTGCCGATGAGCAACTGGTCGTTGGCGTTCGGATACAGTTCGTAGCGCAGATCGAAGTTATCGGCCACGGCATGCCGCAGGTTCGGGTTACCCACTTCGTCGCTGTCCTGCCCGCGAATCTGGTAAGGTACCAGTTCAAAATACCCCGGTCGGCTCAGCGAGCGGAAATACGACGCCCGCCAGTTCTGCCGGTCAGTGGGCCGGTAGGTCAGGTGCAGGCTGGGCAAAATATCGGTGTAGGCCACCGTCGCGTGGTTCAACTGCGCGGTCGTTACCGTATTAATCTGAAACGACTGCGTGGTGGTTTCGACCCGGACACCGGTCAGGACCTGCCAGTGCTGCCTGCGGTAGCGGCCCTGCGCATAAAACGCGCCGACCTGCTCCTGCGCCTGGTAATTGTTGGCATCGTATTCGTACGTTCCCGCCGGATTATAAACCGTCCAGCGGGCCGTTTGAATACCGGTAAACACCTGTTTCTGGCCCGTTGCCGAGTCCAGCGTCGGCTTCAAAATGTACGAATCCTGCCGGTTTTCGCGCGATTTGGTCCGGTACAGGCCGCCCGCCCGCAGTTCGAGGGCATCCCCAAACCGCTTGGGCAGGTAGGTCAGGTTTAATAAACCGGTATAGTCACGGTCGGAATTATGCTGCCAGATGTGGCTGATCTGGTCGAAAAACGTGGCCGTGCGCCGAAACTGATCGTCAATCTTATAATCGTTAGTGATTTCAGCGCGGTCAGGGGCGCGTTTAGTAGCGTAGGAGAGTACACCCGCGTAGTTCAGCAGCAGATTATCGGCCAATTGTACGGTACCATCGAGCTTGGCATTTTCAACTAACTGATGGTTGGTCAGCGACCGGTTTACCGGATTAATAAAGCCTATGCCGGGCCGGGTACGGCCGTTGCCAATCAGGGAAGTATCAACGCTGAGCCGGGCCTGTGCCAGGTCAGAGAGCAGCAGCGTGTTGAACAGGTTGAGCTTGTGGCGGGGCGTCAACTGGTAGTCGAGGTGGACATTCAACCCGTAGTTCACCAGATTCGTCGAGTACGTCCGGTTGGCTACGTCTGACCGGGAGGGCACGTTGAACTGGTCGATTGTTATCGAATTAAACTCGCTGATGGCCCCGCTGAACTGGTTTTGGTAGGATGCACCCACCAGTATGCCCAGTCGATTGTCACGGAAGCGGTTGCCCCAGGTCAGCCCGGCCGTGCCGCTGGGCGGTGCCGTTTTTGACGTAAAATTCAGGTTTCCGCGGCTGAAATCACCCGGTAGCACCCTGTAGTCGGCCCCATTGGTTTCCGTAAATCCCTTCGGCCGGATGACCGACCGGTCAAACGTGGTGTAGCCCTGTTTGATAAACAACGCGCTGTAGCCGAGTGAGCCGGATGCGCGTAAAAGCGTACCCTGGGGGGCATCTTTCATCACCAGATTGATCGTACCGCCGATGGCGTCGCCCTCCATGCTGGGCATCAGGGCCTTGCTGATTTCAATACGCTGGAGCAGGTCCGCCGGGATAATGTCCAGGGGAACAAACCGCGATTTTTCGTCCGGGCTGGTCACCTTTACTCCGTTGATGGTCGTGTTGTTATAACGCGGCTCAATGCCCCGGATAATCGCAAACGACCCGCCGTCGCCGTTGGAGCGTTGCAGCGTAATACCCGACATGCGCTGGAGTACGTTGGCCACGTTAATGTCAGGAGACCCTTCGATCCGGGCCGACGAAACGACGTTGATGATGTTGTCGGCGTTGCGTTCCGACCGGCGGCTGGCCACTTCGGTTTCCCGGTTCAGAATACCCTTTACGTTTACTTCGCTTAGGTTACCGGCCTGTTCGGTCAGGGCCTGGTTTCGCACCAGCGTTTGATCGGCCGCGAGCTTGATGCGTTCCGTCCGGGGGGCGTATCCAACAAAGGTGGTTTGTAATTCGTACTGACCAGCGGGCAGGTTATTGAGTTGATAATTGCCGTCGCGGTCGGTTATGGTGAAGAAATTGGTGTTTCGCAGACCCACCGTAGCCCCTGGCAGCGGCTGACGGGTGCGGGCATCCGTTATTCGTCCGGTGAGCGTCCCCGCCTGTGCATAAGACGCGATAAACCAAAATAGTGTGCCCAGAAAATTCCATTTCATACCGTCGTCTTTCTGGACACAAAGTTGACGATTGTCCTTTTTTAGTCGATAAAAATGGTTTTACTATTTCGTTAGCAATCCGTTGAGTTAATAAAGGCAGGAAAACAATCAAATTAATAAACGAT
This sequence comes from Cytophagales bacterium, assembly GCA_038327655.1. Classification (GTDB taxonomy): domain Bacteria; phylum Bacteroidota; class Bacteroidia; order Cytophagales; family Spirosomataceae; genus JBBQLG01. Next base: position 29,317 of record JBBQLG010000025.1, read on the forward strand.
TAAAACAGGCCGGAATAAAGACAGGCAACGCCTTATAACCAGGTTCAGCCGACGGAAAGAGTTAAATCCGGGTACTGCCCAAAAGGAATGCAACACCCGGATAATCTGGCCATGTATCGTCATCGGGCAGTGATCCGGCTGGTTTCGTCGCTGGTTTGCTCGTACAGTTGCAGGGCATTCTCGAAGTAATAATGCGCCGAATCGTAACGGGCCAAATCCTCAAAAATGCTGCCGAGGTTTTCGTAAATCTTGGCGATGCCCGGCTGGTCGGCCAACTGCCGGTAGTAGTGCAGGGCCTGCCGCTGGTAAAAAAATGCCTTATCGTACTGCTGCTGCTTTTCGTAGAGATGGCCTATTTTTCCGCTCGTAACGGCAATACCGGCCCGGTCGTTCAGGGTACGGAAAATGGCCAGGGCTTCGTCGTACTGCTGACGGGCGCGTTCCGGCTGGCGGGTATAGTAAAACAGAATGCCTACTTCGTTCAGGTTAGCGGCCAACAGGGCCGGTTTTCCGGCATTACGGTACAGTTTTCCGGCCTGTAACATCAAATCGAGGGCCTGCGGGTAGCGGCTGAGGTGGTAACAGACCTGCCCCATTTGCTGTAGGTAACCGGCCGCAGTGCCGTTGTCTTTGCGCTCCAGACTCCGGGCGTACTTGCCTTTCAGATCCAGAAAAAGGGAATCAGGCCGTTTGGGGTGCGGTTGGGTACGGAGTTCAGCGTTGTCGGGCTGGAAAGCTACCGGGTCTTGTGCCGAAGCCGTCAGCAGTCGAAAAAACAGAATACCGCCCGGCAGCAGGTACCGGTATGGTCGGAACAGGTGGATAAAAGGCATAGCGGGCGATCCGTCAGAAGGGGCCAAAGTAGGTAAATACCCCGCGCTGCCGTTTTAAGAAATTGTGAACGCCCGGACTAAATACCCCTCCAGTTATACCCGACCCGGCATTATCTGCTCAGGGTTTCGGCATCCTTCCGGCAAACGTTTCCATCACCCGCAGCATGGCAATGGCCTCGTCGGCGGGGCAGGGATTGGGGCCACTTCCCCGAAAATAGCGCACGACGGCGTCGATCATCGGCTGCTGGATGTGCACGGGCGGAGCGGTAGTGATGGTTTCTTCCTGCCCATCGACCAGAACGGTGTACTGATGGCTGTACATCGGGAACCGGATCCGGCCACGGGTGCCGATGATTTCGCAGACGTCTTCGGCCAGGCTGGGCGGCACCGTAAAGCACCATTGCCCGGTAAACAGTATGTTGCCGGGCAACCGCATCATGCCCGTTACGATGTCTTCGGCGGCATATAACCCGGCCTGGTTGGCGCAAATACCATAAGCATCCTCGGCCGGACCGAAAAAATAGTGCATCAAATCGAGCTGGTGCGGTGCCAAATCGAACAGCAACCCACCGCCGGACAACGCCGGATCGACGCGCCAGTTATCGGCCGTTTGTGCCACCACCGACGAGCCGGACGGTTGCAGCAGCCGTAGGGTCACGAGTTTCACGGTACCAATCCGGTTGGTATCGAGCAGATGTTTGATCTGGCGGAACATGGGCAGTTCGCGCCGGTAGTGTGCCACGACGAGGGGCATCCCGTATTGCTCCGACGCAGCCCGCATCCGTTCGGCAGCTTCAGTGTTGATAGCCATTGGCTTCTCTACGTACACCGGTTTTCCGGCGGCTAACGCGGCAATCGTGTAAACCTCGTGAAAACGGGGCGGGGTAGCTACGTAGACGGCGTTTACATCCGGGTCCTGAATGAGCTGGTTTGCATCGGCGTACCAGGTCGGCACGTGATGCCGACGGGCGTAGTCTGCGGCCTTTTCCCCATCCCGGCGCATCACCGCCACTAATGACGAATGGTCGACTTTAGTAAAGGCCGGACCACTTTTTACTTCCGTCACATCGCCACACCCAATAATACCCCAGCGTATTTCGTCCATAACTCGCTTTTTAATGATGCAGCAAGATAGCCAATCACCCAATATCCCCCCTGTCTACCACCCGAACTATCCCATTTTGCCCCTAACTTGTCGGCCCGCCCCCATCGCTACGTTCATGACTGACCTTGATCGGATTGCCCTACAGGAAGAATGCCTTGTGTTTAATACCTTCGACGCCACCACCGCCTGGATGGTGGGTACCCGCCTGAAAGAAGCCGTCGAAGCCATCGGGAAAAGCGTCGCCATCGACATTCAGTTGCACGGGCAGCCGCTGTTCTTCTTTGCCATGCCCGGTACTACGCCCGACAACGTGGAGTGGGCACGGCGCAAGCGCAACACCACGTTGCGCTACCACCGGAGTTCGTACGCCATCGGGCTGGAACTGAAACAGCAGCAGACAACCCTGACCGAAAAAGCCGGTGTCGCTGCCCGCGACTACGCCACGCACGGCGGTAGCTTTCCACTCCGAATCCGGGGGACGGGCTGCATCGGGGCCATTACCGTGTCGGGTCTCCCCCAGCGGCAGGACCACAGCCTGATCGTAGCGGTATTGGCTAAATTTCTGGGACAACCGCCTGAGGAGTTGACGCTGGAGGAGTTGACCTGAACGGTGTCCGCATGGATTCGTATCAACCCAGTTCCGCTCCCTCAGACGCCCAAACATTTGCCCGCACTTCCGGCTTTATAGCCTACGAATGATTCGATTATAGCGGATCGGCTCAGTCAATTTACTCAACCGGAAAAACGTGCATGATTCAATTTTTCGACCAGCCGGATCTTCATACCGTCCGGCCCAAACCTGTCTCTTCTGCTGACCAGTATCTTTTCAATCAGATCCCTCCTGCGGCCCTCCTGCGCGTGTCGGTCATTGTGCCGGTTCGCAACGAAGCCAACCACCTCACCGACACCCTCGATTCGCTCCGTACCCAGCAAACACTCGACGGCCTGCCCCTGCCCGGCGACTGGTACGAAGTGCTGGTGCTGACCAATAACTGTACCGATGCTTCCTATGAGCTGGCCACGGCGTACCAAACCCAACACCCCGATTTCCCCCTGTACGTGACCAACATCCGGCTCCCCCGCGAACAGGCGAACATTGGTCATGTCCGGCGGCTGTTGATGGACGAAGCCTGCCGCCGGTTACTCAGCACGGGCAACCGACGGGGCATTATTGCCTCTACCGATGGCGATACGGTGCTGGACAGCCACTGGATTGCCCACACCATTGCCGAAATCGAACGGGGAAACGACGCTGTGGGTGGTCGCATCCTGACCCGGCGGGAGCCGATTGACAGCCGCCCGTGCGCCGAACTACGTCGGTATCACCTGCTGGATGTGACCTACCGGCACCTCATCGCCCGCACCGAAGCCCGCATCGACCCGCTGGTGAATGACCCCTGGCCGCGCCACTTTCAGCACTTCGGGGCCAGCCTCGCCGTCACCTGCGATACCTACCTGAAAGCCGGGCGGTTGCCGGAAGTGCCATTCTTAGAGGACGAAGCCTTTTACCGGGCCATGCTCCGCATCGACGCCAAAATCCGCAAGAGTCCCCAGGTGAAAGTGTTTACCTCCGCCCGGACGGAAGGGCGCGTGGCTGTCGGGTTTTCGTGGCAGCTAAAACAGTGGGAAAACATGACAGCCACTTGTCAGTTGCCGCAGGTCGAAGGAGCCGACGTAGTACTCAATCGGTTTCGCCACCGCCGATTCCTCCGCGACTGCTGGCGGACAATGGCCGACACCGACCGACGGGCCGACTTACAAATCCTGGCCGCAGCCCTGAAACTCGACCCGGACTGGCTGTGCCGCGAAACTGCCACGAACCGGTATTTTGGTCAACTGTGGGCCAACGTAGCCGAGCAGATAAACAGTACAGACAATCAGAAAAACCCGCTTGTGCCCGTTACAACAGCCATTGCGGAGTTGCGGGCCTTTCTGCGGGGTGAGTAGTTTCCCCCCGACCCGTCGTCGGGTAACATCAATTTTTGCGGAACACATCCAACCGATAGGTCCCGGCCCGTTGATGCTGTAGATGCGTCAGCAGCTGATCGGGGCCGACAACGGCCATAAATCGGTCATGCACCTGATCGCCGGTGAGGGGGTAATCGTGAACCGGGGGCGTCCAGTGAACCAGCACGAGGTCGCCACCCGTTGTCAGATTTTCGACGATTTTAGTCCTTGCCCGCGTCAGATCGGCGATGGACAGGTAATAGCCCACTTCCGACAGCACAATTAAGTCGAACTGGCCAGTCGGAAAATCGGCAGGGATGCTTCGTTGCGCCACGGTCACCCGGGGGAACTTCGCCAGCCGTTCGCGGGCCGTTTTCAGGGGTAATTCACTCGCATCGACCGATAGCAGCGCATCGCACCGAACGGCCAGCATCCCGCTCAACACGCCAATGGAACAGCCAATCTCGAACGCATGGGTATAGTGTTTCTGTGGCAGGGCGGCTATCGTAGCCTCGTACTTGGCCCGTTCGTAATCACTGGTAGCAAAATTCCAGGGGTCATCATTCGCCTTGTACACATCATCAAAATATCCCTGGGGTAACGTATTTCCGGGCGGATTCATGGCTAACCAACAGTCAGATGGGTTCAAAAAATAATTCGTGTGGCACGTCGAAATGTGCCAGCAGGTCGGGCGAGAGGTAAAATGCCGTGGGATCGTCGTCAATAAGCCGCGTGACCTGCGACCGATGGGCAGCAATGGCCGCTTTTTTCCGGCCCACAACAGAGCCAATGGGTAGCTGCCAAACGCGCACTTCGTCGGGCCGGGGCTGATCGTCGGCGTCGCCCAGTTCCCAGAGCCAGATCGGATATTCGAGCCACCGGGGTTGAGTTGACAGCAACTCGACGGCTTTTTGTAAAAGCTGCCACGCAGCCCGGTGGTCTCGGTGCGGGTCACGACGCCAGGGCACCAGCACCGTATCGGGCCGAAACGCATTCAGCAGATCTGCCACCGTCGCAACGGCTGCGGCAAAGCGGGCATCGCCCGGTGTGGGTACCTGTGTGTCGGGCAAACGCAGAAACGTAGCGGCTTCGGCGGGTACGTTCAGTATGCGCAGAGCCTCCCGCGCTTCGGTTTCCCGCAGTTCCATCAGCCGCTGCGCCGGATACGCGGGTGAATTTGGGTGCGACTGACTCCCATCACTCACGAACAGCACGTGTACCGGCACGTTGGCCGCCCGCAGCAGCGCAATGGCTCCCCCCGCCCCGAGTGACTCATCGTCGGGGTGCGGGGCCACGACCACTGTCCGGCCCAACCGGGTTACGTCGGTCAGGAGCAACGCCGGACGACGGGCGAGGAGTTCGGCCTGTCTATGTCCAGAGATCGTTGGCATCGGTGGCATGGGTCAGCACGTAACGACCAATATCGGTCAGGGTGGCATCGGGGGCGGGTTGGCGAAGGTAAAAGGTCAGGTCGCGGTGAATGCGCTCGAACGGCAACGGCTGCATGAGGCCCCGCGCACCCACCGATTTTTCGGCCAGCGGCATCACCCGCAAACAGATATCTTCGATAGCCGTGCGGGTCATGTTGGCGTAGGCGACAATCGTCTCCGGTGTTTCGCCCCGCTCCAGCCACTGATCGGTTTTTGTCCCGGCGGCCTGCAGCCAGTTATTCCCAGATTCGATCAGGTACGCCATTTCGGCCAGGCGGGTTCGCTGAAAGACGTCTTCGGTGCGCTTCAAGGCAGTCAGATACACCCGCGTGGCATCGAACAACGCTTCGGCTCCGCCCAGTTGTACGGCCGCAAACCGGATGGCTCCCCCGCTGAAATACGGTTGCCGGTAGTAATTATCAGGTTGCCCGAGCAGATCATCATCCGTGAGTTCGATGCCCGTAAAGTCGAGTCGGAACGAGGCCGATGCCCGCATTCCCAGCGGTTGCCAGAAACGCCGGTCTTCGGTCAGGGGTTGCCCCTGCTCAACGGGCACGACCACCATCTGCCAGCCCCGTTTGTCCCCGCCAACGAGTTCGCCCGTGATGACCGGCCGACTCACCCAACCCGCCCCCGAACAGAACGTTTTTGCTCCTTCCAGCCGGTAGCGGCCACCGCCCAGGGCGTGAATACGGATGCCATTGTCGGCCTGTGTATTCCAGACGCTGAACAGCCGGTTGTGGTCGGCCACATCCGTAAACCAACGTTGTTTTTGGGCCGGATCAGCGTATAAATGAACCAGTTGCAGCGCGTTGATGTGGCCTTCATAAACCCGGCCTACCGCGAGGTTAGCCCCCCCGATGCGTTTGAGCAGGTTGAGCAGCCGGGCAGTAGTCGGGCGGGTCAGGTCGAGGTCATGGCCGGGCAGGGTAATAGACAATAAACCGGCTTCGGCCAGCCAGCCGAAGACTTCAGCCGGAAAATCACCGTCGGTATCCGTCGCCGGTGCCTGGTCGGCAATGCGCCGAAACAATGCCGAAAGGGTCTCCGCAGTCGGTAGGGCGGGGATTGGGGCGGGTTTCTGGTGCGGTCGTGGAGTAACGTCGAGTAGCGTCATGCAGAAGAAACTGCCGGGACGGGCCGAAATGTTTTGGCGGGGCCGATTTTTCGAGCGTTCACCCCCGCGAACGGCAATACATTTGAAACGTGTTTGATTTTGTTCATATTTAGTGCTGAATCCGTTCCGATTTTTCACTCCACTCACCAATGCAACGCAGAACCTTTATCAAACAAAGCTCAGTCGTTAGTGTGGCCGCTGCCTCCTTAGCGACGGTTGCCTGTAACCCGCCGTCTACCCCAAAAACCGACGCCCCCGGCTCAACCCTAACCGCCTTTACCGACGCCTTCGAGTTGAATGAAATCACCATCGACGCACTACAGCAGAAAATGCGGGCGGGCACCTACACGGCAGCCGCCATCACCAAACTGTACATGGACCGGATCGACGCCATCGACAAAAACGGCCCGGTTCTGAATGCGGTGATTGAACTGAACCCGGATGCCCTCACGATAGCCGAAGCAATGGATGCCGAACGGAAAGCGGGTAAACTGCGCGGACCACTACACGGCATTCCGGTGCTGATTAAAGACAACATCGACACCGCCGATCAGATGATGACCACCGCCGGGGCACTGGCACTGGCAGGCCATAAAGCAGCCCAGGATGCCCACGTTGTCAAGCAATTGCGCGCGGCCGGGGCCGTGATTCTGGGGAAAACCAACCTGAGCGAATGGGCTAACTTCCGCTCGACCCGTTCGGCGAGTGGGTGGAGCAGCCGGGGCGGACAAACCAAAAATCCCTGCGTATTGGACCGCAGCCCGTGCGGGTCGAGTTCGGGGTCGGGGTCGGCCGTCGCGGCTAACCTCTGCGTAGTGGCGGTGGGCACCGAAACCGACGGGTCGGTGATTGCGCCCGCGTCGTTCTGTGGCGTGGTCGGCATCAAGCCAACGGTGGGTCTGGTGAGCCGGAGCGGTATTATCCCCATTTCGAGTACGCAGGACACCGCCGGACCCATGACCCGAACGGTGACCGATGCGGCCATTTTGCTCGGCGTACTGGCAGGTGTTGATCCAGCCGATGCCATAACCGCCGAAAGCCAGGGCAAAGCCGCGGCTGATTACACCAAATTCCTGCAAGCAGACGGGCTGAAAGGCAAGCGAATCGGCGTCGAAAAGTCATTTCTGACCGGGCACGAGGGCGTGGTGGGACTATACAAAGCGGCCATCGACGTGCTGAAAAAACAAGGGGCAACGGTGGTTGAGGTAGACCTGCTCAAAAGGCTCCGCGATATTGGGCCCGCCGAGTTTACCGTGTTGCAATACGAATTTAAAGACGGGGTAAACAAGTACCTCGCCACGGCCAATGCACCCGTAAAAACGCTGGCCGATGTGATTGCTTTCAATCGGAAAAATGAAGCGAAGGCGATGCCCTATTTTAAACAGGAAACGCTGGAAAGCAGTGAAGCGAAGGGTGGTCTCGACAGCAGTGAATACACCGATGCGCTGAAGAAGACCCGTACGTCCCGCCAAAAAATAGACGAGTTGATGCGCCAGAACCAATTGGATGTGATTGCGGGTGTGAGTATCGGGTTTGCCGGGTGCATCGACGTTGTCAACGGGGACTACGATACGGGATTTTACTTTTGTCCCCCGGCAGCTATGGCCGGTTATCCGCACATCACCGTACCAATGGGCACCGTTCACGAACTGCCGGTGGGCTTCTCGCTCATCGCGGGGGCGTATCAGGAGGGGCCGTTGCTAACGGCGGCCTATGCCTTTGAGCAGGCGACGAAGAAACGGATGCCGCCGAAATTCCTGCCTAACCTGATTCCGGCTTAGTTTATGGTTTGTCGTTCGTGGTTTGTCGTTACCTGCCGGAGGTAACGACAAACCACGAACGACCCTGGTATTAATACCCCGCTATCTCGAACTCTTTGCTGCTTACTTCACGCTCGAAGGCTACGTAATGAACCACCTGATCTTTCTGGTTAAGGATGGGTTCGATCACGACGCGGCACCAGTATAATTCGCCGTTTTTACGGTAGTTTGCGACATTGCCGGTAAACGGTTTATCAACAGCCAAACAATCGCGGATGGCCTGTTTCGTGTCTTCGGCCGTTTCTGCTCCCTGCAAAAAGGTGGGTGACTGCCCGGCGGCTTCGTGCGCATCGTAACCCGTCATCTGGCTGAAGCCCCGGTTGACGAACTGAATTTTTCGGCGACGGTCGGTTATAACCAATGCATGCGCGGGGTTTTGCAAAAATAACCGTACCCGCTGCCGGTCGAACTGCCAGCGGTGCGTAATGGCTAACCCGGCAAACTTTTCAAAATCTTCCTGATTCGCACCCGCCAACCGAACGGGCCGCTGCATAAATTCGAGGCCGCACAAGAGCGGAAACAGGGGTGATGTGGTGGTCATCGAACCACTGTTGTCGGGGGTATCGTCGGAAAGTGACATCATCAGTGGTGTTTAAGGTTGGTTGTTAATCTACCAGTATATTCGTAACCCGTTTCGCCCGGTGATGATTCGCCTGCAATCGACCGTTCAAACAATCCGTTGGTCAACTGCGCCCGGACCGGACCACTTATTTACGACCCGTCCTGTTTGATTAACTACCGATCCGGTAAACTGTTTGGTTATCTCCGTTATAACGTTCGAACTGGCACAAAACCGTATACAAAATAAGTGCCAGTCTGCTTTACCAGATCCGGCGCAGACTGACTGAACCACCCACACCCTGATTGAGCAAGTCGCCCGCATCGACCGCAACGGCCCCCGTCAGCACGGTATTGGTCAGCGACCGCAGCGGCACCGATACCCGCACCATGCCCGAAAACTGATTCAGCCGCCGGTCGGCATTCGGCCCTCCGTAGTACCCCTGGTTTTGGCTGAACGAAAACCGCCCCTGCACCGCGGCCCGTCCCCCGGCCAGGGCGTCGAAAGCCGTATAGTACGCCATCACGCGGTTGTAGGGGAAGTAAAAGTAGGACCCGTTGGCATTGGTCACGTCCGGCCCCGGCACAATAAACGGCGTACCGATGGTTTGCCCGAAATACGACCAGCCTTCGATGTACTGCGAGTGATTGTAGTAATTATCGGCTCCGGTAAACGTTTGCGTCGGCGATTTAAAGATAGGTCCCGACTGGTTGGTAGCGGCAAACACCTCGCCCACCACCCGGCGCCAGTGCCACCATTCGCCGGTGACCGGTGCGCTCCGGTTCTGCCAGCTCAGACCATACAGGCCATCGGGAAAATTGCGCCAGGCCGTCCCGCTGGCGTCTTCGTAGGGATGCTGATGGTACAACAGCCACGACGACGACCGGCGCGTCAGGGTCAGGGCGAAATCCAAACTGCCGAGGTGATTACCGATTCGGTTGGCCCCGTCGAAATTGGTGAAACGGTCGTTCTGGTAGTCGTCGGGAATCTTGCCCAGCACCACGCCGGTCAGGTAATCGTGAAAATTGCTGGTCAGCTTTCCATTGACGGCGATGTTATACGGCAGATAATCAGCCTCGCCCGCCCACTGCACCTGATGGTTTATCCCGATCTGACCCTGTACAGCACTGCGCGACCGGCCAAACCGCAGGTAAAGCGTTTTCTGGTGCAGAAAAGCGTGCTGAATATACGGCACGTTGAACAGCCCGTGCGCAAACGTCCCTTTGATAGCTACGGCATCGTCCAGAAACGGCAGCGGCACGTAATTAGGAAATCCAATCTCAATCTTCGGAATGGGCAGCGCATTGCCCGACACATCAAACGACCCCGACGACAGCAGTGTATCGACCAAACCGGTGATCTGCCGCCGACGGCCGACCCACAGTTCAACGCTGCGCCAGCGTACGGCCGCTACTGCTTCGGGAATCAGGAATTGCTGACGGCCCCGCACCGCCTGATCGCGGTTGAGGTTACCAACGACTTCGGCCCCGAATAGCCACCGGACGCGGTGCCGACGCAGCGAATCGACGGGCTGATACGCCCGGCTGATGCCCAGCCGCAGCGTACCGGCCGGACTTTGAAACGGAATGCTGCCCCATTGATTGCTGCGGAGCCAGAACGGCGTTTGCCCGCTGCTGGAAGCATAGGCACCCACCTCGGCCGAAAACCGTACCGGCGTAACCGACTGCGCTTCTACACGGCCCGCTATTAACAGAAAACCAGCGAGATAACTTAATGAACGGAGAGGTCGCAGCATACCCTGTTGAATGGGAAGACGGTTATACGGGCAAGTTAATTGGTTTTATGCCGACGCGGGGTCTTCACTTTTTCATCGGTCGTGGGTTTATTCTCCGACGCATCGGTTTGTTCGCGCACCAGGGCACGGTAGAAGCCACGGAGTACGTATTCGTCCTGTATATCATCGACGAGAAGGTGCAATTTCTCGCGTACTTCATTAATGCTCATGGAATTGACGGGTTGAAGGGATCTATGGGGTTGCTGCCGTAAATTTTATCAGTACGTACAACAACCGGTGAAACGGTTTCGTCCGGCAATTCCGAAAAATAATCAGCCGGTGACCGACAATCGGTCACCGGCTGTTGCTCCATTCGCGGAGGGCAGTTAGGCGAATGCAGTGGCGTATTCGGGCGGATTGTGCAGAAACCGAAAGATTTGATAAAAAAGCTGTTTAGGATTTTGCTTTCTAATATAACCCCGGCGGTGCGTTTGTCATGGCACCGGCCACCCGGCCTGAGGGGCGAAGGATCTTAGTTACCAAACCGCTGAGATCCTTCGTCCCTCAGGCCGGGTGGCCGGTGCCATGACAAACGCAACAGTCTAACTACTTTTCAAATGAGTAAACCCAAAAACCTCAAACTGCTTCAATGACTTTAATTGTCGGGTTCTAAGCAAGCCACTTAAAAAATGTAAACGCCCCTCCCCCCCTACTTCCCCGCCGTTTCCTTTGGCATCTGGTATTTGAAGGTGTTGTTGATGGGTGCGCCGAAGTAGTTGACGTTCAGGTAGTCCAGGCGTTTTTTGTGCACCTCCAGCCGTCGTTTAAAATCGTCGAAGTTCCGGTCGGCCTGCGGGGTCCAGCCGGTTTCGGCGATGGCCAGCAGCCGGGGGTACACCATATATTCGACGTATTCCGGGGTAATCATGTACTCGGTCCAGACGTTGCCCTGTACGCCCAGCACGTGCCTGGCCTGTTCGCCCGTCAGGCTATCCGTGACCGACGGGTTGAAGCTGTACACCTTTTCGAGCGGCAGAAAGGTGCGCCCGGCGGCAATGGGTATCCCCGGCGTTTTGGGGTCAGCCTGGTAATAGTCGAGGTAGCAGTATGTAGTCGGCGTCATGATGACATCGTGGTTCTGACGGGCAGCGGCAATGCCACCGGCTATCCCGCGCCAGCTCATCACCGTGGCGTTGGGCGACAGCCGAGTCGTCGGACCGCCACCTTCCAGAATCTCGTCCCAGCCGATCATCCGACGACCTTTGGCGGTGATAAATTTGTCGATGCGCCGGATAAAATAACTCTGCAATTCGTGCTCATCCTTCAGGCCCTCCTTCTTAATAATGTCCTGGCAAAAACGACTCTGCTGCCACTGCGTTTTGGGGCATTCGTCGCCCCCGATGTGAATGTACTGACCCGGAAACAGGTCGATCACCTCCGTCAGCACGTCTTCCAGGAAACGAAACGTTTCTTCGCGGGGAAACATGACATCCTCGAAAACACCCCATTTGGTCGCAGCCTCCACCATTTTATCGGGATTGCTGCCTAATTCCGGGTAGGCCGATAGCAGGGCCATGGCGTGACCCGGCATCTCGATTTCGGGTACGATGGTCACGTACCGCGACTGTGCGTATTTGATCACATCCCGGATCTCGTCCTGGGTATAAAACCCACCGTAGGGCGTACCATCGTACTTATTGTCGGCGTACCGGCCTACCATCGTCTGCTTCCGCATGGAGCCGATCTGGGTCAGTTTGGGGTATTTTTTGATTTCGATGCGCCAGCCCTGATCGTCAGTCAGGTGCCAGTGAAACGTGTTCATTTTGTGGAGAGCCATCAAGTCGATGTACTTTTTCACGAACGTAACCGGCATAAAGTGACGGCACACATCGAGCATGGAACCGCGATACCCGTAGCGGGGCTGGTCTTCGATGGTACAGGCTGGCATGGTCCAGGCTACGCCCGCTACTTTTGTCGGGCTGAACACGGCTACGGGCATCAGTTGCATCAGCGATTGTACGCCGTAAAAAAATCCGGCGGGCTGCTCGGCGGTGATCGTGATTTTGGCGGGCGTCACGGTCAGCGTATAGCCTTCTGCTCCCAGTCCGGCTCCGGTAGCCGACACGAATAAGATGCCGCTGGTGGCTTTGGCGGTGATGACTTTCGGGCTGTAGCCGGTGGCCTTACTGAGTTGGTCGGCCAGCATCTGGGCAATTGGGCGCACGTCGGCGGAGGCCTGTACGCTGATAACCGGACTGGCGGGGAGGACGTACTGCCCTTTTTGCGTCGTTAGCCGGGTGGGTTTGGGCAGAATGGCGATATTCGTTTGTGCGTAGATAAGTTGGGCCGACAACAGGGTGGTCAGCAGGCAGGACATCAGGCGTTTCATTGACTATTCTTTTTGAATGAAGACATTACCCTGTAAAGCAATCCACCGGCGGTTCCTTACTGTTACCAGCCAACCGGTAGCAACCCCGAAACCAGTATATTTGCCACCGGCCAATGGGAATATTCCCGGCTATCCTGCATCCTCATTCCTAACCCTCATTTGCGTTATGCCAGCCACTACCCCCGAACAGGCCTTTGCCCAGACCGGCCTTATCCTCCCTCCTGCCCCCAAACCTTTAGGCGTTTATAAACCCTGCCTCATCGTCGGCAACCACCTCTACGTCTCCGGGCACGGCACGGTACAGAACGACGGCAGCCTGATTATCGGGCGCATTGGCGACGATATGGACATTGAACAGGGAAAAACAGCCGCCCGGCAGGTTGGATTGGCTATTCTGGCGACCATCAAGGCGAATCTCGGCAGTCTCGACCGGGTGAAACGGGTCATTAAGGTGCTGGGCATGGTGAACTGTACCGCCGATTTTGGTCGTCACCCGTACATCATCAACGGATGTAGCGAGTTGTTTGCCGCCGTCTGGGGACCGGACCTCGGCATCGGCGTTCGGTCAGCAGTGGGCATGGGTTCGCTGCCGGACAACATTCCGGTCGAGATTGAAGCCTTGTTTGAACTGGCCTGACCGATGGAGCCTACGCCCTGGTACGAACTGAGTCAGCCCGAAGATCTCGACTCCCCCGCCCTGCTGGTCTATCCCGACCGGGTTCAGCAAAACATTGACCGACTCGTGGCGGGCATCGACAATGTCAGCCGGTTACGGCCCCACGTAAAAACCCACAAAACGCGGGAAGCAACCCGGATGCTGATGGCCGCCTGGATTGGGAAATTCAAGTGCGCCACCATTGCCGAAGCCGACATGCTGGCTGGGTGCGGTGCCCCGGATGTGCTGCTGGCTTACCAACCCGTCGGCCCGAAGATTCACCGGCTCATCGAGTTGATGCGGGCCTACCCCGATACCCAATTTTCGTGCTTAGTCGACAGTCTGCCGAGTGCGCAGGCACTTGCCCAACAAGCCGTGCGGGCGGGGCTGGACGTGCCGGTGTACATTGACCTGAACGTGGGCATGAACCGAACCGGCACCCCGCCCGATGCGTCCGTAGTAACGTTGTACGCCGACTTGGCTAAACTGGCGGGCGTGCAACCGGTGGGGCTACACGCCTACGATGGACACCTGCGCGACCCGGACATCACCATCCGTACCGAACAGTGCGATGCCGCATTCCAGCCGGTTCAGCAACTCAGCAACCAACTGATGCAACTTGGTTTTCTGAATGTAATCGTAGCAGGGGGCAGCCCAACGTTCCCAATTCATGCCCGGCGTGGACTCGCCCGGCGTGGACTCGTCGGGGGCGGGAGCATCGAATGCAGTCCGGGAACGTTTATCTACTGGGACAAAGGCTACGGCGAAACGCTGCCCGAACAGCCGTTTCGCCCGGCGGCTTTGGTGCTGACGCGGGTCATTTCACTGCCCGATGCCACCAAAATCTGCGTCGACCTCGGCCATAAATCCGTTGCCGCCGAGTGTGATTTAGCGTTGCGGGTTACATTCCTGAACGCGCCCGGGTTACGGGCCATCAGCCAGAGCGAAGAGCATTTGGTACTTGAAGCGGGGGCCAACCACGGTTACCAAATCGGCGACGTGCTGTACGGACTGCCCAACCACATTTGCCCGACCTGCGCCCTCCACGAACGTGCCGTCACCATCGAAAACGGAACCGTCACCGGCGAATGGCGTACCATCGCCCGCGACCGGACGCTGACAGTTTAACTGTTCGTAGTTTGTAGTTTGTGGTTAGTTTCGCCGACCAAGTAGCATCTGCAAGGCTAACTACGAACGACAAACCACAAACTACGGCCTATGTTCATCATCGACGCCCACCTTGATCTGAGTATGAACGCGCGGGAGTGGAACCGCGACCTGCGGCAACCGGTTCGCTACCTCCGCGAACGCGAAGCAGGTATGACCGACAAACCCGACCGGGGGCGCGGCACCGTTTCCCTGCCCGACCTGCGCCGGGGAAACGTGGGTCTGGTGGTTGCCACACAGATTGCCCGGTTCGTCACGCCCGGAAACACACTACCGGGCTGGCAGTCGCCGGAGCAGGCCTGGGCGCAGACGCAGGGGCAGCGGCACTGGTACGAAGCGATGGAAGCCGCCGGGGAGATGATTCATATTCGAGACCGCGCCGGACTGGAGCATCACCTGTCGCTTTGGTACGACGGCACGCCCAATGACCACAAGCCAATTGGCTACATCCTGAGCCTGGAAGGAGCCGACTCCTTAGTGACACCCGCTTACGTGGAGCGAGCGCACGGATACGGACTACGGGCCATTGGACCGGCGCATTACGGTCCTGGCCGGTACGCACCCGGTACCGATGCCACGGGGTTTATGGGAGCCGCCGGGCGGGAGCTACTCACCGAAATGGAGCGGTTCAACATTATCCTGGACGCCACCCACCTCTGCGACGATAGTTTCTGGGAAGCGTTGGGTCACTTTAACGGGCCGGTGTGGGCGAGTCACAACAACTGCCGGGTATTAGTAAATCACAACCGCCAGTTCAGCGACGATCAGCTTCGGGCACTCATCGAGCGGGATGCGGTTATTGGGGGTGCCCTGGACGCCTGGATGCTGGTACCTAACTGGGTGCGTGGCCAGTCGACGCCCGAAAGCATGAACTGCGGATTAGACACCCTGCTGGATCACCTCGATCACGTCTGTCAGTTAGCCGGCAACGCCCGGCACATTGGTATCGGCTCCGACCTCGACGGTGCATTCGGTACCGAGCAATCGCCTTGTGATCTGGATACCATCGCCGATTTGCAAATCATTCCGGCTCTATTGCAAAAGAGGGGCTACACAGAAATCGACATTCAGAACGTCATGCACGGCAACTGGCTGCGGTTTCTGCGCCGGACGTGGGGCTGAGTAAGTTATTACGCGCCCACAAAAAAGGCCCGCCATCGTGATGGTGGGCCTTTTTTGTGGGCTTCCTTTTCTACATCACTTCCTGCACTTTCGGTTCCTGCTCATGGGTGTCGCGGCCTTCGGGCTGGGGCAGCGGCCGTTCCAGCGTGTCTTTCCGGCGCGAGAAGAAGGTATAAATCACCGGTACCACGAACAACGTCAGCACGAGGGAAAACAGCAAACCGCCCACGATCACGATACCCAACGGCACCCGGCTTTTAGACGCCGATCCCAGCGCGAGGGCCAGCGGCAACGCACCGAATGCGGCTACCAGCGTAGTCATCAGGATGGGACGTAACCGCATGGCCGCCGACTCGATCACCGCTTCCACCTTCTTCTTGCCGACTAACCGCTGCTCATTGGCAAATTCAACAATCAGAATACCGTTTTTCGTCACCAGACCGACCAGCATGATAATCCCGATCTGACTGAAAATGTTGAGCGTCTGGTTGAACAGCCACAGCGAAAACACCGCCCCAGCCAAGGCCAGCGGCACGGTGATCATGATGATAAACGGATCGATGAACGAGTCGAACTGGGCGGCTAAGATCAGGTACACCAGAATCAGGGCCAGGCCAAAGGCGAACAGGGTATTGGATGAACTCTCGGCGTAATCGCGTGACGGGCCGGACAGCGAGGTCTGGAAACTGTCGTCCAGTACCCGTTTGGCAATCGCCTGCATGGCCGTAACACCATCGCCGACCGTTTTGCCGGGAGCCAGGCCCGCCGATACCGTCGCTGATTTGAACCGGTTGTAGTGGTACACCTGCGGGGGACTGCTGACCTCCAGGAAGTTCACGAGGTTATCCAGTTGAATCAGTTGCCCGGCGTTGTTGCGGACGTAGAACGACTGCAAATCCGTTGGCTGATCGCGGTCGCCCCGGTCTACCTGCCCGATTACCTGATACTGCTTACCGTTCATCAGGAAGTACGCCAGCCGCCGGTTACTCAGGGCTAATTGTAATGTTTGGGCCACATCCTGCACCGAAATACCCAGACTCGTGGCTTTTTCACGGTCGATGCTGATGTTCAGTTCGGGCTTATTAAACTTCAGGTCGACGTCGTTATTCTGAAACGTTGGGTCTTTCCCTACTTCTTCCATGAACTTCGGCAGTTTTTCGCGCAGTTTCTCAAAGTTCAGGTTCTGAATCACGAACTGCACCGGCAGGCCACCACCCCGCCCCACCTGAATCGTCTGATCCTGGGTCGGAAACATCCGGGCGTCGCTGATTTTTTTGGTGTTTTTGGTAATGAAATCGGCAATCTGCTGCTGACTCCGTTTCCGCTCCGAAGGCTCTTTCAGATTAATCAGGACAAAGCTGGAGTTTACGGCACCGGCACCCGAAAAACCCGGTGCCACAACACTGAAAACTAACCGCCGTTCGGGAATGGAATCCAGCACAAACTGACTGACCCGGTCGGTAATAGCCGCCGTAGCTTCGAAGCTGGTGCCCTCCGGTGCGGTAATCGGAATGCGGATACGCCCCCGGTCTTCGAGCGGTGCCAGTTCGGATTTCAGCGTCGATCCCAGTCCGAAAATCATGGCGATACAAACCCCGATCATGGCCACAGCCATCCAGCGGTTGCGCATGAACGATTCGAGCGAGGCCCGGTACGATTTATCGAGCCAGACGAAAAACGGTTCGCTCTTTCGGTAAAACCAGGAGCCTTTGCCGTGGTCCTTGCTCGTCAGCCGCACGGCCAGCACGGGCGTCAGGGTCAGTGACACAAAGGCCGAAATCAGGACGGCCCCCGCCACCACGATACCGAACTCACGGAAAAGCCGCCCGACAAATCCCTGCAAAAAGATGATGGGCAGAAACACCACGGCGAGCGTGATGGAGGTCGAGATAACAGCGAAAAAGATCTCTTCGGAGCCTTCCTTGGCCGCCTTCTCGACCTCCATGCCCTGTTCGATTTTCTTGAAAATATTCTCCGTAACGACAATACCATCGTCCACGACCAGCCCCGTTGCGAGCACAATGGCTAACAGTGTTAACACATTGATACTGAAGTTGGCCATGTACATCACGAAAAACGCCCCGATGAGCGAAACCGGAATGTCGATGAGCGGTCGGAAGGCCGTTAGCCAGTCGCGGAAGAACAGGTAAATAACCAGTACCACCAGCACGAACGAGATGATGAGCGTTTCCTCCACCTCTTCGATGGCCCGGCGGATAAACGTGCTCCGGTCGATGCCGATACTCACTATAATATCGGCGGGCAGGTCCTTTTTTAGCTGGTCGAATCGTTTGTAAAACTCATCGGCGATGCTGACGTAATTGGCTCCCGGCTGCGGAATTAAGACCAGAATAACACCCTGCGCCCCGTTCTGCTTCGACTGCGTTTCTTCATTTTCGGCCCCCAGCGTTGCGTAGCCGATGTCCTTCATGCGGATGATCTGCTCGTTGGTCTGCCGCAAAATCAGGTTATTGAAGTCGTCTTCACTTGTGAGTCGACCTACCGCCTTGATGGTCAGTTCGGTGGTGTTGCCGTAGATTTTACCACCCGGCAGTTCAACGTTCTGATTCGTCAGGGCCTGCTGAATGTCCTGCACCGTAAGCCGGTAGGCCGACAGTTTGATGGGGTCGATCCAGAGCCGCATCGCACTCCTTTTCTGACCGTAAATATTAGCCTGACTTACGCCCGGAATCGTCTGTAACCGCTCCTGCAATACGTTTTCGGC
This sequence comes from Cytophagales bacterium, assembly GCA_038327655.1. GTDB lineage: Bacteria > Bacteroidota > Bacteroidia > Cytophagales > Spirosomataceae > JBBQLG01. The sequence continues at coordinate 47,921 of JBBQLG010000025.1, forward strand.
GTAGTCGGAGAGCTGCATCGGGTTGCGCGTCGTGCTCTGCACGGTCATGAAAATGATCGGGTCCGAGTTGGCGTCGGCCTTCGTTACCACCGGTGGCGCGTCGATGTCCTGCGGCAACTGACGCTGTGCCTGCGATACTTTATCCCGTACGTCGTTAGCGGCCCGTTCGAGGTTGGCACTCAGTTCAAACTCAACCGTGATGGTGCTGACGCCGAGGGCCGAGTTGGACGAGATGGTCCGAATGCCTTCGATGCTGTTCAGCGATTTCTCAATGGGTTCGGTAATCTGCGACTCCACAATGTCGGGGTTCGCACCGGTGTAGTTCGTGCGGACCGAGATGACGGGTGGGTCGATGGCGGGGTATTCCCGGACGCCCAGAAAACTGTAGCCAATGGCACCGAACAGCACGATCACGATGGACATAACCATCGCAAAAACGGGTCGACTGAGACTTAATCCGGGTAAACTCATAACCTATTGAACGTTGAGTGTTTTTTGTGGACCACCACTGGTATTGGTATTATCACTGGCCGGCACGACCGGCATTACCGGGCGCGTATCCGACCGGACGGGTGCAGCCTGCTGAGGTAACTGAATCACCTTGGCCACCTTCACCGGGCTATCGGCTTTCAGGAACAATAAACCCGTCGTCGCCACGGTATCGCCCACCTGTATGCCGGACAGGATCTGGATGGCACTGGCCGTTCGGATGCCGGTGGTAACGGTTTTGAACTGGGCCTTGCCATTCTTAACGACCACGACCTGCTTATCGCGTGTTTGCGGAATGACCGATTGAGTAGGCACCACCACGCTGCGCTCGTTCTGGATGGTAAGCGTCACGCGGGCAAACGTACCGGGCCGAAACCGCGCCGACGCATTGTTTACCCGCGCCCGGATGCGGAGGTTGCGGTTTTGCTCATCCACACCGGGGTCAATGGCGTACACAACCGCCCGGCTGATGCCATTGAAACCGTCTACTTCAAACGCCACATCGCTCCCCTGTTTCACCGACGAACCATATTTTTCGGGAATGGAGAAGTCCAGTTTAAGCGACGAAATCTGCTGCATCCGGGCAATGAGCGTGCCGGACGTCACTACCGCGCCGGGACTGACGTTGCGCAGACCGATCACCCCGGCAAAGGGTGCCCGGATCTCGGTTTTACTCAGGTTCGCTTTAACTAATTCAATATCGGCTACTGCCCCCTGTAAGTTCGTGGTGGCCAGGTCGTATTCCTGTCGGCTGATGCCACCCCGCGCCAGCAATTGCTTGTTGCGGTCTTCGGTCCGGCGAGCGTTTTCTTCCTGCGCGTATAGTTTCTGGAGCTGCGCTTTCAGATCGCCGTCGTAGAGTTTCAGCAGCAGCGCACCTTTTGCCACCGGCTGGCCCTCGCGGATGTTCATCTGCACAATCCGGCCCGCCACTTCGGGATAAATATCGACCTGTTCATTGGGCAGCAGCGAACCGCTCGATACCACTTCTTCTTTCAGGTTCTGCACGGCGACCACGTAACCCATGATCGACTGCGGAGGGGGTGCTCCCCCGCCCCCTTTTCCATCGCCGGGGGTACCGCCTTTGCCACCACCGGCGGTAGCATCACCTTTACCACCACCCGATGCGCCCGCGTCGGTCTTTCTGAACTTATTGTAATAAATCAACCCGCCGAGCACCAGCACGACGAGACCCAACGCAAGCCATCTTTTCACGGAACAGGGTTTATCTGAAGTATAATCGTATTTAAAACCGCAAAATACGGGTTTTGTTGGTATTAGTATTCACGGTTACCGCCCACAAATTTTCTTATAATCGCAGTATTCACAGGTTTTAAGCTGCTGCGTTTTTCGGAACGGCTCGTCGCTGACCATTTTCTGAATCAGCGCGCGCAGAATTTCCTCCGATTCGGCGATGTACTCGTCGGGCGTTTCGTCGGGACCGGCAAACTGCACGGGATTATTGATCAGGCCTTCTTTCAGAGCGCGGAACGAGTAAAACCCGGCCGTCACGGGCAGGCCTTCGTGCCGGTTATTCTTCAGCACCAGGTACTTATAAAGCCACAACTGCCGGACTTTCTCCCAGCCATCATCGGTATTGGTCGGCAATTTTTCCCGCAAATCCCGGACGGAGGGCAGTTTCACTTTCCCGGTTTTATAATCGACAATCCGAATCTGGCCCTCGAACCGTTCGATGCGGTCGATTTTTCCGGCGATCTTCACCGGCCAGATTTCCCCATCGACTTCTACATCGAGCACGGTCTGGAACGTCTGCTCCGTGCTGACAACGGAAGGGTTAAGCATGTTCTGCTCCGCCTGGAACTGCTGCATCAGTGTCTGCCCCATGTGATACAGCAGCATGTTATGACCCGTATCGGCCTGCTGCCCGCGAATCACTTCGGTGTATTTTTCTTTCAGCAACTGCTCGACAATGGCCGCTGTGACGGGTAATCCCTTCATCCGGTAGTCCTGATCCAGGGCTTCGAGCGTGTGGTGCAGCCAGTTCCCGAAGTCGGCCGCGCCCATGCTTTCCTCCACGTCTTCCTGCTCGCTGATTTTGACGATCCGGCCGAAATAAAACCGCATCGAACAACTCACAAACTGATTCAGCGCGGTTGGGTAGAGTCCTTTTCCGGTGAGCATCTCGCGCATCGCCCGCCGAATTGAATCGGTTTTGGGCACCGATAACTCCGACAGGCCGGCCGGTCGCAGCGCATCACCGAAGCGGACCGTCGGGCGGCTCAGTATGATATTCCCTTTTGACGCCGGTACCAATTCGTGCTCAATCTGGCGGATAAACCGGCTCGGTTCACCTTTGGCCATGCCGTAGGCGTCGGGCGAGGTGGTATGGATCAGGACGATTTCGCTGGCCCGTTGCAGGAGCCGGTAAAAGTGGTACGCCATCACGGATTCCTGCTCACGGTAGGTTGGCAGGCCCTTTTCGAGCGCAATGTCGAAGGGAATCAGTGAGTTCAGTTTCCGGCCCTGCGGCAGAATCCCCTCGTTGGCGGTTTTGACAATTCACCCGTTGTAATTCATGGGCCGTTTTTAGTTCATTCCCCATTACCGTTTCCGGCTTTTTGCTTTGGCTGTTAACGGAATGCTGGTTTGGCGGATCAGTTCGTTGAGAAACGTG
>JBBQLG010000026.1:0-50371 GCA_038327655.1 Cytophagales bacterium
CCCGGTTCGGCAAACAATGTGTTTGCCGAACCGGGCCGCCGAATCTTTCAGTAGTGGTTCATAACCCGGTGAGTGGGCTGTTCATCAATCAGTTTTTCGTTGGCGTCTAACCTTATTGAGCCATCACCTTTTTTACTGAAACGTTTTCAGTCTCTACCCTACTTGATGGCAGCAATAGCGGCAGCGTAATCAGGCTCTTGCCCTATTTCCGGCACTTGCTGTTCGTAAACGATTTTTCCTTCAGGATTCACGACAATTACCGCACGACTTAATAGACCTTTCATGGGTCCGTCGGCAATTTGCACGCCGTAAGAATTGCCAAAATCCGTTCTGAAATCAGAAAGCATCACTACATTTTTAATGCCTTCCGCGCCACAAAAAGCTTTCTGTGCAAAAGGCAGATCTTTGGAAATACAGAGTACGGCTGTGTTTTTTAGTCCGGCCGCATCCTCATTGAATTTCCGGACCGATTTAGAACAAACACCGGTGTTCACACTTGGGAAAATATTCATGATCACATATTTGCCCTTGTAATCGGCCAACGTGTTGTCTTTAAGATCAACACCGGTCAGGGTGAACTCTTTAACCGGTTCTCCCACTGTTGGTAGTTTGCCAACGGTATGGATTGTTTTACCGCCCAGCGTAATGGCTGTGCCTGTCGTTTGGGCCAGCGAAATACCGGTAATGAATAGTCCTGCAAGTCCCAAAAAAGAGATTTTAAGGGCGTGTATGGCGTTTTTGAAACTGGTCATAAAACGGATTGTGTTGATAGTGATTTCTCAAATGTACGAAGAAACCATTGATGAGGATCAATCATGCCAACCGAAACACACCATACACACCCGATTTACACCTATCCGGCACGAACGATCCGTGTGACACTGAACCAACTGGTCGTGGGGTAGCTGCGTTTTTCAGCAAAGCAAAATTGGTCGGTGAACAAACTACCCTAACTTGCCTTAGCCAACGGGCCGGTTTTAAAGCATAACGACGAGCAATGGAAAATAATAGACCTGCTTTCGATCCGCTGACGATAGACACTTCCTCAATCGAACTCGTTGTGGCCCGCTACACGGAGGAACTGAACTGGCTGCGGAAAGTGCCCAAATCCGTTTGGGTAACGGTTTACGACAAAAGCGATGAGGCCGTACTGTACCCAAATGCCGTGCCGCTGCCCAACGTCGGGCGGGAAGCGCATACGTATCTGCATCACATCGTTGGCCGGTATGACACCCTGAGCGAATGGACCGTTTTCTGCCAGGGAAAACCGTTCGATCATGCCTACGATTTTCACCACCGGCTGCGGGCAATGGCGACCGATCCAACCGCCATTGGCCTATTTCAGTGGCTCGGCCACATCATCGACACCGACGATGACCGGGGGCAGCGCCTGTTCACGACCTGGAGCAAGAACGACAACGGGCGCGGACTGGACCTCGCCGGGTTTTACCGCGCCCTGTTTGGTACTGATGGAGATTCTGCCCGCCCACCGGCGATGTACCCGTTCGTACTGGGGGCGCAATTCGTGGTGCATCGCGACGTAATCCGGCAGCAACCTGTCTCGTTTTACGAACACGCACTGGCCCTGTCCGTTACCTTTCCCGACGCGGCCCACTGCTACGAGCGCACCTGGGACCGGGTGTTCGGGCAGGTCGGCATTGACCCGGTCTGGCTCGACGGGCGGCTGACGGTGTACCTCAAACCCGTAAAAAAGCAACTGCCGACATGACCGCGCTTAAAAACCAGACGTGGGCGTCCGGGGTACTTCGTAAACCGGTAACTTGCCCCGCGAACGCGCTGCTGCCCCGAAATGACCAAATGGCTTAACCAAACCAAACACTTTTTACTGAGTCAGTACGTCGCGGATGGGCTGCGGATTACGCTTTCTATTCTGCTGCCCGCCCTGGTGCTGGGGCAATTCGACGCGCTGATAACGGGGGTGACGATCTCACTGGGAGCCGTGTTCGTGAGTATTCCCGACACACCCGGCCCGGTGCGGCACCGGCGCAACGCCATGCTGCTCACCTGCGGGTCTACCTTTCTGGTTTCGCTGCTGACGGGATTCGTACACCAAAACGTCTACGTGCTGGGCGTGGAAATTGCCTTGGTCAGCTTTCTCTTTTCCATGCTGACCGTGTATGGTGCCCGCGCCACAGCCATCGGTACGGCATCGCTGCTGTCGATGATCTTAGTGATGGACCGGCCCGTTACCCCGGCGGACGTTTTGCCGCAGAGCGGGCTGATTCTGGCCGGGGGGCTTTGGTTTACGGCGCTCAGCCTGTTGTTTTCCCGCCTTCGCCCCTACCGACCCGCGCAACAGGCACTGGGCGAGTGTATCCGTGAGATTGCCCGTTTCCTGCGCATCAAAGCTGATTTTTACCGCCCCAATACCAACCTGACGGCCCACTACGACAAATTGGTGGCACAGCAGATCAAGGTGAGCGAGCAGCAGGACGCCGTACGCGAACTACTGTTCAACAACAATCTGTCCATCGACAATCCGTCGCCCAAAAGCCGGGCCCTGGTGCTGCTGTTCGTGGATGTAGTCGACCTCTACGAGCACATCATGGCCATGTATTACGACTACGGATCGCTGCGGAAACGGTTCGGCTCGACCAGCATCCTGACCGATGTTGCTCACCTGGTTGAACAAATAGCCCGTGCGTTAGACGACGTTGGCCTGTCTATACGCTCCAATTTACCGGTGCATAACCAACCCGATTTCGCGGAAGAACTGAACCGGCTGACCGCCCGGATTGACCAGCTTGCCGAACCCGATAAACCGGGTAGTAACTTGGTGCTGAAAAAAATCATGGCCAACCTCCTGACCATGATAAAGCGGCTCCACGCCATGCCGCTGTATGCCAGTGCCGCCAGTCAGGACGCGTCGAACCCGCTGCCCGACCTGCAATACAGCCGGTTTGTGGATCATCAGACCGTGGAGCCGAAAGCGTTTCAGGACAATCTGGCGTTTAGCTCGTCGGTGTTTCGTCACGCCCTGCGGGTCGCTATTGCCTGTTTGGTGGGCTACATTATTGGCCTGGGACTGCCCTACGGTGCCCACAGTTACTGGATTCTGATGACGATTACGATTATTCTGAAACCAGGGTTCAGCCTTACCAAAGAACGAAATGAGCAGCGGCTCGTGGGTACCATCGGGGGTGGGTTGCTGGGCGTCATCATCCTGCTCCTAACCGGTAATAAGACCATTCTGTTTGCGGTGCTGCTGCTGTTTATGGTCGTCGCGTACAGCTTTCAGCGCGTTAACTACCGCGTGATGGTCTTCTTTCTGACGCCCTACGTTCTGATTCTGTTCCGATTCATGGGGGCGGGCTACATCGACATTGCCGAAGAGCGGGTGCTGGATACGCTGATTGGCTGCGTGATTGCCTTTCTGGCGAGTTACGGCCTGTTTCCGCGGTGGGAATCGGGGCAGGTGACCACCAACATGCGGAACCTGCTGCGGGCAAACCTGACCTACCTGCAACGGCTGGCCGAAGGGTTATCGGGGCAGGCGGTGTCAGTAGTGGACTACAAACTGGCCCGAAAAGCGGTTTACGTGAGTTCGGCGAACGTGTCGGCAGCTTTCCAGCGGATGCTTTCCGAGCCGAAAAGCAAACAGCGTTTCCGCGAAGAAGTCCATGAGTTTGTGGTGTTGAATCACATCCTTTCGGCTAACATTGCCACCGTCACGTCGACCATCAGCGAGGGGCCGGGCCACGAATGGCCGGGCCACGACAGGCCGGGCCACCCGGAAAGCCGCACCGCCGGCATACCGGTGTACCCGGATGAATTGCAGCGTCCCATCCGGCGGGCCATCGCGATCCTGACCGCTTATTTACAGCAAATTGACGCAACCGATTCTAAACTGGAGGGCGATGCCCTTATGCCGATGCCGGCCAGTCACGCGCCAGGTGCGCTCACCGATACGGATCGCCTGTTGCTCGAACAGGTTAACTTTATTGAGAAAATCAGTTTTGATGTTGCGCACATTACGGATACCGTTCTGTTTCCAGGTACTATGAGTTCGTAAAAAGTCTTTAACTACCCATGAGAATACATGTAAGTACCGAGTTCTTAATGAAGTTTACTATTTTTAGCCGCACTATAACGACGATCTTTCAAACATGGGTATTATTTGGCTTATATCACTAGCTTCTGTTATCTTCTTTGTTTTCAAACTCCAATCTAATGATGGCGGAAACTCTTACCGAAAGTTAATAGGTGTTTACATCTTGTGGGCGTTTATCAATCTTGTAATATTGTTAGCTTCTGATAGGGATGGCAGTTATTTCTGGCCATTCCAAGACCTTGACAGGATAAATGACTATGATTTGAGTGAGTTTGCTGTGTATGTCTTAGGCCCCATAGTTTATAATTATGCTCGCAATCTAATGAGAAGTAACAAGTAACGCAGAACGCTCAGACTACCCGTCTGAGCGTTCCATATTTGACGCGGCTATTCGACTAAATCAATGATAATAGTTGTAAATTTTATAATAATGTCAATAATTTTTATTACATTTTCAATACTTAATCTCAATCTCTGCTTATTAGTCTGTCTTTTCTTTTTAAAATGTTTTGCCGCATCAAGTTTAGAACTTGAACACTTACTTCTCATTATTTTGAACTCGTCATATAATACAATATTTGTTTTGCCAGCAGTATCGCTGATACTCAAATATAAGAAATTTACTTTGAAAATCTCATATCATTAATGAGCGAATTTCCAGAAAGTAGATAAAATCCTAATTTTACTCCTATGGAAATCCGGCTTCACCTCTATCTATTCTGCCTGCTTACTAATTACGTCATTGCGCAGCCCAAACCCGGTTTGTTGACACCCTTCGAGATCAGTCAGGGACGCGAAACGGCGACTTACGCCCAGATCATCCGGCACTATCAGCAATTAGACGGCCAGTACGAACAGGCGAAGCTGGTCGAAATCGGGAAAACGGACATCGGTAAACCCCTGCACGTGTTGCTATTATCAGCTGATAAAATTTTCACCTCCCGGCCCGACCGCGTAACGCTGCTCATCATCAACGGCATCCACCCCGGCGAACCCGAAGGCATCGACGCCTGCATGATGCTGGCGCGGGATCTGCTGCGGGCCAACAAACTGCCCAAAAACGTTTTGCTGGCTATTTTACCGGTCTACAACGTGGATGGCTGCCTAAACCGGGGCGTGTCGCGGGTGAATCAGAACGGCCCGACTACGTATGGTTTCCGGGGAAACGCCCGCAACCTGAACCTCAACCGCGATTTCACCAAGGCCGATACTGAAAACACACGGGCGTTTCAAACCCTGTTTCAGCAACTCAAACCGCAGGTGCTCATCGACAACCACACCAGCGACGGGGCCGACTATCAGCACATCGTCACGTATTTCGCCACGCAAAAGGACAAACTCCACCCGATGGTATCGGGCTACATGACCGGGACGTTCCAGCCGGATTTGGACAAAGCCCTCACCACGCGGGGATTTCCACCGGCTCCGTACGTCAACAATTTCAAAGACACACCCGAAAGCGGTTTGCTGGGATTCAATGATTCGCCCCGCTACTCAACAGGTTATGCCGCGCTGTTCAATTGTTTTGGCTTTACCGTCGAGACGCACATGTGGAAGGATTTTCCGGCGCGGGTAAAGGGCACCTACGCCTTCGACGAAGAAGCGATCCGGCTCTGCGCCCGCGATGCCCCAACCATTCTGGCTAATAAACAACGCGCCGACAACGCCGTACGAGCGCAAAAAACGTTTGCCCTGACGTACAAACCCGACCGTAGCCAGACCGATTCGATCCCGTTTATGGGCTACGAAGCGGCCTATAAACCCAGCGAGGTGTCGGGCCTGAAACGGCTCTATTACGACCGCTCAAAACCCTTTACGAAGCGGATTCCGTACCAGAACAATTTTGTTGCCGACATAACCGTCGATAAACCAACGGCCTATATCATTCCGCAGGGCTGGCCGGAAATCATCGACCGGCTGAAACGCAACGGTGTTCGGGTACAGCCGCTGACCCAAGACACGCTGATGGCCGTGAACGCGTATTACATCGACGCGTATAAAAGTCCACAGCGGCCGTTTGAGGGACGGTTTATCCATACCGGCGTGACCGTGCGTACGGAGCCGCAACGGGTGCAGTTTTATAAGGGCGATTGGCTGATTATGGTAAATCAGGCGGCTAACCGGTTCATTGTGGAAACGCTGGAACCGCAGGGCATCGACTCATTTTTCGCCTGGAATTTTTTCGACAGCGTACTCGACCAGAAAGAATATTTCTCGGATTACATCTTCGAGGATACAGCCGCCGACCTGCTCAAAAAGGACCCGGCGCTGCGTCAGAAACTGACCGAAAAACAGACCACGGATAAGGCCTTTGCCGAAAGTGCTGACGCGCAGTTGGCCTTTATTTACCGCCAGACGCCCTACTACGAAAAAACGCATAACCGCTATCCCGTGTACCGTCTGGAACGAAACCGATGAACTGCCGTTGGCGCATAACCGAATAAATTGCCGGGTACCGCTGAGCAGACGTAAGCCGCATTCGTGAAGTCTTTCGTACTTTTGCCGGGGGAATTTCTGCAGGCGGGGCCACAGCACTGCACCGGCAGATGCGGCTACCTAAAAATAGTCGAACTCCATCGAAGCAATATTTTATCGTTTAATGAAGAAATGTTCCATATCCGTCGCCCTGTGTACGTACAACGGCGAACGATACCTTTCCGAGCAGCTCACCAGCATCGCCCGTCAGGATCGACTACCGGATGAGTTAATTATAGTAGATGACGGCTCCAGTGACAATACCCTCGCCCTGGTTGGTCAGTTTGCCGACTCAGCCGCGTTTGCGGTGCGGGTACTGGCGAACCCCCAAAACCTTGGCTCGACGAAGAGTTTTGAGCGGGCAGCCACGGCCTGTACCGGCGACATTATTGTATTTTCGGACCAGGACGACCGCTGGCGCGACGATCGGCTGGCTAAAACAGAGACTTACTTTCAGGCCAACCCGGCCATGAACGCGGTTTTTTCGGATGCCGAACTGATCGACGGTGAGTCGAAGCCGATTGGTCGGCGCATCTGGGAGGAGGTTTCGTTTACGCCCGAAGCTCAGGAACGATGGCTCCGGGGCGAAGCCCACCAGATGCTTTTTTTCGGCTACGTCGTCACGGGAGCAACCCTCGCCATTCGCCGGTCGGTGCTGCCGTTGCTCACGCCGTTTCCTACTCATGTTCCGTTTCTGATTCACGACGCCTGGATTTCCCTCCTTCTGTCGCTACACGGTACCATTGGTTTCATAGACGAATGCCTGATTTTTTACCGGCAGCACGCGCAGCAACAGGTTGGTTTTAAGCCGGCCCGACCCAAAGTAACGTGGCACAACCGCCTGACCCGCAGCCGGGCGGGCAAACAGGTGTATGTACGACAGGCGGCTGATCGATACCGGCAATTATTTGACCTTCTCAGCAACCGTTCGGACGTAGATGCCGATAAACTAACGTTGCTGAAGCGGATGCAGGATCACCTCACGGCCCGAACGACCCTTCCTCCCTGGCGGTTGTACCGGATTGCTCCAATCCTGCGCGAACTGAACACCGGACATTATCAACTCTTCGGCGGGCATTGGTGGAAGACCGCTCTGGGTGATTTTTTCGAGAATTGAGTGCCCGATTAGCCATCTGTTTCACCCGCTGCCATGAAGCCCGCTGCCGTCATCATTCCCGTGTACCAGACCAGCCTGAATGCTTATGAGGACATCTCGCTCCGGCAATGCGTTCAGGTTCTGGGCGGGCATCCCCTTATTTTGGTCAAGCCAGCGCATTTATCCGTTGATAGTCTGACAAATACGCATCCGGCTTTGCAGGTAGAATCCTTTGCCGATGCGTTTTTCGAGAGCATACAGGGTTATAACCGGCTGCTATGCTCCGACCAGTTTTACGCCCGTTTTGCCGACTATGAGTACATACTCATTTGCCAGTTAGACGCCTTTGTGTTGCGCGACGAACTGCTGGACTGGTGTCGGCGCGGCTACGATTACATTGGTGCGCCCCAGTTTGCCGACATCCGGGCCGTACGAACGAAGCCACGAAATCTGCGCGAGGTGGTTTCGCTGGTTTTTCAGCTTCCGCTCCTGAATGGCGGCCTGTCGCTCCGTCGGGTGGCGGCCTGCCGACGTTTACTGCGGGTTTATCACCGTTTTTTCAAGTCCTGGCCGGGCAACGAAGACAGTTTTTTTTCGCTGCATTATCCCCGACTGCTACCCTTCCGTTCGCTCATGCGCTTACCCTCGGCGCGGGAAGCCCTGTTGTTTGCCGTTGAGGTCAACCCCGCCCAAAGTGTACTGCTGAACGACCAGCTGCCGATGGGGGCCCACGCCTGGGAAAAATACGACCTCGCTTTCTGGCGTCCGCTGCTGGCCGAACGGGGTTATACCATCTAACCTTATTTTCGGAATACCATCCATCAAAAAAGCCGTTTCCCTGGCAGGAAACGGCTTTTACGTGGTGTACATCCTAAACTTACCGCGGTCCCCGACCGCCACGTCCGCCCCCAGCATTGCCGGGCGTTGGCGCGGCTTCCTGCCGGGCACCCTGTTCGGGGCGGGCTACGGACTCCTGCTGACGGGAAGGTGGCTGGTAACTGCCCCGTCCCTGATTCTGCGGAGCCTGCTGCGGCTGGGATTGCTCCTGACGGGGCTGTGGAGAACTACTCCCGCCCCGATTATCGGGCATTCGCTGCGGCTGTCCACCGTCGAAACCATTGCCGCGTCCGAAACCACCCGTTGGCTGCGCGGGAGCGGGCGTACTCACAACGGGCTGGTCTGCCGGGGGCGTGTACGAACCCCGCGACCGGCCATTATCAAATCCCCGGTTTGGCTCACCCGGTGTCGCCCCCTCGCGACTGCCGCTGGTTGGGTTCGGATAACCCTGTCCGGGATACGCCCGGCCGGAACGGTCAGCCCCGGCATTGGGTGTTGCCGACGGTGTATTGTCGAAGGGTGCCGAATACGTTCCCCGTCCGGCACCATTCGGCGTATTGTCACGCCGGTCGTTGCCCGATGCGTCGCCACGACCGGACGATGCGGGCGGGCGATTATCGAACGGGGTCGAGTACACGCCATCCCGTCGGCCGGTGTTGGGGGTGTTGGTTCCCCGCCCGTTCTGGTTGTAGCCGCCATTGTTGTTATATCCGCCGTTTCGGTTGCCCGATGGATCGTAACTGCCCCGTCCATTGCGGGCAATATCGGGCTGGTAGATGCGGACGGCACCATTCTGAATGTCGTAGCGGCCCGGCCGGTCCTGGCGTTCGATGCGGTACACCGGTACCGAACGGCGGGTAATCCGTTCGATCTCGTTGCGGTTTGGCCCGTAGAAGTAGTCCCGGTTGTTGGCCCGGTAAATGTTATTGATGTACGTCGTGTTCTGGTAGATGTTGATCACCTGTGGACGGGGTACGTAATAACTATATACCTGCGGACTGGTGATGTAAATCTGCGGCACAAACGTCCAGAAATTAGGCGCGATGTTGATATTGACGTTTACGCCCACGTTCATGCCGGGTCCCAGCGGTGCCCAGCCGTAGTAGCCACCACCCGTCCGCCACGACACCCAGGCCGGTCCCCAGTCGGTACCCGGCACCCACGCCCAGCCCCGGTAATTGTCATAATACCAGCGACCGTAATGGAACGGCGCCCAGCCCCAGGCATAGTCTGACACCCAGGTGTTACCATAGTCCGTTATAACCCAGTGGCCGTTGGTGGCGTAGGGCTGAAAACCGGGCGTGACCTGCGGAATCCAGACGGTACCGTATTCCGGCGTTTGCACCCATTGCCCATACGGGGCCAGCGAACTGTAAAAATCGGGATTGTCATACCCCGGCTGGCCGTACCCCGGTTGGTTATTGTAAGACTGATTGGGATAGTTTTGCTGGTTGGGATAAGGCTGATTACCGTATCCCGGTTGGCCGTACCCCGGTTGGCCGTACCCCTGATTGGAATACGACGGATTGCCGTAATTGTGATCGCTGTAGCCGGGTTGCTGTCCGTATTGAGCATTGGTACAACCCGACGATGCCAGCCCCACAACAGCCGTCAGCAGTAAAGCAAAGTGATGTATCGTTTTCATGGCCTGCGGGATAAGCGTTCTGTTCAGGAATTAGACGCGCTACAGCCCAAATAGTTTAATGAATTGCACAACCACTTTTCAGCCGGTATCCGGCACACAAAAAAACGGCCGCGCCCAACCGGGCTTTCCGGTTGGGCGCGGCCCCGCTAACTCAATAGTAGTTTACACGTTTCTGACCAGAGCCACCGGCTGCGGCCCGTCAATACCATCTTTGGCAAACTGCCGGGCCACGTTTTCGAGCATGTAATAGTACGTGTCCCAGTAGTTTTCGCTTTTGGTCCAGACCCGCACATCGTAATCCCGGGCATCGGCAGTTAGCTTCGTAATCAGTACATCGTGGGCGTAGTCCTTGAGCGCGAAGGGGCAGGCCTCAACCACGCGCCGGATCGACGCTTCGGTCGCGTCTATGTCGTTCTGACTGCCCGCGCTGTACACCTGATCGACACGGATGGTGCCTTTGGTGCTGATGTTGGTGATTGGCGCCGTCGACAGCGGTCCGTTGGGCAGAATAATGGTCCGGTTATCGGGCGTTACCAGCGTGGTATCGAAAATCCGAATGGCTTCGACATTACCCGTAAAGCCCTGCGCCGACACCAGATCCCCCACCCGAAACGGTTTAAAAATCAGGATTAGCACCCCCCCGGCGAAGTTGGCCAAACTCCCCTGCAACGCCAGCCCCACGGCCAGCCCGGCGGCCCCGATGATGGCGACGAACGAGGTGGTGGCCACACCGAGCGTACTGGCAATGCTCAGCAGCAGCAGCACCCGCAACAGCCCGTTTACTAAGGAGATCAGAAATGGCTGCACATCGCGGTCGATGTGCCGTTTGGTCATGATATTCGATAATAATTTTGTAATCCAGCCGATAATCCAAAGGCCGATGATGAGCGTGAGGATGGCTAATAACACGCTGCCACCATACACGGTCGCGAGCGTTAATACCTGCTCATAAATGCGTCCAAGCTGGGTTTGGGTCTGCTCCATAGGGTTGAAGAATAGTTTGGTTGGAAATCAGACCCGAATAAACGCAAAAAGTAACTCCCTGATAAACAGTCAGTATATTATTTTTTGCGATACGCTGCTCGTTACAGCCACTTCTTGCGCCGGAAAATAAAGACCGTCAGCAGCGACGACAGGGCCATCAGACCAATACCAAACGCGTAGCCGTACCGCCAGTGCAGTTCGGGCATCACGTCGAAATTCATGCCGTAAATACTGGCAATAAGCGTAGGCGGCAAAAACACCAGCGACACGACGGTGAAGATTTTGACGACCCGGTTCTGCTCCAGGTCAATCAAACCCAGAAAGGTATTCTGGAGAAACTCCAGCCGCTCGAAAATGAAATTCGTGTGGTCGATGAGCGAATTGATGTCTTTGATGAGCGTGCGTAGCCGCTGCTGTTCCTCCTCGGTAAACCAGCCGTCGGAGCGGATCATGGATGAAATTACCCGCTGTTTATCCACCACATTTTCCCGGATCGACATCGTCAGTTCCTGATAATCGTTGATGTTCAGCAGGGTTTCGCGGTTCAGGTCCGAGTCGAGATCGAGTTGCTTGTTGATCATCTTCACCTCCTGCGCCACCATTTCGATCAGGTCGGCGTCGTAGTCGATCCGCGATTCGAAAATGGCGATCATGATCTGCCCACCGTCGGTAAACACCGACCGTTTGGATTTGATCTTGCGGACGGTATCGGCAAACGATTTTAGGTCGCCGTCGCGGTAGGTGAACAGCGTATCGTCTTTCAGCAAAAAACTAACCGGCACGTTAACGTAGCGTTGTTCTTTATCGGGCACCAGAAAGTTGGTGTTGGCGATCAGGAAATCATCTTCTTCGATGTAGCGGGAACTGCTCTCGATCTCGGCCTGCTCCTGCCGACTCAGAAAATCAACGTCAAACTTCTCCTCAACGCTCCTGATTTCGGCGTTTGAGGGGTGCTGAAGATCGACCCATAAGGTCCGTTCAGTGTCCAGGAACGAATCCATGTCGCGGACTTTACGCACGGCAGTTTCGTCCTGCTGAAAAATTCGGATCATAGTTGAGTGGCGTATCCCGGCGTTTAGGGGCAACCGGTGGGCAAAGGTCATAAAAAAACGGGCCGACTCAACGCCGACCCGTGCTCGCTTAGTGGTGTACTCTCAGTTCTCCGAAAACCCGACGCCGGGCAAACCAGAATTTACAATGCGTTGTGGCTGGAAACTTATCTAACCCTGACTAATCGGTAACAGCAACTTTGGGCAGGTTCAGGCAACGGCCCGTAACAGGATTTGCTGCTTCTCGGCCGAAAGGTTTAACCGTTTCAATTCATTCTTCGCTTTGTGGTAAGCTACGCTGCGGTTGTAGTTCTTCTGGGCGTTCAGCCAAAACTCGGCACTGATTCCCAATGCGTTCTCTAATTTGAGGGCCATCGTCAGCGAAACACTTTTTTTACCCCGAATCAATTCACTAATGAATGTCGCACTGGTGATGGCTAAACGGGCCATTTCTTTCTGCGTCATCTGGCGGGCCTCCAACTCGTCGGCGAGCATTTCGCCGGGGTGGGTGGGTTGAGCCGAAAAAATTTCGTTTCCGTTGCTGTCGATTAACATCAGTGATAATCAGTTAATTGTTCGATATGCAGGACCTGGGCTTCGCCGATTTGGTTGTCGAGCGAAAAAACAATCCTGTATTGCATATTGACCCGAACGGCATACATACCGACCAGATCACGTTTCAATCCGTGCAGGTCCAGCGACTTGTTTTGCCGCAGGGATACCATCGACGGGGCGGCTTCCAGTTTAGCGACCGCTTTACGGTAAGCTTTCAATACCGGCTCCGAAAAGGGCTGTCGGCCGCTGTAATCTGCTACCGCCCAGCGTTCGAGTTCATTAGTGGCAAAGGTTACGTTCATGGATAACGTATCAAATTTAAAAAATAAACCAGTTAGGTTTATTCTTTGGCGACTTATTTCTACAACAACTGATCGAAGTTGAGGGGGCATATACGCGCACAAATGCACCATTGTACCCGGTTTATGGGGTATAGTAACTGATTATACCGGATTGGTTCCAATAAAAACGGGCCGACTCAACGCCGACCCGTGTGCTATAAAATCCCCCCAGTCGGCCGCTGCCGGTGGGGTATCAACCGCCTACTTCCCGTATTTCTCCAGATAGGTATTGTACAGCCGCTTGTGCCGGTCGTCGAGGTTCACTTTCCGGCCCTGAATAAACGCCTGCTCCACCACGTTCGTCCTCATGTCGAGGGCGTCGCCTTTGGAGACGAAAAAGGTCGCGTGTTTACCGGTTTCAAGGGTGCCTACCAGCCTGTCGATGCCCATAATTTTGGCCGTATTCGACGTAATCATTTTCAGGGCTTCTTCGCGGTCGGTCACGCCAAAGCCAACGGCGGTACCGGCCAGAAACGGCAGGTTCCGCGTCCGCCACCACTCATCTTCGTAACTCAGTGCCACCAGTACCCCCGCTTTTTGCAGAATACCCGGCATCCGGTACGGCAGGTCAACGTCTTCGTCGGTGCGGTTGGGCAGGCGATGCAACCGGCTTAGGATTACCGGCACGTTATTGTCCTTCAGAAAGTCAACTACCCGGTTCGACTCTTCACCCCCAACGATGACCGGCCGTTTCACGCCCGCAGCCTGCGCAAACTTCACCGCTTCGAGGATGTCTTTGGCGTAGTCGGCGCGGATGTACAGGGCCTGCTCCCCGGTAAATAAACCACGCATAGCGGCCAATTTGAGGTTCGTGGCCGATTTGCCACCGGTTTGAGTACCGTCTGCGTAGCCTTTGGCATCGGCAAACGTAGTCCGCAACGCATTGATGACCTCCAGGCGTTTCTCGTTCTTTTTCAGGCTGATGGAAAAATCTTCGGGGTTGAACTCACGGGCAAAATAGGTGGGCCAATTCAGCCACAGACCGTCGTCTTTCCGCAGGACGGCATCTTCCCAGTTCCAACCATCGGTCTGCATCACCGACGAGGTGCCCGACACAGTACCGCCCTGTGGCGTGGCCTGCGTGAGCAAAATGCCGTTGTTGCGGATCGTCGGGATGATCTCCGAGTCGGTATTGTAGGCGATCAGGGCGCGGACGTTGGGGTTAATGATACCCGTTTCGCCCATATCGACCGTGGCCCGTACGGCACTGACTTCCTGCAATCCCACCGTTGAGGCCGGGGAAATGAAGCCGGGATACACGTGTTTTCCCGTCACATCGATCACTTCGGTGTTGGGGTCGAGTTTCAGTTTAACCAGTGTACCATCGACCACGTTGGTGATGATGCCGTTGCTGAACAGGACCAGCCCGTTCTGGATCACCTGCCCGTTGCCGACGTGTACGGTACCGCCACTGAGCACAATTTGCCGCGCCTGCGTTTTGCCGGGGGCGGGGTTCTGCGCCTTCGCCGATAGCATCGTGGCGAACGACAGAAAGAATATGATTCGTTTTTTCATTGGTTATCTATGCTGTGTGTAACGTGTTCAGAACTTCGGTTTATGAGTTGAATCTGACGTTGCTTTTGTCATGGCACCGGCCACCCGGCCTGACGCAGGAAGGATCTTAGCTACTAAATTTCTAAGGTCCTTCGTGCCTCAGGATGACAAAAGCAACGTCAAATCACTATTTCCCGCTCATGTTTTCCCCTTCTGCCATCACGCCTTCTACGTCTTCGCAATGCCACATCCGCATCCGGCGGGGGGCAGGGCGGGCCGTTGCCGAGCCACCCGCTTTAGCCGTCATTGACTTCTGAATCAGCCGGGCGCGTTCTTTCTGCATGGCGACCCGTTTGGTCTCTTCGTCTTTCAACGAGAAGTAAATGGCCCCGTCGATCATCGTGATTTCGGGGCGGGCGTAGATCGCCAGCGGATGCGCATTCCACAGGACGAGATCGGCGTCTTTACCGACCGCGATGCTGCCCATGTGACTGTCCAGATGCAACAGCTTCGCCGGGTTGAGCGTCACCATTTTCCAGGCGTCTTCTTCCGATACCCCGCCGTATTCGACCGTTTTGGCCGCTTCCTGATTCAACCGGCGGGCCATTTCCGCATCGTCGGAATTGATGGACACCACTACGCCTTCTTTGGCCATCAGCGCGGCATTGTACGGAATGGCGTCGTGCACTTCGGCTTTATAGGCCCACCAGTCCGAGAACGTCGAGCCGCCGATGCCGTGTTTCGCCATCTTGTCGGCCATTTTGTAACCCTCCAGAATGTGCGTAAACGTATTGACTTTGAAGCCCAGCGAATCGGCAACGTGCATCAGCATGTTAATCTCCGACTGCACGTAGGAGTGGCAGGTGATGAACCGCTTTTTGGCCAGAATCTCAGCGATGGCATCGAGCTCAATATCCCGGCGCGGGGCCACGGCAGCGGCTTTATCTTTCGCGTTCAGCGCGTTGTATTTGGCCCAGCCTTCGGCGTATTCACGGGCACGGGTGAAATGATCGACAAATACCTGCTCTACGCCCATCCGCGACTGTGGAAACCGCGTCAGCACGTTTGGATTGGGATAATTCGACTGCTTCACATTCTCCCCCAGGGCAAATTTGATAAACCCGTCGGCACCCGGAATCAGCAAGCCAGCCGGGCCTTCGCCCCACTTCAGTTTCACCAACGCCGACTGCCCGCCGATGGCATTGGCCGAACCGTGCAGCAGTTGCGCCGACGTGACGCCCCCGGCGAGTTGGCGGTAAATATTGGCATCGTCGGCATTGACCACATCAGCCATTCGTACTTCCGCCGACGACGACTGCGCCCCTTCGTTGATCGAGAACAGAGCAATGTGCGAATGCTCGTCGATAATACCGTTGGTGAGGTGCTTACCCGTTCCGTCGAATACGGCCACGTCAGCGGGAACAGGCAGGTTTTTGCCGATTTTCGCGATTTTACCATTGGTCACGAATACGTCGGCGTTTTGCAGGATACCGTCTTTTTCGTTCGTCCAGACGGTCGCGTTGCGGATCATCATCGTCTGCGGCTTTGGCTTCTGCAAATTGCCCAGCCCCGTAAACGGATACAGCATCGGCCCGAGTTCGGGCTTTTTGGCTCTGGCCGTATCGGTTCTAACAATGGTTGTCGTGGTTGAGACCGGACCCGTTGCCACAGACGTTGTGGAGACGACCGACGTAGAAGCCGGTACATCCCCCGTCCGCGTAGCCGACCATTTGACCAACTGCCCGGCGGGTGTTTCGCCCTCGCCCTGCATGGTCATACCGGTCACGTAACCCGTCAGGCGCGTCATGCCCGTTCCCGGTTTCTTGTCTAATGCGGTTTGAATCGACACCACATCGTTGCTGATCGCTACCTTGGGCGCGGCCAGTTTCAGCGTATCGGCAACTAAGGCGTAATCTGGTTTTTCGGGCGATTTACCGGAAATGGTCAGCTTCAGGTTGGTTTGCGCGCCGACGGTCAGTTTCCACACCCCACGCAGATCAGGGGCATTTTTATCGACAAAGACGTATTGTTTCCCCTGCACCCAATTCTCGTAAATGACCACGTCGGGGCTGAACAGATTGCCGTTGGTGATGATAAACGAAGCCACTTTTCCCTTCGCCAGCGTCCCGACCTGATCGTCGGCTTTGATGAGTTTCGCGGGCGTAGTAGTTAAGGCTTCCAGGGCTTTCTGCTCCGACAGGCCGTATTCAATCGCTTTGCGGACGTTGGGCCAGAAATCGGTTTTGGCGCGTAGTCCGGCACTCGTTAGCGCAAAGGGCACCCCCGCCCCGGCCAGCATACCGGCATTGGCGGGGGCCATTTCCCAGTGTTTCAGTTCGGCCATCGACACGTTGTCGGCATCCCAGGCATCTTCCACGTCGTAGGCGACCGGGAAATTGACCGGCACAATCAGCGACGCGCCCGATGCTTTTACCTCGTCTAACCGCTGGTATTCGTCGCCGTTGGTTTTGATAATGTACTGAACGCCAAACTCATCGCCGATTTTATCCGCCCGCAGAATGGTTGATTTATCGCCGGATTCGAAAATGGTGGGCAACCCCTGCAACCGGTTCAGGGCGGCCAGCGACATATTGGCCTGCTCCTTCGACCCGCCTTTTTTGTACCAGTCGGCATCGTACATAGCTTGCCGCAGCAGGGCCACCGCACCCATCGGCGAGTTCGGATAGGCCTGTCCTGATGAGCCTTTAGTGAAGGAAAAATGCGCCGATGCGTTATTCCGCAGCAGCACACTGTTTTCCCGGTCGTCGGCCAGCGCAACCAAGGCACCGCTGCCCCGCGCAATGCCGTCGTGGTTATGGGCCAGCACCGTACCGAAGCCGAGTTTACGCATCTCGTCGGCCTTTTTGGTATCGGCTTTGAACAACATGGCGGCATCGGTTTCGGGCTGAATGGCCTGGTTCCAGTAGTAGGCACCCTTTTTGTTGGATTCATACTGCGGAACGCCCCCAAACCCACGGCCACCAGCCGCGCCCCGTACCTGCTCCGGCATACCGTAGTCGGACTCGAGATCGACCAGGGCGGGATAAATACGCTTGCCTTTCAGGTCGGTCACCACGGCACCGACGGGCAATTTTACGTCTTTGCCCACGGCTTCGATCACACCATTGCGGATCAGGAGCGTAGCATCGTCAAGGGTGGTTTGGGGATCAACGACGAGGGTCGCGTGGGTGAAGGCATATACACCGGGCCGCTCATCGAAAACGCCATTGCGCGGAAACGTGGTTTGTGCCCAACCGGCCGACGACACTAATCCGGCCAGCAGGGCTGGGATCAAGTACTGTTTTTTCATGAAGTGATTGGGAAATGTTAACGGGAGAAACAGTCAAAAGTACAAACAAACGTCTATTTTTGAGCAGATAACCAAAGAATCGTTTGCATTTAACGTAAATGATAGAACCACACCGGTGGACCGACCGTCGGCGCACCGGCAGATCTTTCCTGTATGGCAACTCTTCAGAATTCTAATGTATGGCCTGCAACTGACGTCGCTTTTGTCCTCCTGAAATTTGTCATCCTGAGCGGTCCGCCGGTGCGGGACGAAGGATCTTGGAACCCTGATCGCTAAGATCCTTCGTGCCGCACCGGCGGACCGCTCAGGATGACAAAGGCAATGCGCAAATGCTCTACAAGTGAGGAACTCAAAAGCCTCAACAGTTTTAATCCTAAAAATCTGCGGGGCCACAACCATGCTCACCAAACGACAGTTTCTGAAAACCCTCGCGGGTGCCGCTTCGCTCACCGCGATGGCTCCGGACATGCTGGCCCGGCAGGATGATTTCTGGCAGCAGTTGCGCGCCCAGTTTCCCGTTACACCCGATTTTATCCAACTCGAAAACGGCTATTACTCGCTGGCAGCTCAACCCGTTTTAGACAGCTATCAGGAACACATCCGGCAGATCAACGCGGTATCGTCATACTACATGCGCACCCGGCAGGCCACCGACAAGTTAACCGCCCGAACGCAGTTGGCCGCTTTGCTGGGCTGTTCGACGGATGAGCTGATTATTACCCGCAACACCACCGAATCGCTCGATACGGTGATTGCCGGTATCGACTGGAAACCCGGCGACGAAGCCGTCATGGCCGAACAGGATTACGGTGCGATGCTGGACATGTTCAAACTACAGGCCCGACGCTACGGTACCGTAAACCGGGTTATTTCGCTGCCCAATCACCCGAAATCCGACGGGGAAATTGTGGCGTTGTACGAAAAGGCCATCACGCCCAAAACCCGGCTGCTGATGGTTTGCCAGGTAGTGAACATCACGGGGCAGATTTTGCCGGTTCGTAAAATTGTGGAGATGGCACACCGGCATGGCGTCCAAGTCATGGTCGATGGTGCCCACGCGTTCGGGCAGTTGGCTTTTACCATGGCCGATCTCGGCGGGTGCGATTACTACGGCAGCAGTTTGCACAAATGGCTCGGCACGCCACTCGGAGCGGGAATTTTGTACGTCCGAAAAGACAAAATCCGCCCGCTCTGGCCCGTTTTTGCGGATATGGGCTTTGCCGACGACGACATCCGTAAACTCAACCACACGGGCACCCATCCCGTCGCCACCGACTTGGCGATTCAAGACGCGATTCTGTTTCACAACAGCATCGGCATTGCCCGCAAAGAAGCCCGGCTGCGGTACTTGCAGCAGTACTGGACGGCGAAGGTTCGGCAAAACCCGCGTATTCTTCTGAACACCCCCGACGACTCGACCCGGTGCTGCGCTATCGCCAACGTGGGTATACCCGGTAAAACCCCGGCTGACCTGGCCAAAATCCTGTTCGAGCGGTATAAAATCTTTACCGTCGCGATCAATTACGCGGGGGTATTCGGCGTCAGGGTAACGCCCCACCTCTATACGACAACCGCCGAACTGGATTCATTTGTGAAAGCACTCCACGAAATAGCCGGGTAAGCAACGCTGCGCAATCAATTTTGCGTAAACCTGTGCGCCTGACTAACTTGCCACCAAACTTCACGGCGGGCATGAAAACGTTTATCTTTTGTTGTTTACTTCTCCTCACAGCACCAATCAGCCTATGGGCGCAGGATGACCTGACGAAACAGATGACCCGCGACTGGCTTAATTCGGGTGGAGCAGCTACGGCCAGCACCAATGGGTCGGTGATGGCGATTAAGGGACCGGCCAGCAAACTCCTCGGCGATGCTTATTTAGACAGTACCTTCCGAACCGGCTACGTCGTTTTTTACAACAAACTCCGGTTACCCGACGGTCCACCGGCCAGTATTCTCCGCGACATACCCGTCCGGCTCGATCTAAACACCAACGAGGTTGAAATTCGTACGAAAAGCCAGGGGATACGCGTGGCCACCGGGAGCATGGTTCAGGCACTTGGCATTCGCAGCGTGACCTCACTCGATACAACCTGGTTGGTTAATGTCCGTGAATTCAGCCTGCCGCCCGGTGCGGATAAAATTTCCTCCGGTTTCTTCGAACAGGTAGCTGTGGGGCGTCTCTCGCTGTTACGGTATCATTCAGTATCCATCAGCCGGGCCAATTATAATGTCGCGCTGAATGTCGGTTCCAAAGACGATGAACTGGTCAAGCAAACCGACTGGTACGTGGCCCGTGGTCGCCGGGTGCAGGTGTTTTCGCCGGGCAAAAAAGCGTTGATCTCACTGATGGGCGATAAAGCACCTGAACTGGAGGCATATTTAAAAGCTCACAAGCCCGATTTAAAGAACCCGACTGACCTGAAGGCGGCTTTCCAGTATTACAACTCTCTCTGACCCAACATGGCTTTAGAACAAACCTGGCGCTGGTTCGGCGACTCCGACCCCGTTAGTCTTTGGGATGTCCGGCAGGCGGGCGCAACCGGCGTCGTCTCGGCCCTTCACCACATTCCAAACGGCCGCGTCTGGCCCATAGAAGACATCCAACGGCGCAAAGCCTTCATCGAACAGCACGGCCTGACGTGGTCGGTGGTGGAGAGTGTTCCCGTTCACGAAGCGATCAAACAACAGGCCGACGGGTTTCAGCAGTACATTCAGACTTACCAGGAAACGCTGGTTAATCTGGCCCGGTGCGGCATCGACACGGTCTGCTACAACTTCATGCCGATCCTCGACTGGACCCGGACCGACCTGAGTTTCCAATTACCGGATGGTTCACGGGCGCTGCGCTTCGACCAGACCGAGTTTTGCGCGTTTGAGGTGTATATTCTGAAACGACCCGGCGCGGAATGGCACTACACCGCGAGTCAACTGGCGCAGGCTAAAACGTGGCTCAATCAGGCGAAAGAAGCCGACGTAAACCGCCTGACGCGCAACATCATTGCCGGGTTGCCCGGCTCCGAAGAAAGCTTCACGCTCGACGGCCTGCGCGACCAACTGGCCGGTTACCAGAACGTGAGCGATCAAAATTTACGGGCGAATCTGGCCCATTTTCTCCGTGCCATCACGCCCATCGCCCAGGAACACGGTATCCGGCTGGCGATTCATCCCGACGATCCGCCGTTTCCGATTCTGGGGTTACCCCGCGTGGTCAGTACCGAAGCCGATGCCCGGCAGGTGCTGGCTGCGGCCGATTCGCCCGCCAACGGACTGTGTTTCTGCACCGGCAGCTACGGCGTCCGGGCCGATAACGATCTGGTCGGTATGGTGGAGCGGCTGGGGTCGCGCATCAATTTCGTTCACCTGCGGGCCACCCAGCGCGATGCAGCCGGTAATTTCTACGAAGCCGATCACCTCATGGGCGACGTCGATATGTACGGGGTGATGAAGGCTTTATTGACCGAGCAGCACCGCCGTCGGACCGAAGGGCGTGCCGATTATAAATTACCCTTCCGCCCCGATCACGGCCATCAGATGCTGGATGATTTGAAATCGGGCAAAAAAAGCAATCCGGGCTACACGGCCATCGGTCGTCTGCGCGGCTTGGCCGAACTACGCGGTTTGGAAATGGGCATCGAACGGAGCTTATTTTCGTAGATTTTATCAGCCCACGATTTTGATCGTGGGCTGATAAATACCCCCAACCCCCTGAAGGGGGCTTTACTACCCAGATACTAACTTGGTTGCTAAGTCATAAAGTCCCCTTCAGGGGGTTGGGGGTGTTCCCAACTCGCGTAAAATGGCTTCGGTATCTTCGCCGGTTTGGGGGGCGGGCCAGGCGGGTACGGCGGGGGTTTCGGAGAATTTCAGGGGAACCCCAATGCTGCGGTAGGTGCCCGCAATGGGGTGCTCTTCCGTCAGAATCATGCGCCGGGCCTGTATTTGCGGGTCGGCTTCAAGGTCGGTTAGGTCGTACACCGGCGAGATGGGCAAGTCGTGATTTAGTCCAAATGATACCCAATCGGACTGGGCTTTGGTCCTGAACAAGTCGCTTAGTTGCCGTTTGGCGTCGCTTCGTTCGGTATCGTTGGCGGGCGTCTGAAACCGTTCCCAGTCCGGGTGGCCGGTGAGCTGGCAGAATTTTAGCCAGAATTTCGCTTCCAATGCCCCCAACGCGACCCATTTCCCATCCTGACACGGATACACGCTATAGTTGGGCAACCCGCCCGACAACGGGGCCTGTCCACGGATAGCCAGATCCGGATTGCCCCCATTCAGCAACGCAAATACGGTGGAGAGTAACGGCATTGCTCCGTCGGTCATGGCCACATCAACGTGCTGCCCAATGCCGGTTTGCTGCCGGGCCAACACCGCCGACAGCGTAGCAATGACGGTCATGTACGACCCACCCGCTATGTCGGCCACCTGCACACCGAGGGGTTCGGGCGGACCATCGGCGGCTCCGGTCAGACCCAGAATACCGGTAGCGGCCGTGTAGTTCAGGTCATGCCCCGCCGAGCGGGCGTAGGGTCCCGTTTGGCCGTAACCCGTGACGGAAACGTAAATAATTTTCGGATTTATGGCGCGGGCGGCTTCGTAGCCAACGCCAACTTTATCCAGAAAACCGGGCCGAAACTGTTCGACCACGACGTCGGCGGTACGGACGAGATCGAAGAACAGGGCGCGGCCTTCGTCGGTGTGAATATCTAACCACATGCTGCGCTTGGAGCGGTTCAGGGCTAAGTAATGCACCGACTCGCCGTTGAGGTGGGGCGGAAACTGCCGAACGTAATCGGGGGCTTTTGGGTCTTCGAGCTTGATGACTTCTGCGCCCATATCAGCCATCAGCATCGTACCGAGGGGACCGGGCAGCAGGCGCGTCAGGTCGAGAATCCGAAGTCCCTGCAATGGGCCGGTGGTGGGTTTACGGGTCAATGGCACGCAGATTTTTAGGATCGTTATGATTTAAAGAGATCAGTTTTAGTCATAAAGATCATAAAAATCAGCGTTCTACTTACCTTTGCGCCATGATTCGCCAACCGGCCGCTTCCGCTTTCTCCCGACATCGCCGTCATTCGCACGGGATGTAAGGTTCTGTTTATACAGGATTGCCCGACACCGGGCATCCGCCCCGTTTCCCCTACCTTTACCCGGAAAAAATCGTTTCACCCGTGAGCCACGATCAGCGTACGGCTATTTACCATCGACTCTACTTTTATGACTTCCATTCGGATTGCCCTGCAAAAGTCTGGCAGGCTTAGTGAAGATTCCTACCAGCTTTTCAAAGAATGCGGCATCCGGTTCGACTACGGAACCGGCAAACTCAAATCGGTTTCGTCTAATTTTCCCGCCGAATTCCTGTTCCTGCGCGACGACGACATTCCCGGTTATGTGGAAGATGGCGTGGCCGACCTGGGTATCGTAGGTGAGAACGTAGCCGTTGAACTGGGGCGTAACGTGGCCACGGTGTACCGGCTTGGTTTCTCGAAATGCCGGTTGTCCATCGCCATTCCGCGCGGGGATGCCTACGCGCAACTATCCGACCTGAACGGCAAAAGTATCGCCACCTCCTACCCGAATCTATTGCGGAATTATCTGGGTGAACAGGGCGTACAGGCCAACATCCACGAAATCAGCGGCTCGGTCGAGATTGCGCCGAGTATCGGACTGGCCGAAGCAGTCTGCGACATTGTCAGTTCGGGGAGTACGCTGATGAGCAACGGCCTGAAAGAAGTAGAGACGATTTTCCGTTCCGAAGCCATCCTGATTACGCACCCGAATCTGCCCGCCGATAAACAAGATTTGTTAGACAAACTGTTGTTTCGCATAAAGTCGGTTCAGGCGGCAAAAAACAACAAGTATATCGTGCTGAACGTACCAAACGACGCCATTTCAGCCATTGCCGCTCTGCTGCCGGGCATGAAAGCGCCCACGGTAACGCCTTTGACCACGAATGGCTGGAGTTCGATGCAGTCGGTGATTAACGAAAACGCGTTCTGGGAAAACATCGAAGCCATCCGGGCCGCCGGTGCCGAAGGTATTCTGGTAATGCCGATTGAAAAAATGATCAACTAATGAAAGCGTTACCTCAACCCCCTAAAGGACGGTCGGCCGCTGCCGGGCTTTACAGACTTAGCCATTAACTCAGTATCCAAGTTATAAAGTCCCCTTCAGGGGGTTGGGGGTGACGATGCGTTCCATCAATCATGAAGATAATTCCCTTTCCCGCCCGCGCCGAGTGGCCCGCGTTACTGGCCCGGCCCATGCAGTCGTCGGCGCAGATCGAATCCGTGGTGGCTCCGATTCTGGAGCAGGTTCGCACCGGAGGTGATACCGCCCTGCGCGATTTAGCCGCCCGATTCGATAAGATCGATTTCACCGGCAAACCACTCTCCGCCGATGAGATTGATGCCGCCGAAGCCGAACTGAGCAACGACCTGAAAGCCGCCATCCGGCAGGCGTATCAGAACATCCGGCTGTTTCACGAAGCCCAAAAACAACCCGTCGAGAAGATCGAAACCATGCCGGGCGTGGTTTGCTGGCGCCGGAGTGTGGGCATCGAAAAGGTCGGGATTTACATTCCCGGTGGCACGGCCCCGCTGTTTTCGACGGTGCTGATGCTGGGCGTACCGGCGCAGTTGGCGGGTTGCCGCGAAATTGTGCTCTGTTCTCCCGGTAACCACCCGGCTATTTATTACGCGGCTAAGCTGGTCGGCGTTACCAAAATATTCCGCATCGGCGGGGCACAGGCCATTGCCGCGCTGGCGTATGGTACCGAGAGCATTCCGCAGGTGTATAAGATTTTCGGGCCGGGTAACCAGTACGTAACGGCAGCCAAGATGCTGGTGGCGAAAGAAGGTATTGCCATCGACATGCCCGCCGGACCGAGCGAGGTGGCCGTTTACGCCGACGATTCGGCCATTCCGTCGTTTGTCGCGGCTGATTTACTCTCGCAGGCCGAACACGGGGCCGACAGTCAGGTACTGCTGGTCTCGACGAGTAAAAAATTAGTGAGTGCCGTTAACCTGACGTTAGGCTCTCAATTGGATAAACTGCCCCGGCGCGACCTGGCCGCCAAAGCCATCGACAACAGCAAAGCCATTCTGGTCGATACGCCCGACGATGCCATCGACCTGCTGAACCAGTATGCCGCCGAACACCTGATCCTGAGCGTCGAAAACGCCGAGACCGTGGCCGAGCGCATCATCAACGCGGGGTCTATTTTCCTCGGCAACTATACGCCCGAATCCGCCGGTGACTACGCGTCGGGCACCAACCACACCCTGCCGACAAACGGCTATGCGCGGGCCTACAGCGGGGTGTCGCTCGACAGTTTCGTCAAGAAAATTACCATGCAGCACATCACGCCGGAGGGTCTCCGCAACGTTGGGCCGGTGGTGGAGGCAATGGCCGAAGCCGAGTCCTTGCTGGCCCACAAACGGGCGGTGAGTTTACGGCTGGCAAGTTTAGACGAATGATAAACATTGATTTTCAACCCCTTACCCCCGCCGATGCCACCCGGCTGAGCGAGGTCGCCCTGCGGTCGTACCGGCAGCATTACCTGCACCTGTGGCACGATGGGGGTGCGTGGTACATCGACCGCTGTTTCACCGTTGACGGCCTTCGGCAGGAAATGGCCGACCCGAACAGCGCGTGGTTTATGGTGGCGCAGGACGGCGAATCCGCGGCCGGCGAACCGGTTGGCTTTATCAAACTCAACATCGACAAGCCGTTGGCTGGAGACGATGCCCAACACACGCTGGAACTCGAACGCATTTACCTGGTTCAGGAGGCAACGGGGCAGGGCGTAGGTAAAGCCGCACTACAGTTTGTGTTCGACTACGCCCGGCAGCACGGCAAAACGCTCGTCTGGCTCAAGGCAATGGACAGCAGCACCGATGCTATTGCGTTTTACGAAAAAGCGGGCTTTACGCAATGTGGTACCTACCACCTCGATTTTGACGAGATGAAACCGGAATTTCGGGGCATGGTCATACTGAAAAAGGAACTGTAACTGAATTTTTACGCACGGAAAAATGTCTTTAAATTAGACGAAACTTTTCCTCACTATGACCATCACCACCTTAGCAAACCGGTTGGGCGGGGCCGAAGTACTGGGTCGGACGCTCCGCAACGACGTTGATTTGATGCACCTCATCGAAGCAGGTATTCCCAAAGCGACGATCCGGTACCTGGCCGAGTCGATGGGTATCGAGCCGAAAGCCCTGATCGAATACCTGCCCGTGACGAACCGCAACCTGCAACGCTATAAAGAAACCGACCTGCTGACCGATGTGGTTTCGGACCGGATCGTGGCCCTGGCTACACTGGTTGAGTACGGGGAAACGGTGCTGGGAAAAGATCGCTTTCGGCACTGGCTGCAAAGCCCGATTTTGGCGTTGGGAAAACAGACGCCCATCTCGTTCTTAAAAACGCACAAAGGCATCGGGATCATCAACGATGAATTAATGCGGATAGACTATGGCGTTTTCGCCTGATGGAGTTATACCGCGTTACCCGTCAAATTCGGCAAACTGACTTATCAGGTATGGGCGCGGCCCGGGTGGGTGGTCGCTGGAACCGCGTTCAACAAGCCGTACTTTACACGGCGGGCAGCCGTTCGCTGGCACTTTTAGAGTCTATTGTTCATCTGGACGCGGCTCAACCACCTGACGATTACTGTGTCATGGTCGTCTATGTACCGGATACATCACTCTCCCGACAAATAAGCGTTCGCGAGTTACCGGATGACTGGCGACAGGACGTAGAACTAACGCAGCAAAAAGGTACCGAATGGCTTAAAACGGCCGATTCGCTTCTACTCAGTGTTCCGTCCGTTATCGTGAAAGCTGAGTATAATTATCTGATCAATCCGGCTCATCCCGATTTTCGTGAAGTAAAACTGATCGACGTTGAACCCATCGAGTTTGATGAACGATTCTTTCGCAAAACAATCCAATGACCCCTTTCTCACTCAACGCCCTGCTTCGTCCGCACATTATCGACCTGATGCCGTACTCCTCCGCCCGCGACGAGTACACCGGCAAAGAAGGCGTATTCCTGGATGCGAACGAAAATCCGCTGGGTTCCACTACTGCCACCGGCGACTACAACCGTTACCCCGACCCGTATCAGACCGCCATTAAGGAGCGGCTGGCTCCCATCAAAGGTGTGCGACCGGTGCAGATTTTTCTGGGCAACGGCTCCGACGAACCCATCGACCTGCTGGTGCGGGCCACCTGCCGACCGGGCCACGACTCGATGCTGATCGTGCCGCCGACGTATGGCATGTACGAAGTGTCGGCCAATATCAATGACATTGAACTGATTAAGGTGCCGCTCACCCCTGATTTTCAGTTGGATACTGACGCCGTGCTGGCCGCGATTCAACCGACGACCAAGTTGATATTTATCTGTTCGCCCAACAACCCGTCGGGTAATCTCATCGACCGGGAAGCCATCCGGCGCGTGATCGAAGCGGCCGACCATTCGCTGGTGATCGTGGATGAAGCCTACATCGACTTCTCGAAGGAACCGTCGTGGCTCACCGAACTGGATCATTACCCCAATTTAGTAGTGTTGCAAACGTTCTCGAAGGCGTGGGGTCTGGCCGCGCTCCGGCTCGGGATGTGCTTTGCGTCGGAGGAGTTGATCCGGGTGATGAACAAGATTAAGCCGCCCTATAATATCTCGGCCCCGACGCAAACGCTCGCGCTGGAAGCCCTGAGCCACGAGGCCAACAAAAACGCGATGGTGGCCCAAATCCTGACCAAACGGGCTACGCTGGCGAAGCAATTGGCCGAATTACCGATTGTAGAGCACATTTATCCGTCCGACGCTAATTTTTTACTCGTTAAATTTGAGAATCCGAAAGCCGTATTCGACTACCTCATCAGCAAGCAGGTGATCGTCCGGGACCGCTCGCGGGTCATTTTATGCGCCGGTTGCCTGCGCATCACCGTCGGCACGGCGCACGAAAATCACCAGTTGTTAACCGTACTTCAATCGTTCATCGAAACCGTGACTGCCTGATCCATGAGAAACCGTTTTCTATTTTTATGCCTGCTGGCGAGTCTCCTGAGTGGAGCCCAAACCGCATCGGCGCAGTACAATAACTGGGCGGTTGGGTTCCGGATCGGCGAACCAACGGGCATCAACATCCGCAAATATTTCGGCGACAGCCACGCCTTCGACCTCAACATCGGTACCTACGGCGGCCTCTACGGCACCACCCGCGATTACCGGCAGGGCAAGTATAAAACGGTGGGGATCAGCGTTCAGGGCCATTACCTGTGGCACGACCGGCTGCTGGGCAACGACAACATTCGGGGGTATTATGGCTTCGGCGGACAGATCAACAGCCGCCGGTACTATCCCGATAACCTGAGTAGTCAATCCGTTAACTTCGTCAGCGAAACCTCGCTCGGCGGGTCGGCGGTGGCGGGGATCGAGTATTTTCTGAAGAATAAGCCGTTGTCTATCTTTCTCGAAGGTGGTCTCTACGCCGAGGTGCTGCCCGTACCGCTGTATTTCAACGTGCAGACCGGCGTTGGAGTACGGTATAACTTTTAAAAAGAGGTGGCAGGTAATAAGTAGCAGGTAGTAAGTGGCTTATTAAATTACTATACTCCTTACCACTTATTACTTACTACTTGTCTCGCCATGTTCAAAATATACAGTTCGTCGGCCGGGTCGGGAAAGACGTACACGCTCACCAAAGAGTACCTGAAACTCGCGCTGCAACCGGGCAAGAACGACAGCTATTTCAAGCATATTCTGGCCATTACGTTTACCAATGCCGCGGCCAATGACATGAAAAGTAAGATTCTCGAAGACTTGAGTCTCCTAGCTAAAGGTGTGTTTATTGATAAATTACCTGACTTAGTTTTTGATTTTTACGGCATCAAACCCACCGATGCGGCCTTCGATACCGCCCGCGCGGAGGTCTGCAACAAGGCGCAGACCGTATTCCGCACCATTCTGCACAGCTACTCCGATTTTTCGGTCACGACCATCGACTCGTTTACGCAACGATTGGTGACGGCCTTCACCGACGAACTGGGTCTACCCTACTCGTTCGAGGTCGAGATGGAGACCGACGAAGTGCTCGAACTGGCGACCGACCAACTCCTGGAAAAAGCGGGAACCGACGAGATGGAGGAGATCACGGAGATTCTGAAACAGTATTTCGAGGAGACCGCTACGGACGGGCAAAGCTGGAACGCCCTGCCCGGCGACCTGCGCGATTTCGGCAAAAACCTCGTCTCCGACCAGTATTACGAAGCCATCAACCGCATCGCCGACCTGACACCGGGCGACATTCGGACGATCCGGCAGCAGATGCGCGACTTCGTCAAAAATGCACAGGCTGAGATTGGCCGGACCGGTGCCGATGCCTGGCAGCTTATCGCCGTGGCTGGGTTAGCAGTCGGTGATTTCAAAGGCGGGAAAAATGGCATTGGTAGTTTTTTCGAGCGGGTTGCCGATGGTGAGTGGGACAAGAACATCACCAATACGCATCTGAACACCGTTCGGGAGGATGATTGGTACGGGTCAAAAATCAAGTTACCCACACAGGGGGCCATCGACAGCATTACCGACGCGCTGAAAGGGCATTTTAATGCAATTCAAAAAATCCGGCAGCAGGTTAATCTGCTGAAATGCCTGATTCCGCACCTCCAGAAGTTAGCCCTGCTGAAACAGATTCGGGCGGAGTTCGATGCGCTTCTTCGGAAAGATGGACGGGTGCATATTTCCGAATTCAACAAGCGGATTCAGGCTATCGTTGCCGCCGAACCGGTGCCGTTTATCTACGAACGACTCGGCAACAAATACTTCCACATCCTGATCGACGAGTTTCAGGATACCTCGCGGATGCAGTTTGCCAACCTGCTGCCACTGATCGAAAACTCGCTCGGGTTCGCCCACTTCAACCTCGCCGTGGGCGACGGGAAACAGGCCATTTACCGGTTCCGGGGGGGCGACATGGATCAGATTGTGTCGCTGCACCAGAAAGATCTGGGCAGTTTGCGCGATGCCCACGGTACGGGCTGGACCGCCGACCGCATCGAAAGCCTCGACGGACACCTGATGAGTGAAGTGCTGGGCGTCAACTGGCGCAGTGCCGAACCCATCGTGCGGTTCAACAACCAGTTTTTCGAGTTCGTCGCCCGGTCATTCGATGGGGAACACGGCAAAATTGCGGACGTTTTCGACGTTAAAAAAGAGTTCCATCAGCAGCCGGGACCCAAAGCTCGTCCCGAAGCACACATTCAGATTGATTTCGTACAGGCAGGCGGCCCGACCGACGGGCCGGATGCGGAAGGCGAAGGCGACGAAAAAGACCTGACCGCCCTGATGCTCGACAAGACGCTGGAACACATCAACACCGCCCTTGCCGATGGCTACCGCTACGGCGACATCGCGGTACTGTGCCGCAAAAAAGCGCAGGCTAAAGCATTGGCTAACGAACTGAATGCCAAAGGCATTCCGCTCGTTTCGGCGGATTCGCTGTCGCTGCAATTCTCCGATCCGGTCAAGTGGCTTATCGCCGTGATGAGCCTGCTGAACCATCCCGAACAGAAACTGCTGCGCTATGAACTGCTGTACCTGTTCTGGCGGGTAATCAAAGGTCAGTTTCCCGACGATGCCCAAACCGAAGTCCTGCGTACCATCGCCGAGTCGACTACGGTAGATGGGGTGTATGACTACTTAGCCGCAGCCGGGTACGAACTGGACGCGAACGGGCTGAGTCAACTGAACGTGTATGAACTGGCCGAGACACTGACCCACCGGTTCGGGTTGTTCAATCAGGTGGCCGACCATCCGTTTCTGTTTCGCTTTCTCGACGAAGTATTGACCTTCAACAACCGGCAGAGCGGTCATTTAGCCGATTTTCTGCTGTACTGGGAGTCCGTACAGAGCAAGGTTTCGGTGGGGGCGGATGCGTCGGCCAACGCGGTCAGTATTCAGACCATTCACAAGGTAAAAGGGCTGGAATACCCGGTGGTGATTATTCCGTTCGCCAACTGGTCCGTCGACCCTATCGCCGGCTCCGACATCTGGCTCGACCTCGACCAAACGGTCAGCGACGCGCTGCACCTGACCCGGCCCGATGGCAACGTGGTAAAACTCACCAATAGCCCCGTTAAGCTGAACCGGAGCCTGCTGGACACCAATGAGCATGTGGCGGCTCAATACACCGAAGAAGTCACCCGTACCTTCATCGAGAACCTGAACCTGCTCTACGTCGCCTTTACGCGTCCTACCGACCGGATGTACATCATCAGCGAGCGCAAGGATTTCACGAAAGAGGGCAAGAAAAAGAACGTGGCCTACTGGCTGCACAAGTACCTCAAAGAAAGCGATACCGTTTTACCGTGCGGCTGCCGCTGGGATGAGGGCATGTCAACATACATCCTGACCGATTGTGTGCGCGCGTTTCCACACGATAAAAGCAAACCAACCACCGGCGAAATTGTGATCGGGCAGGTTATCAGCGGGTCGCGGGGGCAGGAATTACAGTTGCGCCGACAGGCCGACCGCGTGTTCGACGTACAGACGTTTGCCATCACCCGTGAGCGCGACCGGAAGCTGAGCGCGGCCCTCAGCCTGATTCTGGGGCCGGACTGCATCGACAAAACCCTGCGCCGGTTGGTCAGCGAGGGCGTGGTACGCTTAGTCGAATGCGCCGAACTGCGCCAACGCCTGCAACAAATCGTGTACCACCCCGACCTGACCGACCTGTTCAACGACAAACTCCGCATTGATACGGACCGGAGCATCCTGAGCCGGAACAAGTTCCACCGGGCACCCCATCGCGTGGTTTACCAGCCCGATGGCCGCGTGATTCTGGTACAGTACGAAAGTGATCCGACAATCGCCGTTGCTACAACGTTGGTTGCGGTAACGGTTCCGGCGCACGCGATGGACGAGGAAGCCGAAGAATTACTGCCCAATGACCCGATTAAAATTCTGCGCTACTTTACGAATCTATACCGCGAAATGGGCAACGCCGAAGTAGAAGGCCGGTTGGTGTATCTGAAAGCGGCCGGGCCGGAGGTGGTGCGGGTGGGGTGAGTTATGGACTCGATTCACGCTGTTCCTGTAATGACGAGAACGTAGTTTAATTAAGTGATTTTGTCATGACAAAATCAGCGTAAGTAAATTGTTTGATATTCTCCAACTCAATTACACAACAACCTGATTTTGAAAAAAATACGTTCTTCCCTCCTGTTCATCCCGTTGTTTGTTCAGTCGCTGACGGGCTTCGCGCAATCCATACCGTCGCCCTACGCACTCCGCACCGGGCGCGAAATTACGATCCTCGGTGCGGGCGTGGCCTCGGCAGTTGCCTCATTGGCCATTGGCGAAGACCTGGAACCGCTCCCGGCAGCTACGGTCTCCACATTAAACCGGCAGTCCGTCAATGCCTTCGACCGGGGAGCGACCTATCACTGGTCCAAATCGGCGGCTGAGTTGAGCAACGTCACCTGGCTGGGCACCGTGGCCGCGGTTGGTGCGGTGGCCATAACGCCTGACGCCCGGCATGACCTGAAAACCGTCGGGCTGATGTACGTCGAGACCATACTGCTGGCGAACGGCGTCGAGCGGTCTGTAAAAAACCTGACCGAACGAAATCGGCCGTTTTTGTACAATCCCGATGCCCCATCAGCGGACAAATTAACCAAAGATGCCCGCCGGTCGTTTTTCTCCGGTCACGCCACCAACGCTTTTGCCTCGGCCGTGTTTGCGTCCGAAGTATTCCGGCATTATTACCCCAACTCCCGGCTGAAACCCGTGGTCTGGATCGGCACGCTCGGCCTGGCCACGGCGACCTGTGTGCTGCGCTACGAAGGTGGTCTGCACTACCCCACCGATCTCATTGCCGGGGCTGCGTTCGGGTCATTGGTGGGCTGGGGCATCCCGAAACTGCACGAAGTAAAAAGCCGTAATTCAGCCTTGAAACAACTTGACATTCAGCCGTGGAGCACCGGACAGGCCAACGGGTTATACATACGCTGGACGCTGAAATGAGGTATATTTAACAGCTATTACCGATTTTAAATTAGCCGGATGAGATCAACTAACCGCCTGAACAAGCTGTTGATAGTTAAATAGAACGGGAAATAGTACGCTAAGAAATGACCAAGATTACCGACCACATCCGTCACGCTGCTGGCAAACCCATTTTCTCGATTGAAGTCATTCCGCCGATCAAGGGCGACAGCCTGAAAAGCCTGCTGGACAACATCGAGCCATTGATGGAGTTTAAGCCGCCGTTTATCGACGTTACGTATCACCGCGAGGAATACATCGAACAGCCGCAACCTGATGGCACGATCCGCAAAATCGTGACCCGCAAACGACCCGGCACGGTGGGCATCTGCTCGGCCATTATGCACCGGTTTAACATTGATCCGGTGCCGCACGTGTTGTGTGGCGGCTTCTCGCGCGACGAAACCGAAGATTTTCTGATCGACCTGCATTACCTCGGCATCGACAATGTGCTGGTGCTGCGGGGTGATCCGGCAAAGCCCTTCAAGACGTTTAAAGCCAAAGAAAACGGGTACGCCTATGCCAGCGATTTGGTGGAACAGGTAGCCGCCATGAACCGGGGACAGTACCTGCACGAAGAAGATACCGAACTGGCACCGAGCGGCTTTTGCATCGGGGCGGCTGCGTACCCCGAGAAACATTTTGAAGCCGAAGACCATGAGATCGACTTCGAGTTTCTCCGGCAGAAAGTCGAGAAGGGGACGGATTACCTCGTGACGCAGATGTTTTTCGATAATCAGAAATATTTTGACTTTGTCGCTAAGTGCCGGGCGCATGGCATCACCATTCCCATTATTCCCGGCCTGAAACCCATCAGCACCCGCAAACAGCTTGAGATTCTGCCCCGTCTGTTCCACCTCGAGATGCCCGCCGATCTGGTAAACGCCGTGGCTGCCTGCGAAAACGATACGCAGGCCCGGCAGGTGGGCGTGGAGTGGTGCGTGCAGCAGGGCCGCGAACTGGTAGCGGCCGGCGCACCGGTGCTGCACTTCTACACGATGGGCAAAGCCGATAACGTGATGAAAATCGCCAGCGAACTGTTTTAAGAATTAACCGTAACGACGGGCCGTCGTTACGGTAGAAAACACCTTATTTCGTTACGAATTATCTGCTGCAAATAACGCCCGCAACTCGGTAGCCTCCTGCGGCTTCATCCGACCGGCCAGTACGAGCCGCAATTGCCGCCGACGCAGGGCACCATCGAAACGGTTTTTTTCGTCGTCGGTTTCGGGAATAATGCCCGGCACCTCAATGGGTCGCCCGCTCTGGTCGACAGCCACGAACGTGTAGAAGGCGCTGTTGGTACTCACCCGTACCCCCGCCGGAATGTCTTCGGCCCAAACGTCGATAAACACTTCCATCGACGAGTTGAACGCCCGCGTTACCTGCGCTTTCATCGTAACGATGTTGCCGAGTTTGATGGGTTCGGCGAACGAAACATTATCCACCGAGGCAGTCACGACAATACGGTTCGAGTGTTTCTGGGCGGCAATGGCGGCTGCGATGTCCATGAAATGCAGCAATCGTCCGCCCATCAGGTTATGCAGGGTATTGGTATCGTTGGGCAGCACCATTTCGGTCATCACCGTAATGGATTCAGAAGCGAGCTTTGGTTTTGGCATTGGGTTGTGACACGGTTTTGTACCGCAAAGGTAGTACGTTTGTCATGCTGACGCAGGAAGCATCTTAGTGGGCGAGTCGCTAAGATGCTTCCTGCGTCAGCATGACAAAATACTACTCCATATCGCCTGACTTCCGGGTGATTTTGCTGGCCCCCGTAGCGTTGGAACTCAGAGAACGCACCGTACCCATTTCGGCGGTACTGGCTCCGGTCGCGTCGATGTTGGCGCGATCAATAGTAATTTCGGTAGCATCGACCGTACAGGCTCCGGTAAGGTTGGCGGTAAAATGGTCGGCGCGGCCCCGCAACCGGGCATTCGAGCCACCCGTCAGGACCAGATTCAGGTCGGTGGTGGTCGCGTTGATGTCGGCTTTACAGGCACCGGTCAAGACGACATCGAGCGCTTTAAGGGCTTTAAACCCGGACAGTTTCGCCTGGGATGCGCCCGTGAGTCGTAGCTTTTCGACCGTTGGCATGGTTACCGTCAGGCCAATCGGCTCGCGGTTATTGCCGTCGAAATTGCCGTTCCGGTCGATGTAAGCCCGTAGCGCGTTGCCGTCTACCTCAATCTTCACGTCGTTAAAATCGTCGTCGCGGCCTTTGGCGGTTACTTTGAACGCATCACCCGACACGACGTTGACGATAAAACCACCGGATGCGTCGATCTCAGTAAAGTTTTTCAGGGCAAACGTCCGGGTAGCGCCATCGGGTACGTCACCGAAGTTGACCGTCGCATCAGCGTCGCCCGATGCCTCATTATCGGACGAATCGTTGGTCGTGTTTGCGTTATCGGTGTCCAGGTCGCGGGGGAAGTTGATGCACACCAGTTCGTCGGCGGCCGTAAACTTCCAGAGACTTTTCTCCATCCGGTCGAGTTCGGTCGTGCTGAAGCGATTGGTGATGAAGCGGGCAAACCGTTCGGTCATACGGAAAGGTTTTTCGTAGGGCATGAACAGGTCCATGTTGAGTTCCTGATTACGGAACCGGAACTTGCCGGTGATGTCGAACTCGTCGTTGAACCGAAGCAGCGAATCTTTTTGAACCACCGTGTAGCGCACCGAACGGGCATTGGCTTCGGCTTCGGCCCGGTTGCGGCCCCGCGACTGGAATTGCTCCACCAGCCTGAGTTGAGGCCCGGCATGACCTTTCAGATCGAGCCGGGGGCGGAAATCCGAATCGGTATCGGCAAAGTCGAGCGTCGGCATACCGGCGATGGTAAATAGCTTGGTCTCTTCAACGGTACCTTTCTTCCGAAACTCATTCACAACCTCCGGCACCATCACGGCCAGAATCAGGATGCTCACCAACCAGATGCCTAAGCCCGTCAGTACCGAACGGCTGCTGAACAGCGGTCGGCGGGTAATGAGCGTCAGGCCCAGCACACCCAAACCAAGGCTCGGCAGCAGGCCCACCAGAAAAGCGGCCAGTACCATCAGCGGATTCAAATCGTAGCGGAGCAGTTCGAACGGCACGTCCATGCGGCCGGTATGCACCCCCGTGTACATCCCCAGCCCAGCCCCCAGCACGGCTAAACAGGCGATGATAAACGAAACCGCCACGATCAGGATAATGACCCCGGCAAACACCCGAATCACCGAACCCAACCCGCCCACTACCGGCCCTACTACCCGGCCCAAACCGGCAAACAGCATGGCAATCACCCGGAAGGGAAACAGCAACGCTTTGGTGACGCCGTTTTCTTCGGGGCCGTCGCTCAGGTGCAGGTTCGTTTTAATGGATTGCTCGATGTTGGTCAGCGTGATGGGCCGCCCCTGCATTTCCATCTTCTCGGTGAGCGAATTGGCCGTGGGCGCAATCATCCACAGGACCAAATAGGCCAGCAGACCAACGCCGAAGAATACAATGCCCAGCACAAACGCCAACCGGATCAGCCCGGTATCGACACCGAAGTAGGCGGCCAATCCGGAGGCCACGCCCCCCAGCACTTTATCGTCGGGATTGCGGAAAAATTTCTTGACTGACTTATCATCTTCCAGCGTACTGGAGCCGGGAAAGGCAATCCACATGGCAATGTAAGCCAGCACGGCGAAGCCAGACAGACTGCCAAAGAAGCTCTGTCCCACGTGACTGCCCGACGAGCCGTTCAGCGCGGGTAGGCCGACAACGAACACTACAAACGCCAGCCGCACCCAGACCGGGTCGATGTTAAAGTAATTGGCAATGCCCGACGCTACCCCCCCGATGGTTTTCCGGCGCAGATCGCGTACCAGTCGCTTGCCGCCGGGTGCATAAGCCGTCTGCTGCGAACCGGCACCGGGATTGTACTGCGATTGCGTTCCCGACTGACGTGGCCCATCCTGACCGGGGTTGGGGCGGTAGCCGGACCCGGCCGCACCCGACGCGGCCGATTCAGCTTTGGCCGTTTGGGGTTCTTTGGCAAATACATCTTCGTCGTCAACGGCTTCGAAATCGGCGACAGTACCCATGGCACCGATGAGTTCATTGACGTCTTCGAGCGTAACCACCTGCGAACCAGCTACTTTTTGCTTGGCCAGGAGTTTTTCGGCGACCCGATTTTCGATGTCCGTCACAATTTCCTGACTGTCTTCGTAGGTCGAGAAATACTGCTGGATCGAGGATAAGTATTGTTTCAGTTTTTCGTAGCCATCCTCCTCGATGTGGAAGATAACCCCGCTTATATTGATGCTAACGGTCTTTTTCATGGCGTTCGGTGCGACAGGATTGGTGTTGGGCCGTCCGGTCTGTTGGTTAAGAAGGCTTAGGAATTAGATGAACCAGTGATGGATGGCGTGATGGGTGTGTACTGGTCACTGGCGGCTTTCCCCAGCGACCCTTCGCCGTTGGCGGGTGTGTTGTGCTGCGCCGTTTTCGAGACAATCGAGTTGACCGATTCGGCCAGTTCCTGCCAGGTGTCGTTCAGAGCCACAAGCGACGAGCGACCTAATTCGGTCAGAATGTAGTACTTACGCGGTGGCCCCGACGTCGATTCGACCCATTTATAGTCGAGCAGTCCGGCGTTTTTGAGCCGGGTCAGCAGCGGGTACAGCGTTCCTTCCACGACCATGATCCGGGCCGAGGTCAGTTCTTCGAGCATGTCCGAGGCATAGACCTCTCCCCGCGAGATAATGTGTAGGATGCAGAATTCCAGAATGCCTTTTCGCATCTGGACCTGCGCGTTCTCGATATTCATTGGCACTTGTGATTAGCGGTGGTCGGGTAAGTGAACAGGTCAAAGGTAGCAAAAGGTACTATGCAATGCAAAGTAGTTGGCAAGAAAGATTCATTTTCGGGATAATCGGCGTTGCAGCGGGGTAAAATGGGGTATATGACGGGATGACTGGAATGGGATAAATGGTTAGTTTTGGCGGAATCCCACAGTATCTACCCCACCATCCTTAAATGCATCCCCTTCTGTTTTTTTTGCTCCTCTTACCGGTTAGCCTGACCGCGCAACCCATTGGCAATGAATGGATACGACCGGGGCAAGTTTACTGGAAGATACCCATCGCCCAAACTGGTCTGTACCGAATCACCTACGCCGACCTCAACAACGCCGGGGTACCGACGAATGCCCTCAACCCAAATCAGCTCCAACTTTTCCACCGGGGACGGGAGCAGGCCATTTTCGTGTCGGGTGACGGCAGCGGCCGGTTTACGACCACCGATTTTGTGGAGTTCTACGGGCAGCGCAACGATGGTACCTTAGATTCGTTGCTGTACCGCCCGGCGATATCGGAGCAGCCACTCGGAATGCCGCATCCGTACTACAATTTTTTCTCCGACACGACCGCTTATTTCCTGACTATTGGCCCCTCAACCGGTCGGCGGATGATGGTGGCAACCGATGCGGGAACGGTACATCCGGTACCAGAGCCGTACGTGTGGTCCGAATCGCTGCGGCTCTTTACCGAAGCGTATCCCGGCTACGCGGCTGGTTTAGCGAACAAAGCCGAGAGCAGTTATTTTGAAGCCGCCGAGGGCTACACCGGCCCGATATTGACCAAAAATCAGTTAGCCGACCAGTTCTTTTTCCTGAACACGCCCTACCGCGCCGGTCCTACGCCCGAACTGGAAGTACTCCTGGTTGGCCGGGATTACACCAATCACCTGGTCGAAACCTACGCGGGACCAACCCAAACCACGCGCCGACCCGTTGACTCAACAGCGTTTTTACCCTACGACAATGCCCGCGTTCCGGTCAGGCTTCTCTGGGACGACGTAGCCCCCGACGGACAGTTTTTTTTCGGCACCCGCGCCATCAATCCCAATACCAGCACCGACCGCTATTCCGTTTCGTACGTGCGGTTCCGGTATCCACAGCGGCCAACCCTTAGTTTTCAGCTACCCAAAACGATTCAGCTACGGGCCAATCCGGCCAATCAATCGTTACTCCAACTGGAACAGGTACCCGCCAACGCCCGGCTGTTCGACATCACTGACTTAGCTAATCCTATCCGGTTCAGCGCGTCCGTGCGGGGTGATTCAGTGCGGGTACTGGTGTCCGGTACCGCTTCGACCCGGACGCTTTTTTGCGTGGGCGAACCGCTGGCCGTTCCATCGCTGCGGCCGGTTCGGTTCCGGTCGTTTGCGGGTAACCCGGCGGATTTCGTTATCGTTAGCAACGAACAACTGATGCAATCGTCGCCAAATCAGTCTAATGCCGTACGGGACTATGCAACGTATCGGGCGTCGGCAGCGGGTGGAAAGCACGATACGCTGGTCGTTACCGTGAGCGAGTTATTTGATCAGTACAGCTACGGCGAACGGTCTCCGCTGGCCATCCGGCGGTTCTGTGATGAACTGCTCCGCACCGGCCACCCCGCGTATCTGCTCCTGCTGGGGCGCAGTCGGCACCCGGCCGGGATTCGCACCAACCCGGCCGGACCGTTGCTGGATCTGGTGCCAACGGGCGGCTATCCCGGCTCCGACGCCGTATTTACGGCCGGACTGAGTGGTTTTCCACCCGACGTACCCGCCCTGCCGACGGGCCGGATCAATGCCGGAACACCGGACGAGGTGCGGGCCTATTTAGCCAAAGTACAGGCGTTCGAAACGGTATTGGCAGCGTCGGATACGACAGATCAAAGCTGGCGGAAAACGGTACTACACCTGAGTGGTGGCCGGTCGGCTTCGGAATTATTCCTGTTCAAAACCCTCGTGGATGGTTATGGGCAACGGGCGCAAACGGGAATGCTGGGTGCGCAGGTGACGGCATTCGCCAAGCAAACCGATGCCCCCACCGAGACCATCGACCTCAGCGGACCGGTGAACGCGGGCGTGGGTCTGTTGACGTTTTTTGGTCATTCGAGCCTGGCCCTGACCGATCTGGACATTGGATTTGCCTCTGATGCGACGAGAAACTACCGAAACCGGGGCCGGTATCCGCTGCTGTTCGTGAATGGCTGTGCGCTGGGCAACTTCTTTTACGGCGCACCCACCCTTGGCACCGACTGGCTGCTGACACCCAATCGCGGAGCTATCGCCGTGCTGGCCCACAGTCACCTCGGCACGGTGGATGCCCTCGACCGGTATGCAACCCAGTTTTACACGCTGCTGGCCGATAGTACGTGGCTAAGTCGTTCCATCGGCGTCATTCAGCAGGAAACGATCCGGCGGGTACTGAGTCAGTATAACAGCCCGGCCGACATTGCCAACGCCCATCAGATGGTGTTGCAGGGTGACCCGGCCCTGCGCATTTTCCCGTTCAGCCAGCCCGACTATGCCATTCCTGCCAACGGCCTGACCATCACCAAATCGGGCGATTCGGTACGGGTACAGGCAATAATGGCCAACTACGGACAGTATCGGGCGGGTAAATTACCGGTACAAATCAGCCGGAGCAGGGCCGGGAAACCAACCGAAACGTATCGGCTCTTAACCAGCAAAGGCGTTGCTTTTCGGGACACGCTGACAGTTCATCTCCCCGACCAGTCCGCCCGCCCAACCGAATTTGTAGTGACCCTGAATGCCGGTGGAGCGACGCCCACTGTGCCCGAATCAACTCACGCCAACAACGAAGCCCGGCTCACCATCAACTTTTCGGCCCCGCAGCCCGTCGTGGTCCCGCCCGACCGAACCGGGCCGTTGCTGGAAGTAGCATTCGATGGGCAGCGCATTGCCGACGGGGCCGTCGTGTCGCCCGCGCCGGTATTGGATGTGCTGGTAGCGGATGATAACCGGGTCACACTCCGGCAGGATACCAGCGCAATGAATCTATACCTGAAACCCGCTGGCGAAACCGGCCTGTTTCGGCGCGTGAGCTGGCAGGGAGCCGACTATCAACCCGCCGACAGTAACAATGTGTTTCGGCTGCGGCACCGGCTGCCTGTTTTGGGCGATGGGTTGTATCAACTCCGGCTGACGGCACAGGACGCGGCAGGCAATCCGTCGGCACCATACGATATTCATTTTCGGGTTATTCACCAGCCCGAACTGACCCGTTTTGCCGTCTTTCCGAATCCATTTCGCGACCAGATCACCTTCGCCTTCGACCTCACCGGCGAACAGCCACCCGGCAACATTTCA
The DNA here is from genome assembly GCA_038327655.1 of Cytophagales bacterium. Lineage (GTDB taxonomy): Bacteria > Bacteroidota > Bacteroidia > Cytophagales > Spirosomataceae > JBBQLG01. Next base: position 41,044 of record JBBQLG010000026.1, read on the forward strand.
CTACTAATCAGTAACCTGAATGGCCAATTGGTGCGTCATCTAACTCAGCCGACGCGCATCGGGCAGAATGAATGGACGTGGGATGGGCGTTCCGATGCGGGCGCGTTCCTGCCCGCCGGGGTGTACCTGTTTGCACTACAGCCGGGCGATTTTCCGGTAAGTCGTGAATCAGTGCTGAGGGGTAGGGTGCTGCTGATTCGTTAGTCGTGGCACTCCATAATCAGCAAATCGCCGGTGCGGGCCGAGACGGTTACAAACCCATCTTCGGCGGCCGAGTTGCTGCTGCTGGTGCGGTACCCCAGCGTCAGGGTTTCGTCGTGGAGGTTATACGACAGCCCCTCGGTGACGACGCCTTCGACCACGCCCACCGGTATCAGCGAGATGGGCGTATCTTCGGTGTACCATTTCCGAAACGTGCCGCGCAGGGGAAATACCTTCGAGTGGTCGTCAAAAATTACGATCTGAATCCGGTCTTTGTAACGAACGATGTCGGTCAGGTTCGACAGTGTGTGATCCGCCCGGCGACCGGTGGCCCAGACAATGTTTACGGCCGGATACCCGCGTTCGATGAGCAGTTCGATGCCTTTCTGGAGGTCAGTTTTGTTCTGATCGGGTGCCGGAATGATCTCAATCGGGTATTGCCGTGCCCGCACTACATCCAGGTCAAGGTCTCTATCAAAATCACCCAGCAGCACATCGACTTTTATGTCCAGATCCAGTACCCGCCAGATGGCACTATCAAGCACCACCACCGTCGGACTCCATTCCAGCAACTGACCCAGCAATTCAGGGTCGCATTCGGCCCCATTGGCAATCAGCAGCGCGGGTTCCTGTTCGTCGCGGACAATGTGGTGGGAAGACATATTCGGTTTGTGGTTTGTCGTTCGTAGTTCGTGAAATCGTCAACTACGAACGACAAACTACAAACTGGTTTTAATAAAGCGATTTATCCCCTTTGTCCACCCATTCGGCGAAGAGGGCCTGCGCTTCGGCGCGAAGCAGTTGATGCATTGGAATGCGCCGGGCATCGCGGGGCTTGTCGAGTTCGTCGTAAATAAATTTATCGTCAAAGTTAGCCGCAGCCGCATCGGAATGAAACGCGCCGTAGACAATACGGTCGGGGCGCGCCCAGTAAATGGCACCGAGGCACATGGGGCAGGGTTCGCAGGAGGTGTAGAGCGCACAACCCGTCAGTTGAAAATGGCCGAGGGCCTGGCAAGCCTCCCGAATGGCGACGACTTCGGCGTGGGCAGTCGGGTCATTGGTCGAGGTTACGCGGTTGGACGTGGCACTGATGATTTCGCCATCCTTCACGATAACGGCCCCGAAAGGTCCACCCTGTCCGCTGTTCATACCCTCACGGGCAAGGTCGATGGCTTTTTGCAGGAAATACTCGTCGGTCATGTTATAAATAAGGTGTTGACCGCTGTCAGCAGCCGTTTCACTGGCCTCGAATAGTGGTCACTTCAATGAGTCCGGGAACGTCACTACAACTACCCGTTTTGCTTTTGTAGCGAACCCATACCGAAGCCGGAAATGTAAATTTCCTATAATCGTCGTAAGGTGCGGGGAGGGTGAAACTGCGATAAAGTTTCGACTCAATTTGAATGGCATACCCACCGCTGCACGCCGTATAGCCCACTGTAAAGTCAATAATACTCGCTTTTACCTCCTGCGATTCGACCTGATCTTTGTGGCAACTTACCAGCATTACAGCGATCAACAGGATACAGAATAGTTTCATGGCTCTCCTCTGTTTAGTGTCGTCTACCGGAAGACCCAGTCAAGCCACAACAGGTTGTAATCACCTAACCAAAGAGAATCAAAACGTCATCTGCATCCCAACGCCCATTGGCCCCTGACCGATGAGTTTAAACTGTTTGGTGTCGCCCTGCTTACTGAAGATCAGGTAATTGACGGCATCGAAAACCAATAAAAAGCCGCCCTGTGCGATGACCGCTTTGCCGTACCCCCGGAACTTGTCGCTCTTGTCGGGATGGTCGTTGCCGTAGTTGTTCAGGTACAGGCCGCCCACGATGTAAGCCACGTCCAACCCCGCATTGAACGCCAGCGTCCGCTTGATGCTTTCGTGCTGCCGAACCGCGTCCGCAAGGGTTTCCGTCTGCGGGTTCTGCTTTCGTAAGCCCAGCAGGCCAACGCCCGCAATGCCCAGATTGACGAGGTTCCAGTAGACGTTCATCTGGTGAAAATACTTCGTTTCCCCTGTCGCGCTACCCAGCGCAATGCCACTCACGGCGATGTTGGCCAGCGCGTAGCCGCCCAGCGACAGGCCAAGCGTTTTGGTGTGGTTATACCGCTGCTGACTGAAGTCGCGTAAATCGGCCGTTTGGGGAGCAGCCCCCTGCGCGTGAACGGCATGGCCAAGCAGTACGGAACCGGCGGCCAGGAGTAAACTACGAAATGGATTCATGGTGGTTGGTTTGAGCTGCCTGAATAACCGCCCGTTGCGCCGTTTGGTTATGCCAGCCGTTGTTTAACGGCCTCCCGCACAACCGGATCGTTCACGTTGGTCAGCTCGCGGATATCGGGTGCGGTAAGCAGTGACCCGGCGTATTGCGCCAAAAAACGCCGGGGGCTGCGCTGCCCGCTCTTGCGAAAAGTATCCAGCAACGACTCTGCCGACGGCTCCCACAAACTCACCAACGGTTCGGGGCCACTGTGGTCCGTATCCCAAAACGCCGTTGCCGGTTGTGTCCCATTCCGGCCCGCCATCAGTGCGTCCAGCGTTAGCCGGGTCAGCAACGGCAGATCACAGGCCACAACCAGCCACGCCCGGCCGGGTTGGGCATCCATTGCCGACAGCATACCGCCCAATGGCCCGGCATCGGGGTAGCGATCCACAATCAGGCGGTCAGGTTGATCTATCAATTCAGTGGCCTGGTCGGCGTTGACCGACCAGTAAACGGTCGAACAATAAGTAGTTAACAGGTCGGTCAGGTACTCGCGTTGGGGTTTGCCGTGGTAGTCGAGCCGCGATTTATCCGTGCCCATGCGGGTGCTGCGCCCCCCCATCAGCACTAAGCCAATCGGATCAGCCGTCATACCGAAAATCATTTTTCCCGCCCGTTTTTTCCAGCAGGCGCGTTTCCTGAATAACAATGTCGTGCGAAAACGCCTTACACATGTCGTAGATCGTCAGAGCTGCCACCGACGCGCCAACCAACGCTTCCATCTCGACGCCGGTTTTACCCTCCGTCGATACTGTACACTCGATTACGGCGTTGTGGCCTTCGGTAGTGACGCGGATCAGGCAGTTGTCCAAACCGAGCGAATGGCAGAGCGGTATCAGGTCGTCGGTGCGTTTGGCGGCCATCGTACCGGCAATAATAGCCGTCTGAAACACGGGTCCTTTGCGGGTGCGGATGTCGTCGCCGGTGAGGTGCTGCATGATTTCGTCGCCAAGCACCACAATGCTGCGGGCGCGGGCGGTCCGGCGGCTCACGGTTTTATGGCCAACATCGACCATAGCGGGATTACCCTGCGGGTCGAGGTGCGAAAAGTCTTTCATCGTTCGGGGGTTCTAAAGTTATTTGCAAAGAAAACGGAGATTAATGGTTTAAACACGGAGAAACGGAGGTTTACCCGGAGCGCACGGAGGTTGTTTTCTCCGTCCCGCTGCGCCTGTCTCCGTTCCACTGTGTTTAAACGACCCACTCAATCGACCCTACTATGCTGTCAGTTACCGAAGCCTTCGCCATTACGCAAAAACACCTGCTCGATCTGGGTACGGAATCCGTCGCGCTCGATGCCGCACCGGGTCGAATTCTCCGGGAAACCATCCGCGCCGACCGCGATTTTCCGCCGTTCGACCGGGTAGCGATGGACGGTATTGCCATTGCGTTTGGGGCATTTTCCGCCGGGCAGCGGCCCTTTCGCGTGGCCGGGATGCAGCGGGCCGGGCAACCCCGGCAAACGAATCCGGCTACCGATACCTGCCTCGAAGCCATGACCGGTGCCATGCTCCCCTTCGGCACCGATACCATTATTCGCTACGAAGACCTGACCCTGACCGATGGCCTGGCGACCATTGCCATCGACGATGTACAGCCGGGTCAGAACATCCACCGGCAGTCGACGGACCGGCGGGCGGGAGATGAACTGATTTTACCCGGCACCCGGCTCCGGCCCGCCGATGTTGCCGTGGCGGCTTCGGTCGGAAAGCCGACGCTGATCGTGAGCGCGTTACCCCGCATCGCCTTAGTCTCGACGGGTGACGAATTGGTCGATGTCGATACCCAGCCACTCCCCTACCAGATTCGCCGGTCCAATACGTACCTGCTGCGGGCGGCTTTGCAAACCATGGGTCTGTCGGCCACGCTGCACCACCTGCCGGATGATGAACCCGTACTGGAAGCGGGTCTGGCCGAACTGCTTGCGACAAACGACATTCTGATCTTGAGCGGTGGCGTATCGGCGGGGAAAGCCGATTTCGTACCCGACACGCTGGCGCGACTGGGCGTTATGCGTCAATTCCACCAGGTAAATCAGCGGCCGGGCAAACCGCTCTGGTTCGGCACGGTGGGCCAGCAGAAAACCGTATTTGCCTTGCCGGGTAATCCCGTCTCGACCGTAGTTTGTTTCTGTCGCTACCTGAAACCGTATTTACGGGCGATGCTGGGCCAGACACCGGCTCCACCCCAATACGCCCAACTGGCTACTCCCGTAACCTTCCGCCCGCCGGTCACGTATTTTTCGGCGGTATCCCTGCAAACGGATGCGGCTGGTGGCTGGTTAGCGACCCCCCTGCCGAGTTCCGGCTCTGCCGATTTTGCCAACCTGCTTACCGCCGACGCCTTCGCCGAATTACCCGCCGAGTCGAGCGAATTCAGGGCAGGGGAACCGGTACTGGTGTGGGAATTGTAGCTTGACAACCATTCCTGTCAACGAACATTTCGGGTATGACAGGCTGTTTTTCTTCTTTACATACTATACGTTTCTCAATAGCCATGCAACGCAATTTCTGTTTGTCTTTTCTGGGTATGATGCTCTGCGCATTTAGCGGATTGGCGCAACCCAATGCCTTACCATCTACCGCCATTAACCTCCAGAACCTGACCGGGTTTAGACCAACCGGCAACAACTGGAAAGTAGTGGGTAATGCGTTTTACGACCTCAACAAAGCGGGTGGCGGCAGTACCAGTCCTGGCACGGGAGTGCTGGTAAACGATCCGTCCGGCAAAAGCAAAGACCACTTGCTGACCACGATGGAACACGGCGACCTGGCCCTTGACCTGGATTTTATGATGGAAAAGGGGGCCAATTCCGGCGTGTACCTACAGGGCCGGTACGAGGTGCAGTTGTTCGATAGCTGGGGCGTGACTGTTCCTGCGTCGGCCGACTGTGGCGCCATTTACGAACGCTGGGACGACAGCCGCGCTGAAGGCCGGAAAGGCTACGAAGGCCATCCACCCGCGCAGAACGTCAGCAAGGCGCCGGGCCTTTGGCAGCATTTGAGTCTCGTTTTTCATGCCCCGCGCTTTAACGCACAGGGCCAAAAAACGGCCAACGCCCGTTTTCTGAGCGTTGTGTTGAACGGCGTAACGGTGCAGGATAACATAGAAGTGACCGGCCCCACGCGGGCGGCTCTCTTCACCGACGAGAAACCAACGGGGCCGCTCATGATTCAGGGCGACCACGGCGCGGTCGCCATTCGGAACATCCGCTATAAATCGTACGGTACCGAGCCGGTCACGCTAACGAATATGAAACTGAGCGCCTACCAGAGTCCGGGCAAATTCGCTTCGGTTAGCGACTTCACGGCAATGACCCCAACGCGGGAGGTGGACCTCGATGTGCTGGCGCATCAGGGGCCGGGTAGTAGCCGGGATAAGTTCGGCGGTAAAATCACCGGCACGCTCCACATTCCCCGCGCCGGGCAGTATTTGGTAAACATGAACCTGAACTGGATACCCGGCGAAACCAACCCGGCCAACCCCAATGGAGCCGGAGAACTGATGATTGCCGGTAAACCCGTGCTGAGCATCAGCGGTAAAAACGGCGGTACGGCCTCGGCCATGGTCAGTCTGGACGCGGGCGATCTGCCGGTAGTATTGGCCTACTATAAAAATTTCGGCCTGTGGTATGCCCGCAGCAACGACATTGTTCTGGCCCTCGAAGGCCCCGGCGTTCCCTACACCACGCTGAATCAGGTGATCCGGGCGCAGGACCCGGTGGGCGAAATCTCGTTACTGGCCAAAGGCGAACCCATCATGCAGCGCGGCTTCGTCAATCACCACGGCATCAAACACACGCACACGATTTCGGTGGGTGAGCCGGGTAACGCCAACTACAGCGTCGATCTACAGAAGGGGGAATTTCTCCAGGTTTGGCGGGGCGATTTTCTGGAAACAACACCCATGTGGTACGGTCGGGGCGAAACCCAGTTGTCGGTTCCCCTCGGCAGTGTGATCGAACTGTCGGGCAAACCATCGCTGGTGTACCTCGCCGACCAGAACGCGGTCTGGCCCGACTCCAACACGACGTATAATAATCTGGGGTATGATATAGACAAAGCCGGTCGTCCGGTGTTTAAGTACACGGTGGGCGGGGCAATGGTCCACGAGTCGTTTGCCACCGAAAACGAAGGCCGTAAACTGTCGCACTCGTTTACAGTGTCGGGCATGGAAAAGAACAATGCCGCCCCCGAAATGGCGGCTCCCGGTGACCTGTGGTGTCTGGTAGCTGAGGGCACCGACATTGCTCAACTGCCAAACGGCCTGTACGCGGTGAACGACAAGCAGTATTTCATCGAGTTGCCGGGGACCGAAAAGCCCTTGATTCGCAACACGGCGCGAAATACGAAGGAACTGCTGCTGCCCGTAAAAAAGGCAAATTCAGGTGTGGTAACGTACTCAATTATCTGGTAATTTCTACTAATCAGCAACCTACGATATTTTTTGTCATGCTGAAGAATGAAGCATCTTAGTAAATTGATAGCCAAGATGCTTCATTCTTCAGCATGACAAAATGCTCACTTTCTGACAAACCAACTCATGAAATTCACGCATTCGTTTATACCCCAACTTGCCGGTACTGCCCTACTGACAGCAGCCCTTACCTGCATCCATGCCGGCTCGTGGGCGCAGATTCAGTCGAAGACGGGACTGCCCGTCAGTTCCAGCAGCAAACAACCGGCCCCGGAACCAAAAGGCTTAGCCAAACCGGAAATCGAACCCGAGAAGGAAGACGATTTCTACAAGTTGATCTCGCTGCCCGTCCCGGAAGATGTTATTCTGGAAGTGGGCGGCATGGCCACCCTACCCGATGGTAACCTCGCCATCTGTACGCGCCGGGGCGAAGTCTGGATTGTGTCCAACCCGTACATCAGCGGTTCGGCGCGGCCGATGTATAAGCGGTTTGCCTACGGCCTGCACGAACCATTGGGCCTGACCTACAAAGACGGCGACATCTACGTGACGCAGCGCAGTGAAGTTACCCGCCTGCGCGACAATGACGGCGATGGCCACGCTGACTCTTACGACAAAGTCTATTCCTGGCCCCTGTCGGGTAATTACCACGAGTATTCGTACGGTCCCACTTTTGAGCCGAACGGCAACATGCTGGTGACGCTCAACGTGGGCTGGAGCAACAGTTTGGGGCATGGTGTGAGTCTGGTACCGTGGCGCGGCTGGACGCTGGAGATCACCCCGGATGGCAAAATGACCCCCTATGCCGCCGGGATGCGCTCACCCGCCGGGTATGGCCGTAACGAAGCCGGTGATTATTTCTACACCGAAAATCAGGGCGACTGGGTTGGTTCGGGCCGGATTTCGCAGGTCGAAAAGGGTGACTTTCTGGGTAATGCCGAAAGCCTGCGCTGGACGGGATTGCAGGGATCACCCCTGAAAATCAAACCCTTGGACGTACCCAACACCGGCGAACCGCTCTATGACGTGTCGAAGCGGTTTACGGCCCTGAAAGCTCCCGCCGTCTGGTTGCCGCACGGCATTCTCGGCATCTCGACATCGGGTTTTCTGAGCGATAATACGGCCGGAAAATTTGGTCCGTTTGCCGGTCAGGTATTCGTTGGCGATCAGGGACAGAGCATCCTGTCGCGGGTTGATTTAGAAAAGGTTAAAGGCGTTTATCAGGGCGTGGCGTTCCCGTTCCGCGAAGGATTTTCGTCGGGCGTTCTGCGGATGGTGTGGGGCCACGATGCCTCTATGTTCGTGGGCATGACGAGCCGGGGCTGGTCCTCAACGGGTAAGGAACTGTTCAGTTTGCAGCGCGTGGTCTGGACCGGCCGAACGCCGTTCGAGATGAAGACCATTCACGCCATGCCCGACGGATTCGAGATCGAATTCACCCAGCCCGTCGACCAGACGGCAGCGGCAGACCCGGCTTCCTACAAGGTAACGGGCTTCAACTACAAGTACCACGCTACCTACGGCAGTCCGGTCATCAACCGGGGCGGTTGCCCGATCCGCGGCATCGTAGTCTCGAAAGACGGCCTGAAAGCCCGGTTGGTCGTGGATAGTCTGCGGCTCGGTTATATCCACGAAATCACCACGCCCGGCGTTCGGTCGGCTACCGGGAAAGTCCTGCTGCATAACGTCGGCTATTACACGCTGAACAACATCCCCGATGGCGAAAAACTGGCCGTGTCCAGTATGCCCGCTCACCACGACCATGCCGCGATGATGACCGCCTCTACGTCGATGGCACCACCGGTCAGTACGAAAATGACGTCAGCCAAATCCGGCGGAAAAGTAGCCGCGACGAAACCGGCAGTGGGTAAAGCCATGGCGAAGCGCGTCACGGAAATGCCCGACTCGTGGGGGGAGCCGGATTATACAATTAATATGGGTACCAAACCGGGCCTTAAGTTCGTGCCTGAGCAGTTTCAGGTAAAGGCGGGCAGCAAGGTGCGGGTGGTCTTCAACAACGAAGACGACATGCTCCACAATTTTGTGGTGGTCACGCCTGGCTCGGCTACGCAGGTGGGCGAACAGGCCATGAAATTAGGACTGGAAGGGCAGGAGAAAAACTACATTCCGCAATCCGAAAAAGTCCTGCACCACACCAACCTGCTGCAGCCCAACACCAACGAAACGATCTATTTTCTGGCCCCGACTACGCCCGGCAGCTACATGTATGAGTGTACCGTGCCGGGCCATTTCTACGTCATGCGGGGAACAATGACCGTGGTGAAATGATGATTTGTGTCAAATAGCATCCGCCCCATCCGCGTGCCTATAATTCCAACAACGTATCCGAAAAAATGCGGGCTATTCTCCTGATCCTCCTCCTTATAAACGGTACGGTATTAGCGCAGGACCAGCCGGGTATGGCCCAGCCGGATGCAGTC
>JBBQLG010000027.1:0-50046 GCA_038327655.1 Cytophagales bacterium
CTTCGTGATGGTGCCGTCTTTGCTTTTGCAGGTGCCGTCGGTCATGCACATGGATCCGTCACTCATGGTCATGTCCATGGTCATGGGTTTCATCTTGCCCTTTTCCATCATCATCATTTTGCCGTTTTTCATCACCATCGACTCATCGGCCATTTGCATGGTGGCATGGTCCTCGCCTTTGGGCTTGGTCTGGCTTTGGGCCGGGCGACCAGCCAGCAGCAGCAGGGCCAAAGCTGCTACGGGTATCGTCAGCCAACGGGCCGACATCAGAGGTTTGCGTACTGGGTTCATACTCGATTTTTGTTAAGATTAAACTCAATGCCAGCATCAGATGCAGCACGGACTCCCGACCGGAAGACGCAACAAAGGTGAGGGTATAAAAACCGGATTAACATGACTTTCGTCAGTCGGTAGTATGATCTTTATCAGTGATTTAACTATCTGATTATCAATAGTATGCATAGTAATATTGACTCATCGAAGACGGTGCTTCAATCAGCAATACCTTGCCAAAAAAGGACCGTTTTGGGGAGATGAAATGGCCCTCCCGAAAACGATCATTCGCGGGCTTCGCGCCTTAGCTGGGGTTGATTGACCCACTGCTGGTGGGTCTGTTCAAACTCCGTTTCAGCAACTGCGCGTTCAGGGCTACGATGACCGTGCTGGCACTCATCAGCACGGCACCCATGGCGGGGCTGAGGACAAACCGGGGGTAAAGCACCCCGGCGGCAAGGGGAATGGCGATGATGTTATAGCCCGTGGCCCAAAACAGGTTCTGAATCATCTTGCGGTAGGTCGCTTTCCCAAACTCGACCAAATTGGTGATGTCGGTGGGTCGGCTGTTGACCAAGATAATGTCGGCGGTTTCGGCGGCTACGTCCGTGCCGGAGCCAACGGCAATGCCCACATTCGCCTGGGCCAAAGCCGGGGCATCGTTCACCCCGTCGCCGGTCATGGCGACGAACTGGCCTTTATCCTGTAAATCCTTGACAATCTTTACTTTCTGATCGGGCAAAACTTCCGCAAACACCCCGTCCAGACCCAACTCCTTCGCTACGGCATCGGCCACTTTCTGGTTATCGCCGGTCGCCATATAGACCTTGATGCCGGACTCCTGCAACCGCTGCACCGCTTCTTTGGCATCATCCCGGATTTTATCGGCTAAGGCGATGTAGCCTGCCAGTTGCTCGTCTATCAGCACAAACACCACCGTTTCGGCGGTGCCGGTCAGCGCGTCCGGTGGCACCGGAATAGTTTTGTCCTTCAGATAACCGGGGCTAACGACCACCACCGATTTGCTATCCACTGTGGCTGATACGCCCTTGCCGGTGATGGACTGAAAGTTTTGAATGGCTGGCAGGTCCAGCCTGCGGGTTTTGGCCTCCCGGACAATCCCCTGGGCAATCGGGTGTTGTGATTGCTGCTCGAGCGCAGCCACTATACGCAGCAGCCCCGGTTCGTCCACCGCATCCGTCAGCACCATAATCCGGGTTACGCCGAATGCGCCTTCGGTCAGGGTGCCGGTTTTGTCGAAGACCATCGCCGTAATTTTGCGGGCTTCCTCAAACGCCGTTCGGTTGCGGATCAGCAACCCCTTTTGGGCCGAAATAGCCGTTGAAATCGCCACGACCAGGGGAATGGCAACGCCCAGCGCGTGGGGGCAGGCCGTGACCATGACCGTCACCATCCGCTCGACGGCAAAAGCCACGTCTTTCCCGGCCCACAGCCAGGCCACCAGGGTTATCAACCCCACCGACAGGGAAATAATCGTGAGCCATCCTGCTGCCCGGTCAGCCAGATTCTGGGTCTGCGACTTGGCATCCTGCGCTTCCTGCACCATTTTCACCACCTTGTTGAGGTAGCTGTCCGCGCCTTTGTGGGTTACGCGGATCGTCAGCGCACCTTCGCCGTTGACGGCCCCGGCAATCACGCTGTCGTTTTTGGTTTTCTGCGCCGGTACACTTTCGCCGGTCAGCATACTCTCGTTCACGGCACTGTCGCCATCCGTCACCTGCCCGTCGGTCGGGATGCGCTCACCGGGCCGAACCAGCACCAAATCACCGATGGTCAGCGTAGTCACCGGCACGTCGCTGATGGCGGTTCCGGCCATTTTGTGGGCCTCCGAGGGTAACATCTGCACAATCAGTTCGAGCGACTTCGAGGCCCCGGCCACCGACTTCATTTCGATATAGTGGCCCAGCAACATGATGTCGATCAGGGTAGCCAGTTCCCAGAAAAAGTCCATGCCCCGGAGCCAGCCAACCGACACCGCCACGCTGTACGTGTAGGCGGCTGTGATGGCAACGGCCACTAAGGTCATCATGCCGAGCTGTTTGTTTCTCAGTTCGCCCACCATGCCGGTCAAAAAAGGCCAGCCGCCATAGACGTAGATGAATGAGGCCACGACCAGTACGAGCGGATTACGAAACGGAAAATCAAGGTGGTAGCCAGCCAGATTCTGAAACATGGTCGAGAACAGCACCACCGGCACCGACAGGGCCACACAAATCCAGAACCGGCGCAGAAAATCGGCAATCATCGCCCCGTGATCGTGTCCGGCCATCGAATGCCCGGCCATATTATGCCCGGCCATATCATGCCCGCCCGGTTTTGTCGGGCCGGATTTCATAGTGCTGTGATCCATCTGGCTATGGTCCATTTTGCTATGATCCATGGCCGCATGACCCATTTTGCTATGATCCATCGTGCCGCCCTGCTGAGTATCGGGCGTTACTGGGCTGCTGTGTTCGTCGTGGCCGATGTGTTGAAGAGCCTGTTGCTCGGCGGGTGCGGTTGGGTCAGCGGGCTGTTCCGGTGCCGGGCCGGTGGTGTTGGATTGGTGATTCATAACGTTGTCAGAAAAGGCAAACGGGAGCAGACCGACAGGTTGTCGGCAGAAACCGTACTGCCATAACGCGCTCAGAATCAAAAGGGAGTGGCCGATACGAATTCTGTAAGGGTCGCCGTGAATTTTGCAAGTCCGTCCACTGACCTGTCCCGTAGTTTTGTTTGTTAGTATAGATACCATCTTCGTCGGCGGTGGCCCCCGGCCCGCCGACGAATGCAAAAAACCCGTAGCCTGCTCGTGCAAAAGCAAGAAAACAATAATCCCGCAACCCCCGCCCCGGAAACGGCTGACGTGTCGCTCCGAATCCGGGGGATGGTCTGCGACCGCTGCCGGGATGTCGTTCGGAATGAATTGGTTCAGGCCGGTTTTGAGGTGCTCACCGTGCAGTTGGGACAACTCACCCTGCGGGGTCCGCTCTCATCCGGGGCTTTAGACACAATCAGAACCTTGCTGACCAACCAGGGATTCGGCCTGTTAGCCGATCAGATACCGGTGCATCAGCGGGCCAAAGCGTTAATAGATACTTATTTTTCGGACGATGACCTGAGCGAACGTAAAACCCGTTTATCCACCCTGTTACAGGAAGAACTGCACTTGGACTACGACACCATCAGCGGGCAGTTTGCCAAATCGGAAGGCATCACAGTTGAAAAATACATCATTCTCCGGCGCATCGACAAGGTAAAGGAGCGGCTGGTTTATTCCAATCTGACGCTGACCGAGATTGCCCACCGCACCGGCTACAGCAGCGTGCAGCACCTGTCCAACCAGTTCCGCCAGCAGACCGGGCTGACCCCGTCGTACTTTCGTCAGGTACGGCAACAGAAACAGACGTTGCAAGAAGGCGAGCCGCCCGCCGAAATCTCACAAACAGACGGGGGAATTGTGTAACGGAGTCATTGGTCAGCCGGGCGACCTTTGGGGTATAAAATTGACGCTTCGATGATGAAGACCGCAACTATAGCCGCCCCGACAAAAGCCCCAACGACCGCCGAACTGAGCCGCCAGACGTTTCCGGTGCTGGAGATGACCTGCGCGGCCTGCGCCGTCAGCGTCGAGTCGGTGCTCAGCACCACGCCGGGTGTGGCCAAGGCAGCCGTCAACTACGCCAACCAGTCGGCAACGGTTGAGTACGACCCCCAAACCATCACTCCCGCCGGTATGCGGCAGGTGCTGCAAGCCACCGGGTACGATCTGGTGGTTGAGGAAAACGCCCCAACCGGAACCGATGTCTGGCAAGTGCAGCGGGACGCGCAACACCGGCAGTATGAATCGCTCAAAAAGCGCACCGGGCTGGCCATTGGTCTGTCGGTGCCGGTGGTGCTAATCGGGATGTTTTTTATGGACCAGTCCGGTATGTCGGCATCGTGGGCCAATTACCTGATGTTGCTGCTGTCGGCTCCGGTGGTGTTCTGGCTGGGTCGATCCTATTTTGTCAACGCCGAGAAGCAGGCCCGTCACGGCAAGGCCAACATGGATACGCTGGTGGCACTTTCAACGGGTATCGCCTTCGTGCTGAGTGCGTTCAGTACGCTCAATCCCGGTTTCTGGCACAGTCGCGGCCTGCACCCGCCCGTTTATTTTGAGAGTGCTGCCGTCGTCATTTCATTTATTCTGCTGGGTAAACTCCTCGAAGAACGGGCTAAATCGAATACGTCCTCGGCCATCAAAAAACTCATGGGGCTGCAACCCAAAACCGTCCGGGTCGTCGAAAACGGCAGCGAACGCGAGGTGCCGGTGGTACAGGTACGCATCGGCCAGTTGATTGTGGTTCGGTCGGGCGAAAAAATCCCCGTCGATGGTGTGGTTGAATCGGGGGAGTCATTTGTGGACGAAAGTATGCTGTCGGGCGAAGCCGTGCCGGTGGCCAAACAGCCGGGCAATCCGGTCTTTGCCGGGACCATCAACCAGAAAGGATCGTTTCGGTTCACGGCCCGAAAAGTCGGGGCCGACACCATGCTGGCCCAGATTATCCGGCTGGTGCAGGAAGCCCAGGGCAGCAAGGCTCCTGTGCAGCAGTTGGTGGATAAAATCGCGGGTATTTTCGTCCCGACGGTGATTGGTATTGCCGTGCTGACCTTTATCGGCTGGATGGTGCTGGGTGGTTCTGATGCGTTTACCCACGCGGTGCTGACCTCGGTTACGGTACTGGTCATTGCCTGCCCGTGTGCGCTGGGATTGGCCACGCCAACGGCCCTGATGGTCGGTATCGGCAAAGGAGCCGACAACCATATTCTGATCAAAGACGCGGAGAGTCTGGAAGTCGGCTACCGGGTCAATACCGTTGTCCTGGACAAAACCGGCACCATCACCGAGGGCAAACCGACTGTTACGGACATTGCCTGGCAGGTGAGCGCGGCTGAGGTAACGGCCCTGTCGCCGGTGCTGTACACGCTGGAAAGCCAGTCCGAACACCCCCTGGCCGATGCGGTGGTGGCGCGGCTACGGGCCGATGGCATCGGCGGGGTGGCCCTCGACGGGTTCGAGAGTCTGACGGGCCTGGGGGTATCGGGCCGCTACCGGAACAGGGGGTACGTGGTCGGCAATGCCCGGCTGATGGCCGAATGGTCCGGTCGGCCCGGCGGGGTTCCCCTCAGCCCGGCTATTGAGCAGGTAGCTGCCGCCTGGCAGCATAAAGCAAAAACGGTGGTTTATTTTGCCGACGAGCGGCAGATTCTGGCCGTGCTGGCGATTGCCGACCCGGTCAAACAAACCTCCCGCGAAGCTATTCAGACCCTCCAGAAACGGGGCATTGCCGTCTATATGCTGACCGGCGACAATGCCCAAACAGCCCAGGCCGTTGCCCAAACCGTCGGCCTGAGCGACTACCGGGCCGAAACCCTGCCCGCCGACAAAGCCAACTTCATAAAAGAACTCCAGGCGCGGGGTAAGGTCGTCGCCATGATCGGCGACGGGATCAACGATTCGCAGGCACTGGCGCAGGCCGACGTGAGTATTGCCATGGGCCGGGGGTCGGACATTGCGATTGATGTAGCCGGGATAACGCTCATCACCTCCGACCTGAACAGCGTTCCCAAAGCCCTGCAACTCTCGAAACGGACGGTGCAGACCATCCGGCAAAACCTGTTCTGGGCGTTCGTCTATAACCTGATCGGCATTCCGATTGCCGCCGGGCTGCTCTATCCCATCAACGGCTTTCTGCTGAACCCGATGCTGGCCGGAGCAGCGATGGCCCTCAGTTCGGTATCGGTAGTCAGTAACAGCCTGCGGCTTCGGACGGTGAAATTATGAACAGCCTGGCCCTGCCGAACCCAACAAAATTTTACCAGTAAAAAACGTGTCAACTCAAAACCAAGCAGAAGCAATGGAAACCTTAGATTTCAAAACCAACATCAAATGTGACGGCTGTATCGCTACCGTTACCCCGTTTCTCAACGAGATCGAGCAACTCGATGGCTGGAACGTCGATACGGCCAGCCCGGACAAAATCCTGACCGTGCAGACAACCGATACCCGCATCGGGGAACAGGTAAAAAAAGCCGTTGAACGGGCGGGCTTCCGGGCCGAGCCAATCGTACAGCCCTAAGCAGACAGGTGGCCCCGGAAATTTTGTAACGCGCCGGGCTAAATTTTGTAAGCGGCTCCGCCAGATGACGGAGCCGCTTTTTAGTTATTTGAGGGTACTACTCAACAAATCAAATTATGGAAGCCCACAAACAACACGCTGCACACGACCAGCCTACCCAGTCCGGCCAACCAATGGCTCATCAGCAACAGTATGGCAAGCTGGCAATTATGACCGTTCTGTCGTTCGCAGCCATGTACGTCCTGATGTATTCGATGGTTGACCGATTTGCCAACGTCATTCCGAACGTCGATCATTTCTACATGGCCGGCCTGATGACGATGCCCATGGTTATCATCGAAATGCTGGTGATGTCGGCCATGTACATGAACAAACGACGCAACGCCCTCATCATCGGTGTCAGTGCGGTGGCTCTGGTCGGTTTTTTCCTGCTCATCCGGCAACAAACGGCGGTGTCGGACAAAGAGTACCTCAAAGGCATGATCCCCCACCATGCCGCAGCCATTCTTATGAGCGAACAGGCATCGTTTACTGATCCCGAAGTGAAGCAGTTAGCCGCTAAAATTATCGCCGATCAGCAGGCCGAGATTGCTCAGATGAAAGCCAAACTCAAGGCATTGGACAACTAATCAGCTATCCTTTTACACCAACCGGCGAATGGCGTACAGGCTTATTTGCTGACCTGTACGCCATTCGCCGGTTTACCACCGGGTGATGGGTATCTCGCGTCCGATTTGCCCTGTTCTGTTTTCTGCCCAGGTATTCGACAGATACGCATAGATCAGTTTATCGAGCAACACCCCGTCTTTGACCGCGCTCCAGCGCATCGTTCCCTCCCGTTGATAGCCCACTTTTTCCAGCACCCGGATGGATGCTGCATTATGAGCGAAGGGTAGGGCATACAGCCGAAATAGCTCAAATTTGGTGAAGGCGTGGTCAGTGATTGTCTGTAAAGCGGCCGTCAGAATGCCATTTCCCCAGTGTTGTTCACTGAGCCAGTACCATACCTCGGCAGCATATCGGTCAATGTCGTCCCCGATGCGTAGCCCAATGTTGCCAACGGCTTCCCCATCAACATCAATCGCAAAATTGGTTTCCCGGATCGGGTCAACTACCGTTTGAATCCAGCGTTCGGCATCGTTCGGGGTATAGGGGTGGGGGAAACGATCCCGCAGGTTGAGCCAGATTGCTTTATTGTTGGCGTGCAGGTGGAGCCTTTTTTCGTCGCCGGGTTGCCAGGAACGCACCCGGCATGGGCCACAGTCAATGTTCATCGTGGGTCAACGCATCCCTCTTTTTTCCGGCTGACAACCGGCCAGTGGCGAGCCGAAAGGGTTAGCCCAAAGGTCGTCAGTTGCCAGGTAGCACTCTTTATCAAGATATGGCGGAATCCTTGTAAAATTTTTGGCGGATTGCCAACACGGATCCGTTCTGGCCCAAATGAGACAGAACGGATCCATGTCGGTTGCTATGCTAACCAGAGCTACTTCAAACTGGCTTCCAGCTTTTTCAGCGCTGTAATCTCCTGGGTCTGCTGGTTGACGATGCTGGTGGCCAGCGTTTTCATTTTGTCCGTTTTACCATTTTTCAGGAACGCCCGCGCCATCTCCACGGCCTGCTGATGATGTTGCGCCATCATGCTGGCAAAGTCATGGTCGGTGTTGCCGGTCATTGAATGTTTGCCACTATCCATCATCTTCATGCCGGTCTGCCCCGTTTTCGTTGACGCTGGTTTGTGGGTACTCAAAAATTGCGTCATCTCCTTGATTTCCTGCTCATTGGCCGCTTTGATCTTCGTGGCTAATGCTTTTGTCGGGGCATTTTTCCCCTGCTTGATCTCCAGATCGGCCATCTCAACGGCTCCCTGGTGGTGCATTCGCATCATCATGGCAAAATCATGATCGGGATCGCCCGTCATTTTCATGCTCATCATCTGGCTCATGCCCGACTGCATGGATTTCATCATGGCGTTGCTGGCGGTTTGTTGAGCCAGTAGCGGTTGGGTAAGCAGCAGAGCTATGCTCAATCCGACCAGGGTCAATAGGTTATTTTTCATCGTGTTTTTGGTAAAGTCAATAGCTTGAAAAAATGGCTTGACGGGCAGTAGCTGACGCGGAACCAACCGGATCAGTAGGGCTTATTTTTGATGAGCCAATCCTGAAACGCACTGATATCCATCTTCTGCTCGTCGATAATCATCTGGGCCATCTGCCGCATCTGATCGACCTTTCCGTAGTTCAACTCGTCCTGGGCCATATCCAGCGCACTCTGGTGGTGGTCAATCATCAGGGCCGTGAAATCCACATCGGCCCGCCCCGTCAGAATGCGGGTATCCTGCGCTTTCATCATCTTCTCCATCGCCTGCATGGCCATCATGTCAAACGTCTGCCCGGCCGTCGATGCCGCTGGCTGGTGTGTGCTAAGGAACTGGGCAAACTGGGCTTTCTCCTTAGTTTGTGCCGTGATAATGTTCTGCGCCATCATTTTCATGGTTTGATCGCTACCCGTTTTAAGCTCCTGGTTGGCCATGTCGATGGCCCCCTGGTGGTGCGTCTGCATCATCAGGGCGAAGTCGTGATCGGGATCGCCGGTCATCTTGATCGCGTCCATCTGCATCATGTTGGCGTGCATAATCTGCTGATACACATTGGCATCGTGTGCCTGTGGCGTTATGCCATCGTTACTTTTGGTACAGGCAGTCAGTCCGCCAACGAGTAAGATGGCCAAACCGGCCTTGCTGAATCGGTTGTTGTTCATTGTGGTTGAGTCAAATGATTTTACTCCTTCTATAACCCACTGTAGCTATGCCCGGTTGTTACAAAATTCCCAGTAGAGCTTACAGAATTTTTAGTGTCGCGTATCATACCCGATCAGGCTGCCTTGTTTGGTAACTTCCCGAAGATTCTTCACCTTCGGTGTCTGCTTTTTCGACTCGATTCGCGCTTATGTCTGCTGACCCGCTTGCCCGTCTGATCGACGAGTACAAACAAAATCCTGACCTGACCTATCACACCTGGTTTCTGCACAACGAAGACCGGCTGAAAGCCTTCCGGTCTATCCGTCGCGGAGTTTTGCAGGTCATCAGCGACATCAAAGACGGGTCGTTTCCGAACGATTTCAAGGGCAGCTCCTTAGAATTCGTGCTGACCTGCATCACCGAGCAGAAGCAGGTGTTTGAAGGGGCATCGCATCCGTTCTACTGGAAACCCAAACTGCGGATTCCCGACATCTACGAGAATCAGGACCACAAACGCTACTTCGGGCAGTTTCTCGACTGTTGCCTGAAAGCGACCAAACCCGAAACCGTCGTGGCCGAAATCCATCGGCTCGACGGCTACCGGATCAAGGGTCTCGGCCCGGCGGTGGCCAGCATCCTTTATTTTCTGCATCCGAC
The DNA here is from genome assembly GCA_038327655.1 of Cytophagales bacterium. Classification (GTDB taxonomy): domain Bacteria; phylum Bacteroidota; class Bacteroidia; order Cytophagales; family Spirosomataceae; genus JBBQLG01. The sequence continues at coordinate 9,790 of JBBQLG010000027.1, forward strand.
CTGGGTGCCGCCCTTCAACACGGCGATTATCAACGGGTACAACCGGCTCTTTGCCGAAAACCGCAAATTGGGTTCCTGGTCAGAATACATAGCCATCCGGGAGCGGTTGATGACAGTCAACAAGCAGTACCGGCAAACCCTGTCCAACGACCTGGGCGCACTGGCAGGGCTATTGTTTGAAGTGGGGGCGGGGAATCTGCTGGTGCCGGGCGTGGGCAATCAGCCGGTGGCCGAACGGGAAAAGATCGAGAAGCAACTGGCAAAGCGGCAGCAGTTGGTGGTCAGTGAGCGGCAGGAGCAGGAAAGCCATACGGAGATGCAATACCACCTGCTGACGATTGGCCGGGCGTTAGGCTACGATGTTGTGCCGGCCCGCAACGATATGTCCCGTCAGTTCAACGGTCAGGCATTTTCGTTTCTGAGTTTGCCAGGACTGCCGTTATTACCCGTCCCCCCTGAAACAGGACAAACCATCGGTCTGATCGATATTGTGTGGCTCGAAAAAGGGACGGGCCGGCTTGTGTGCGCGTTTGAGGTCGAGAAAAGCACCTCTATTTATTCGGGCATCCTGCGGCTGACCGACCTGAGCTGTTCCCTGCCCGACCACGCTACGATATTGTACTTAGTCGTGCCTGACAGCCGCCGGAAGGAGGTGGAAATGCAATTGACCCGTCCATCCATTCGTCAGACAAACACCCCGATCCGGTATATGCTCATGTCAGACCTGCGGACGCATTGCGATTCGTTATGTCGGTTCGGCGACGACCACCGGATATTAGACAAGATTGCGCGGGGTATTTGATTACAAATGATTTTTTCGGTGCAACTGAGGGTATCGAAAAGTTGCTTGCAGATTGCATTAAGAGTGGTTTTTTGGTGAGATGATTATTTTGGAACAGTTGATTTACGACAAAATCCTCGTCAACTACGACAAAATCCTCGTGAAACGGGCCTCGCAACCACTTATTTTGTATTTTTCCTTTTTGTTTTTTTGTTTTTTCTTTGTCAACTCTCAGTGTGGCAAAATTGTCATTCATAGTTATCCACTGATTTTTTTAACCTTAGAAGCCCTATCACAAAGTTTGAGAATTTTTTGGTTTATTTACTATTTATAGAGCGCTGTAACCCGTTGATCTTTAATGAGTTATGAGGCTCAATTACGACAAAATCCTCGTAAATTACGACAAAATCCTCGTGGAATTACGACAGATTCCTCGTTTTATGCGACAAAATCCTCGTGGGACTACGACAGATTCCTCGTGAACTACGACAACGTACTACGACTGTCTTGTTTTTATGTCGTAGTTGTGTATAACTTGCATTTGCATAAGGAAAGTAGCCTACGATGGAGAACAAACTGATTGTTCAGGACAATGCAATCACCAGCGCACGGTATGAGATGAACGCGCTGGAAAAGAACATTATCTATATGATGATGTCCCAATTAAAGAAGGACGATAAAGCTGATACGATTTACTACGTCTCTGTGCGGGAGCTGATGGATAAGACTGCCACCCGTAACTCGTATGAGGACTTCAAACGGGCGACTGAGCAGTTGTTGGGGCGTATCCTACAGATACATCGTCCGAATGGTAACCTGCTCCAGGTGGCTATGATTTCATCGGCTGAATACATTGTTGGCCAAGGAGTTATAGAAATTGGTCTTGACCCGAAAATTCGTCCCTTTTTTTTCGATCTCAAGCAAAACTTTACGACTTTTCAGCTTCATATGGCCCTTAGCCTGGATAGCAAGTATGCTAAACGGGTGTACGAGATGTTGGCTCAATACCGAAATTTGGGTGAATTGAAGATTGATGTAGTTGAGCTAAAACGACGTTTATTCCTGTATGATGAAAAAACAGGTACAGAACAGTATAAAAACTGGGCTGATTTTGAGCGTCGGATATTGGTTGTAGCTCAGAAAGAAATCAATGAAAAGACAGACTTACGGGTTGGCTATACGACTGTTAAGGTAGGCCGAAAAGTAGCATCGCTTCATTTTACTATCAAAGCCGGTACTCAGCAGATGGTTATTGATTATAAAGATGAGAATACTGCCTTGTTTAGCCGGTTGGTGAATGAATTCCGGTTACGGAAAGAGCAAGCTCAGGTGGTAATTGATAAATTTTCGGCAGCAGATATTACCAAGCGGCTTTATGATATTCAAATTATGCGTTCGGATAATAAGATTCAGAACATCGGTGGTTACACGGCTAAGTCGTTTGGAGTCTGATTTACAGTTGTTTAGGTAGCTGACTTAGTTCTGGTTCAGTGAGTTGGGGAGTAATTGAGGTGGTTATCAATTGCAACTCGTTTTTGGTATTTAGCAATAGAGCCAGAGGGAAATAAAGAACAGACGCTGGCTGTTGTGGCTTCCACTCCGATAGTTGCTGGCGAATTTGCTCGGTCAACACCGGGGCTGATTCGCCGATCCAGAGACCGATGAAGCGTTGTAGGCCGTAGTGATAAAAAAGTACATCTGGTTTTAGTATCGTCATCGGTAAACCGGAAGCCAGTCGTTCGACTAAGGCCCAACCCATTTTGTCAAGTAGTATTCGTCGGGTTTGGGCGGTTCGACTTCGGCGTTTTTCAGCTTCACCTATTTTTTTGGGTAGGGTAGGAGATAAGGCCAGTAACTGATCTTCCCCCAGCGCGACTTGATAATAATAACGGGATTTGATGAGCCGGTTTAGGGTGCGGTACGACCAACCTTCGTCAGCGACATTGTGTAGGTAAAAATGTCGTTCCTGTTGATTATCAATAGTAATCAATAAGCGGTAATGTGTCCAGGACAGTTCAGTTCGCAAGTGCTGGCGTATATCCCTTAATTCTCCACGCACTGCGTGGAGAATTGGAAATGCCATATAAAACTGTCGAAACCACCACAAATTGGATGTTTTGTACCCCTTGCCGTAATGTCGAATCAGTTCTTGCGAGAGCTGCTCGATAAGATGTACGCCATAATCTGCCCGATCTTGGCCCTGTTGCTCGGTCTCGACAATGATCCGGCCAATGTGCCAGTAAGCCTCTACCCGTGCAAAATCTGGCTGGGCTGCACTCCGCTCCCCGCGACCGGCTTCCTGTTCAGGTGAGATAAGTTGCCGTAGGTATTGGTGCAGTTCGACAAATGAATCAGGGGACAGAGCGGGTGGGCTATCAGTCATAACGAGCTGGTTAAAGCAATTATTCAGGTTATTTCATATCACTATTTGGATCAAGAACGGCTGGCTTCGGCTTCCTGGACCAGCATCTCGTAAATGGGCCACAACGTCCGGGTAATGACTTGCATCACGTCACCAAAAGGCAATGAATCGGTCAGGGTCGTTTTTCGCAGAAATGCCTGCCATTGGCTTATCCGACGGGGGTCGGTGGCAAAGACAGGACTAAACAGCGGATGATTGGCCATCACGACGGTTTGTCGCCAGCGGAAGGTTTGCCGAATGGCTTCCGTGAGTATCCTCTCCTCATACCGCGCTGAGGTCAGCAGCCGGTACACATCATAAAAGTCTTTCATCCGGCTATTCATTTCGGCCAGGTCAATCATCGCATCAAATTTTTCGGCGATAACCGTCTCTGGCGAATAGGCCAGTACCTGCGGTTCTTCCATGGCCAGCAACGTCGGGTACGTCATCCGCACCGGCGCGGGGGTTACGATGTCGCCAAAGCCAATGTCGATCTGCAACAGTTGCCGAATATTGCCCAGACTGACGGGTAGTTTTAGCCGTACACCCGGATAAGGACCCGCCTTCGTGATTGGTTCGGCAGTCGGAATGGCCGTATCGAACGTTACCCCGTCTGTATCGCAGACAACGGCTGCTATCTCCCGGAATATGTCGGGCAGCCGGTTGGTTTCCCGCGTCAGGCGGAGGGCCAGGAAATCAATGTCGAGGGTTGGCCGGCTTTTTTCCCGCTCGATAGCGTAGAGCAGCGTTCCGCCTTTCAGACAGAAGTGCGCGTTATAAGGCGATGCTGCCAGCCGGAACAGCAACCGCTCCTGAAAATAACGGGTCAGGATAAGCTGGTAGGCTTTGCCCTCGCTCAGGGCAAGCTGCTTGAGCTGGTGCTGAATAGATGCTATTGTGTTTTTCACAGCAGCAGGGTCAGGGCGGTATCCATGTACTGGCTAAGGCCAAGCTGACCAGCGTAATTCACCAACCGGGCAATGTTGCGATCCGGTCGCCGGAGATAGGTGGTCAGCACTTCGCTGGCCAGATCAAGGCCCAGTTTATGGCGTTGCCGCAGCAGATCACAAACCGTTTTTTCCGCATCGTATAGGGGTAGGCGCACGCCGTCGATCATAACATCGGTACGGCCCAGTTCGTAGGCGGTCCGGTTCCAGTAATACAGTTTTATGGGCGGGTAATCGGGTAGTACTACTTTGGCTTTCCGGGGAATGGCAAGGTGATAGGCCGACGCGACGAAGGTCGTCAGGGCATAGTGTGCCCCGGCTGTGAACAGGCAAAAGACCCCGCCGGGTACAATAGTAGCGACTTCGGGCAGTTCGCTCTGGTCGGTTGTGTGCCACTTATACACACCCTGTTTGACCCGCACGATGTCTCCCTGGCGGATGAACGGCTTAAGCTGATAGTGGCTAAAGCCACTGGCGTGGAGCTGTCGGGTACGAACAATACCACCGTGAGCCTGAAAGAAGGCTACCAGTTGCTCTGGATTCATCATAATACTTCCTGAACGAGTTAACCGCTTACTTTTACACAAAACTACGGCTTTTGCGATTAAAAGCCGTAGTTTTGTGTAAAATAATAAATACAGCTCGATTTGGTCTTTGACTTCCATAAACATTACATTACGGAAGTCAAATAATATACTGTCAAAACACATCGTCCAGCCGCTCCTCACTCGCCCGCGCCAGCCGGATTTCTTCCTTAATGGTGTGCGTGTAAATCTGGGTCGTCGCTGGCGTAGTATGGCGCAGTACGCTCTGGGCCTCCTCGATGCTACCGCCGTTTCGCAGGATACTAACGGCCGTGGTGTGGCGCAGTGAGTGGGCTGTGTACTCCGGGCTGTCGATGCCAATGGCCTGCATCTGTTGTTTGACTACCTGGCGGATCGTGCGGGTTGTCAGTCGGCCATCGCGGTTGTTGTTCGAGTGCGAGACAAACAATGGAGCCGACTGATCAACGCCGGTTCGTCGAAGCGAGGCAGTTGTTTTGGCCTGAGGGGAAAGAAGGTTCGGCGCGTCGGTCTGCACCCGAAATTTCAGATAGGCCGCAATCGGCTCGTGGGCTTTGGCGGTCAGGATCACGAAGTCGTCTTTTTCGTCGCGGCCTTTGCCCTGAATTTTCAGCACCCGCTTTCCTGCTTTCAGGCTGATGTCGCCCACGTCGGCCCGGATTAGTTCGATAGTTCGCAAACCTGTTCGCAGCAACAGGTTTGTGATGGCATGATCGCGCAACGCCTGCAATCGTTCCCGGTCGGCTTGTTCGGCAATTTCCCCGGACGGTTCAGTCTCTGGAGTGGCCGATGCCAACAAGTGTTTACCCTGCTCGGCGGTGAGGGGTTGCCGCCGGAACTGCTGTTTGCGCCGGGGTGACTTCACGCCCCGTGCTACATTTGGGTACAGTTTATTGGCCTCGGCCCACTCATAAAACTTCCGTACTGTCGTCAGGTACGAACCCACCGTCAGGCTACTCAGGCCATCGGCCAGTAAGCCTTCCTTGTACTGGATGATGGTAGAGCGATCAACCTGACCGAGTTCATAGCCTTTTCCCGATAGCCAGTTCAGAAACAGCCGCAGTGTCCGAACATACAACTCCCTTGACGATTCCACTACGTCTTGATCGCGGGCGAAGCGTTCGATGAGGGATTCGATTGACGCATCAACCACGATAGGTATGCTATCGGTAGTAACGGTGATCGTTCGTTTCATAGTTGGGCAGATTAGGCCAGTTGGCTGGCTACGGTTCGGAAACTGACCAACGCAGCTTCCAGGTTCTCAACGATAGACAGAGCCAGTTCATCGGGATGGGGCAAGTTGTCGAGGTCGCTCAGGCTGTCGTCTTTAAGCCAGAAAATATCTAAGCTTGTTTTATCACGGGCCATGATCTCGGCATAGCTGAACCGCCGAAACCGTTCGCCCTCCTGCCGTTGCTGCCGGTTGTCGGGGCAATAACAACGAACAAAATCGGCCAGATGGCTTGTTTGTAACGGGTTGGTTTTGAGCGTATGTTTTACGTTCGTGCGGTAATCATAAACCCACAGTTCCTGCGTCCACGGGTCGCGGCTGGCAGGTTTGTTATCAAAAAACAAGACGTTAGCTTTCACACCCTGGGCGTAGAAAATGCCCGTTGGCAACCGCAAAATGGTGTGTAAATCAGTGCTGCGGAGTAGTTGCTTCCGAATGGTTTCGCCCGCGCCACCCTCAAACAATACGTTATCCGGCAAGACAACTGCCGCCTGACCGTCGATTTTGAGCATCGAACGGATGTGCTGCATGAAATTAAGCTGCTTGTTGGCGGTGGTTGCCCAGAAATCCTGCCGTTGGTAGGTCAGGGTTTCGCGGTCAAGATCACCTTCTTCATTCGTAATGGTCGTGCTGCTTTTTTTGCCGAAGGGCGGATTGGCTAACACATAGTCGAAGCGTTGGCGGGGCAATTCGAGCAGGCTGTCGCGCCGGTCGATGGGCGGGGCCGAGTTCAGATCGCCGATGTTGTGCAGATACAAATTCATCAGGCACAGCCGGACGGTATTCGGCACGATTTCCCAACCCTGAAAGGTATTGTACTTCAGAAACCGTTTCTCCTCAATGTCAAGCGGTTGCTGACTGACATAATCATATGCGGCCAGAAAAAAGCCGCCTGTGCCACAAGCCGGGTCGGCGATAGTCTTCATTGGCTGGGGGCGCACACACTCGACCATCGCCCGGATCAGGGCGCGGGGCGTAAAATACTGCCCGGCCCCCGATTTGGTGTCCTCGGCGTTCTTTTCGAGCAAGCCTTCATAGACCTCGCCTTTCACGTCCACGTCGAGCATGGTCCAGGTTTCGGCGTTGATGAGTTGCACCAGCTTGTTGAGCTTGGCCGGGTCCTGAATCTTGTTTTGCGCTTTGAAAAATATCTGCCCGATCATGCCGTCCTGCCGTCCCAGTTCGAGCAAAATATGGATGTACTGCGTTTCGAGGTCGGCCCCGGTGCGGCCCAGCAGACTCTCCCAGGCCAGGTCAGCCGGAATCTGCGTGTCTCGGTTGTGGGGCGGCTTGCTGTATTCATCGGCCATTTTGAGGAACAGCAAGTAGGTAAGCTGCTCCAGATAGTCGCCGTAGCCCATGCCGTCGTCGCGGAGGGTGTGGCAGTAGTTCCAGATTTTGGCAACGAGCGAGTTGGTATTGGTCATAGTGATTGGTTGTCGCCGGGGTTAAGTTGTTGGCGGGCCGCGTCGGTCAGCACGTAACGGCCCGTTTTGGGTGCGCCCTGAAACGCGATGAAGTTTGCTTTTCGCAGCCACTCCAGATCGCGTTTTATTGTTTTTTCGGTTACGCTTAACTGAATGGCCCAATGAGACGCTCTAAAGGGTTGCCCCAATGCTATCGCTTTCAAAATAATCTGAAGACGTTGGTACATAGGGCCGTTTACAGGGACATTTACAGGGACATCGGACTCGTTTACAAGGACATTTACAGGGACATTAGCCCGGTTTACCGCGTCATTTAGTATATCATTGAGCCAGTTTACAACAACATCGGAGACCGGGTTTACCACAACAGGCTGACTATCCGTTTTTTTCATGAGTTGGTTCCGCTCGGCGGCAAAATCCCGGAACACCGGAATCGGAATGATGGCCCGGAAGGTGTCGCCCTCGATGAACTCAGCCAATTGCCCCGGCGTGTAGTCGGGCTGGTACTGCGACACCCGGCGAACGCCCGACCCCAGCCGATCCACAAACCCGATCTCCCGGAAGACGTTGGCAATGGCCGGGTTCTTCGGATAAGGCACAAAGCGGTCAGGATCGAGCGGGCCGCTTTGGAAGGTGCGGTTGGCGTTTTCGGTCAGCACGTGGTCGGCGTAGATGATGAGCCGGGCCGGGTAGCCACTACCATACTCGCGGTGAGCCAGCATATTGACGATTACCTCCCGGAATATCCGGTCGCGCAGGCTCACGCGCTGGCTGTCTTCCAGAAAAAACGGATCAGCTAAGTGTTTCCGCACGAAGGCAATCAGCCGGTCGTAGGCTTCGAGCAGGTTGCACTGCATATAGTCGCGGTCGTCGTAGCGATCCAGGTCAACCTGGCGGACAACGGCATCGAACTCGTAATAAGGCAGCGCACTCAGAATGGTTTCGTTCTTGCCAAACAGCAGGGCAGCAGCCAGGGTGTAGCCCTCGCGCCCGGTCTGCGCGTCGCGTCGCCACAGGCCCGCGCTGCGGAGCAAATCGGCATCGCTCAGGCTGTTCCATATGTGCTGATTGTCTTGCCGGACGGTGGCCATCTGCCGCACCCGGCTGAAGAGGTCGGAGCGCATATCGGCCAGGTCAAGGAAAGGAATCACCCGGTTCTCGGTCGAGAAATTGGCCTTGCGGTCATAGAGCAGCCGGGTAGCTTCCTGATCGTGTACCCGGAAATCACCGTCGGCACTACGGTCAAAAATGATGTTTTTGGAGCGGTGAACCTGGGAGCTTTGCGCCACCGTAACGGAAATCACCGTTTGACCGTCTATCTCGACCGCTTCGGGAAACAACCGACAGATGGGAGCCAGTTTCTCCGGGCTATTGGCCGTGCTGACGAGGTCTTTAGCCAGCCGACTGACCGCGCCGGGGTCAACACCGAGAACGGTGCCATCGTCCCGAACGCCAAGCAGGATGGTACCGCCCTCGCGGTTGAGAAAGGCACAAATAGTCTCAAAAAGCGTTTTGGGCAGATCGGTTTGGGCTTCTTTGAACTCGACGGTCAGGCCCTCGCCTTGTCGCAGAATTTGCCGGATGCGGTCGGCTTCGGTCATAGCAGTTGGCCCGTAAATGCCTGTTTCAGCACGCTTTGCCGGAGCCGCCCGGCCCGGAGCAGTTCGGTACGGAGCGTGCGTTCGAGCGCGTCGGCCTCTGACAGCCGCGCTTCAATTTCCTGCACGATTTGGGTTTGGGTAGCGAGGTTGGGCAGGGGGAATTTGAAATTCTTTAGTTGAGTTGTATTGATACGCGGCCTTGTAGCTCCATGAACATCAAGCGTTAATCTTTTATGGGTAGTTTCTGAACTCATAGACAATATAAAGAACTTACGATCAAGTTTGCTTTCATTAACCCGCACACAGAAACAATCTGCCTTATTTATAGCTCTGTTGTTCAGTCCATTAACGATGGTAGTTCTAACATTTTCGCCTACGAAAGACGAAAACAATATGTCATCTTCAAAAACCTCATTCTTCTCTAAACTCATAAATTTATCTTCACTTATAAAAGTCTCTTTTTCACGTATGAAATTCATGAAGCCAATGTTTTCAAGCCGTAATACTTGATAACCTGCTTCAGAAATATAATCAGACGTTTTGATATTCGAGCCGAAAGGTCCATCCGCAATACGATTACAAACACTACCCAACTTCACCCGTTCCCAATCGGGGTTGCTCAGGAAGTGGTGTAGCACAGCCTGGCGGTAGATTTTAAGCCGGGCAAGGGCAGTTTCCAGTTCCTTCACCCCGGCATCAATCTCCGAAAACAGTTCTTCAATCCGGGCCACGATGCGGTGTTGTTCGGCAAGGGGAGGATTGGGCAAAGGAATTTGCTGTATTGTTTTGGAGGACAGATGTTTAACTGTCACTGAAGAGGTTTCGGCATGGATTGCATCAAGGTATGGCTGTAAGACATAGTACATAAATTTGGCCGAAAAATTGTCAGACCTGGGTGTAATTTTGCATACGCGCTGATTGAGTAACGATTCTACACCCTGCCAATAAGCACATCGAAAGTCACCGTCCATTCCAACTAAGATATCGCCTTTTTTAATCAAGTAGGCTGGGTTCCAGTCGCCGTCATAAAATGTATTTGAATCTGGTTTACCAACATCTCTGATTCGGATTAGTGGCTTACCCGTGTTATTATTAAATTGCTCAGAATCAAAAGGGAATCCATTGAAAACGTCAGCAACTTCAGAGAGATAAATTCTATCCCAGCCTGGATTTATTTCTAAAAGTGGATATATGCCTTTACGGACAATATCAATAGGAGATAAGCCTAATGCCATTACAAGGTTGGGGTGAGGAAAACGGGGAGTTGGGTAGTAGTCATCAATAGCTAAGATACGAAACGTAATGCAAGTTTGCATCAATTTTATTGAGCAAATTGATCAGGTAAATATTGCTGGTATTTTGCTTTTAAATGATTAAGAGCGTCAGTGTTCGACGCAAATGATATATCTAATTTGTCTTTCACATAGTTGTATCGACCCTTTGCCTCGGAAATTATATTACCCCAACGAATTACCCATACATCGAAGTTGGGGCCAGCGGTAACATGGCCATACTTCCTATCAGTTTGATTTAATTGGGATTCAATATCTTCTTTGACTTCTCGAACAAGTAGTATAAAGGTCCATCGCGTATTTTCTTTAGGAAACCGTGCATCTTTAGCTACTTTTTGAGCATAAGATTGAATTTGAGCTAATTCTTTGAATCCACCATCAACGGTTGGTTTTTTTAATTCAATCACTAAATTCCGATATTCAGATTTTCGACCTGTGCTAAATTGTCGCCATAAACATACATCTGGGATAGTTCTTAACTCTGAATTGTCATCTTGGTCAACAATTTCCTCAAAATCTTCTCGTCCTAAGGCTTCAAGATACTTTTTTAGAACATTTTTAAGCGTTAAATCATCTGCACCATATGTGTATTCATCTCCAAAAACCCATGTTTCTTTGACCAGAATTTGATGTAGATGTTTACGCTCTTTCACTTTCAAAGAATAAACCGAATCATATATCAGCAATTCCAGGCCGTACAAAAAACTCAATCTATCTTTAATCTCCTTTATAGTATCTATAATATTGGACAATGATGTCTTGTCTAATAATTCAGATAACTCTTCGCGTTTGTCGTCAGGCAGTCCAATTACTTCAGTCAGAATCTTTTGCAGATTATTTGAATCCGTTTCCAGAGCCTCCTTCACAAGTCTCATTGTTAAGCTTTTAGCCTTTTTATCTTGCTCATTAAAATTGGGAACGTATTCGTTGATTTGTAAGGCTACGATATCGAATACCTGTTGAGTCGCTACGCTAATTTCATCGGTGGGTTGCTCATAATAAGGATATATATCATCTTTTTTTAGACTGTCAATAAATTCACGAGAATGTGAATGAAGTTGTTCACGTACATATTTTCTGGCAATTTCCTTAGCTTGCTCCCACACATCATTTAGAGTGGAGTCAAGTTCTGCGATTGCCAACATATTGTCTCGATGCAGACGTTCAATGTAAACAGATTGAATAAAAATTGATATATTGATTGCAGAGCGGATACCTAGTTTATATTCCCGAAACGGAATACCTCGCTCATTGCAGAAATATGTTTTTTTATTATTATCAAAAGTCCATTCAACTACTTTTATTTTAAATGAATATGAAACTTCACCCACTTCGACAAGAATAGACTCTTCTAAGGTATTTTTTATAAGCGAATCGAATAGTAATTTTTGCCCATTAATAAAAATATTGAATGTTGGATAACTTGTATAATATTGAATGAACTTCTCCTCCAGTTCATTTCTATTATTAGAGGAAAGAGCTTCTGTAACTAATTTTGGATTAGGGTTCAAAATTGTCACTATAAATCCTGAACCCTGTTGTGAAGTTAAAACTTCAGGGTCACTCAATTTGGGGTTTTTAAGATTGTTTCTGTCAATAATGATCTCTATTCGCTTACTCTCTCCGTTTTCCTGATAAACACTTTCAAATTTCACTAAATCCCCTAAAGCAAACGCTTTATAACGGCCCTTACCTTCTTTTCCGTGATAGGATCGGCCATTAGGTGTAAGAGAAGAGTTTCGTTTCTCTGAACCACCAAGTTTTTTAAATACTTCTTCGGCCTGAATATAAGATAACCCATGCCCATTATCTGTCACTTTGACGAATTGATAACCATTAACAGGGCTACTTACACAGTCAATTTTAATTTCTGTGGCATCGGCATCGAGCGCATTCCAAATAAGCTCTGCCAAAGCCGTGATACCGTTGGCTTTGGTAAGAGACTCAATATGATCTTGCTCGACAACGATAGTTAAATCCTTTACCATTTGTACAGTTTAAGCGGCTAACGCTTCGTTCAATTCGTCAATAATCGCAAAAGTCTCATCGCCAAACAACTTATACACCTTTCCGAGTCCTCCGCGCTCAGCGAAGGGCGAATACTCAAACGCGGTTCGGTCGAGGTGCAGGCTGGTGGCCACAAAGTCGCGCATCATGCGTAGCCACGTCATTTGTTCGTCGGAGAATTTGAGCGTACCGGCCTGCTTACCAAACACCCACGTCTGAAAATTGCGGCCAACTGTCTGGTCAAACGGGGTGAGTTGCGTGTCTATTTCCAGCACCCGCCGAATGAGCGATACCAGCGCAATCAGTTCGCTCTTGGGCGGAGTCGGCCCACTGGTTGATGTTTTCACCTCGTCTAACGTCTGAAAGGCCAGCCAGACCTGGGCGGGCATGAGCGCGGGCCGGTCGGCTTTGAGCCGGTCGAACAGGTCACGAATCATGCGGTAGGTGATCTCACGTCGGCGGTAGGGTTCGCCGTAGAACAGTTGGAGGGCCGTCAGTTCATCTTTGTGGCTTTCCAGATAGTCCCGGAACTGCGTCACGAGTTCGGTGGCGTGGTCACGGGCGTTGGCATCCCAGGCCGACACCCGAACACGGTCTAAATTCAAATGGTCAATGAGCTGGTCGTGCTGCCGACGCACGGTTTCGATATAATCCCGGAGTTCGGCACTGTCGAAGGGCCGGGCGGCCTGGTCGGCCAGTGCTTCGCGGGCTTCGGTCACGAAGGCGGGCGGCAACGGCGCGGTTTCGGCATCATCCATCGCCGTGGTGGCGTTGGTTTCGCGGGCTTTTTGTTCCTGCGCGTCGGGGTTGTCCACGTCCAGCAGCCGGCTCACCAGCTCATTGATGGTTGGCCCGCCGGTGAGTTCGGCAAAGCGGCTGCGCTCGGCGGAGCTGAGTTGTTTTTCGAGCCGGGTGAGTCGGTTGGCCACCGACAGCAACGTGTCCTCAGAGCGGTCGCCCAGGACCACGCTCATCAGGAGGTCTTTGAGCGATATGCCCGGCTTTCGTTCGAGCGGGCGGCTATCGGTTTTCAGGCTCTTGGTTACCCCGATGGCATCCACGATGACGAAGTGCGTTTTGTTGCCCACCGCCGAGGGCGTAACCTTCCGCAAATCGTCGGAGCCGAGGGTGCGGGTGCCGCGTCCTTTCATCTGCTCGAAGTAGGACCGGCTTTTTACGTCGCGCATAAACAGCAGACACTCCAGCGATTTCACGTCGGTACCGGTCGCGATCATATCAACGGTGACGGCCACGCGGGGATAATACCCGTTGCGGAACTGCTGCAGCAAGGCCGACGATTTTTCTTCTTTGTTGTTGTAGGTTATCTTTTTGCAGAACGCATTACCCTCGCCGAACTCCTCCCGCACGATGCGGATAATGTCCTCTGCATGGGCATCAGACTTGGCAAAAATCAGCGTTTTAGGCGTTTCGTACTCGCCCCGCTCGTTGATGCGTCGGGGGAAAATAGTGGTCTGCAACGCCCGGTGAAACTCCCGGATCACAGTTCTGATCTGATCGGGGTTCACCACGTCACGGTCCAACTGCCGTCCGCTATAGTCGAGCGATTCGTCCAACTGCTCCCAGCGTTTGCGCCGGGTCTGGCGGCTCCTCAGTTCGATGTATTCTTCGGCCCTGACCGTTGCGCCCCGGGCCGTAATTTCAGTTTCGATGGTATAGACATCGTAGGGAACATTGACCCCGTCGGCTACGGCCCGCTCGTAAGTATATTCACTGACCACGTTTTTGTTGAAAAACCCGTACGTGCGGGCATCGGGCGTGGCCGTTAAGCCAATCAGAAACGCATCGAAGTAATCCAGCACCTGCTGCCAAATGTTGTAGATGGAGCGGTGACACTCGTCGATAATGATAAAATCGAAGGTTTCAACCGGAATGCGCGGGTTATACACCACATCTTTGGGTGGCCCGACCGAACGCGGCCCGCTCTCGCTGATCTCGTTCAGCGAAACATCCTCCGCCGATTCGTCAATCTCCACGCCTTTCAGCACCGAGTACATCCGCTGAATAGTACTGATACAGACCTGCGCCGACGGATCAATGAACGACGATTGCAATCGCTGCACGGTATAGAGTTCCCGGAAGCCGCGCAGGTCGTCGTTGGGCATAAACGCCTGAAACTCGGTCTCGGCCTGTTCGCCGAGGTTTCGGGTATCGACCAGAAACAGAATGCGTTTGGCCCCGGCGAATTTCAGCAGCCGGTAGGCGGCAGTAATGGCGGTAAAGGTTTTGCCCGCGCCGGTGGCCATCTGGATCAGGGCGCGGGGCCGGTTCTGGGCAAATGACTGTTCCAAGTTCCGCACGGCCTTGATCTGACAGTCGCGCAGTCCCCGTTCTGGCAGAGCTGGCAAAGCGGCCAGGCGGGTGCGAAGCGTATCCGCCTGGCGAACCCAGTCGCGGAGTTGGTCGGGCCGGTGAAAACAGAACAGGTCACGGGCGCGTGGCTGCCGGTCGCGGATATCGGTAAAATGGGTTTCGATGCCCGTGCTTTCGTACAGAAACGGCAATGAATAGCCGCTTTGCTGCCACTGCAATCGGCTGGTAGCGTACTTAACCGTCTGTTCCTCGACAGGCGTTAAGATCACCCCTTCTTTCTTGGCTTCGATTACCCCAACCGGCTTCCGCTCCACGAACAGCACATAATCGGCGGGGCCGTTATCGGTATGATATTCGCGGACGGCCACGCCGATGCCCGCCGACGGGTTGAATTGCTTTACATTCTGGATGAGCCAACCGGCGTTGGTCAGCATCCGATCTATATTTTGTCGGGCAAGTTGCTCCGGGTCGAGGGACATTCCGTGTTGCGTCTTGATTGACTAATTTCTACGTGTCATTGCAAGAAGAAGACACTAAGGTAGTTATTACCCAAAAGTAAAACACAATCGCGGCCAAGTCCTCCTTGAACTATACCACGAATCAGCCATCCCGTTGCTGCTTTTCCCGGTCAGTTCATCATTTTCACCAGTCATTATACACTCAATCGCCCGAAATCAGGCCCTTTCCCGCCTAACCTGATTTTTTCGAGAACAGACGGGGGCAGAACAAACGAGCGGGGATTCCGTAATCCTATTCCTTCCTCGACGCAGAAGTCAATCAGATAAGCATTCTCAAAAGGGGTGTTATCGCCGTAGTTTTCGATAAAAAATAACCGTTGTGCATTCAGTCCGAATTGGCGGACGACCTCATTGGCAATGGTTTCTGAGTTCTCGGCCACATCAACCCCGTCTCCTATTTCGGTGGCAATCACCAGGTTGCTGGTTCGGCAGATTTCAATCTGGCAGCGGCACGTTTTCAGTCGTCCCGACGAATTAGCAGTGCTTTTGAATGTCAAAATGTGGGATTCCATATTCATAAAGTCGAGTTTTTCAAGAAATTCATTACATTCATCGGCGCGGAAATAGTTGCCGTTGATCCTGCTCCGGGTTGTCGCCCAAACCGGGTTTGTCAGTGGGTGGATTTGGCTGCTTCTCCCCTATCGGCTGGGCCTGTTTGTGGCTCTGACTCAGATTGCTCCGCTGTAATTGTTCGTTCCAGTCTTTTTCCATCGGGCGTTTGATTTCGACTACCTGGGTCAGTCCGCGAAAGTCAGCCAGCATCTTCTCTAAGCGGATTAGAAACGGGCGTTGCTTGGGCAAATCGAGCCGGATTTGAGTTAACGACGAACCGCCCCCGCCTATTATCTCCAGACTGGCCCGTTGCTGATCGGTGTCGTAACCCCGGTTCAGAATCGTTACGCCCTGCTGCCAGTAATTGGCGCAGGCTTCGGTTTGTGGGTTTCCGGTTGGCAATCCGTCGAACAGCAGGGTACATTTTCGCTCCGAAGCCATCACCCGGCCTACCGGCCCCACCCCTACCGGCGACCGGGCCGGACTAAGCTGGGCCAGCCAAAAAGCATTGTAATAAATGCCTGTTGGGTCGTTGTCATTCCCCAGTAGAATTCGGTCGGGCCGAACCCGGCTGATAAGTCGCTGCACAGTCAGGGGCTGGCTGTGCGACGGGGTACCGGCTAAGGCCACGTATAACCGTTCGTGAGGTTGCGTTGGCGGGTTCAACTGATGGAACGACATGGCATCAATCGGGCTTTCGCAGATAAAGACCTCGTTTGGTGGCCGGGTCGGGTCAATGTTGCTTACCCAAATACCGTCTTCCTTGCTGCCCCGAATCTTGTTATAGCGGTCGTTTCGGACAATCAACCCCAACATCCCGTTTTCGTTTTCGAGCGGAAAAACCGTGTTGGTCATGTTGAATCCTTTCTCCTCAGATCGGAACGTCTGATTAAACACCCGTTGGCCGAAGGGGAATGAAGACAGAGTTTCGGGCCGAATCCCCCGGCTTTCGAGGTAGCGGGTGTCGGTCAGCGGCTCCAACTGGAAATACTGCGCCACCGCCCGGCTCCGCTTCACCTCCTCCGGCGGCTGCGCCCGCACCGTATGCGTAGGCCGACCGAGGTAGTCATTCAGGTAGTCGGCCACCTCGCGCCAGCCTTTTTTGGTGCTGAGGTCGTAGTGTTTCTTGCCGGCCACAAAGTCAATGATGGTGCCTTTGTCGAAGTCGTCGCAGGGGTTATAGTAGCGGTATTCGCCGTTTTGTTTGCGGGAAACGATCAGCGGCCGGTCGGTATCGGGTTGCTCCATCGTGACCCACTTGGCATGACGGGAGCCTTTGGCGGTGTTCACCCGAAAGCCCTCCTGCTCCAAAAACGTCACCAGGTCGATTTCGCGCCGGTAGTCGTCCAATGAATGCGTATGTTGCATAACAAAGGGATTAGCGCAG
Organism: Cytophagales bacterium; assembly: GCA_038327655.1. Lineage (GTDB taxonomy): Bacteria > Bacteroidota > Bacteroidia > Cytophagales > Spirosomataceae > JBBQLG01. The sequence continues at coordinate 26,828 of JBBQLG010000027.1, forward strand.
TCGTGGCCCCCGGCTGATTTCGTCGGCTACGGCGGGTTCCTGTCTTCGGGTTTGCTGGGGCTTTTTTGCCTTGTTCGTTTCAGTAGCCCGGCTTTGGCTGTTCGCCGTTCCGCGCAACTCATGGCTGGGCCGGTTCAAGTCAGCGGCTGTTTTGAGGTCGGTTGTTTGCTTCACGGAGTTGGCCGGAATGCTGCTTATGTTCAGGCCGCGTTTGGCCGCCGATACCTGCACAAAAGCCGAAAAGGTTTGTCCGTTTTGTCCCGTTAGTCCATCGAGCCGAACAGCTTTGCCCTCGCCGATCAATTCGCGCTGGGTCTGGGTAAGCGTCACGCCGTTGATAGATTTGGGCAGCTTGACCTGGTCCTGCCGGGTGATGACCAACTGCCGCGTTTTGGAATCGGCCCCGATGTATGCCGGGTACAATTGTCCTGTGGTCGGGTGAATGAGTTCCACACGATTACCCAACTCACCCGTTTTCAGCAGATTGGCCCGGTCATCCGGCGTAAAGGTGTACCCGCGTAGCTGCTTCGGGATGGAGAGCGAATGAGTGATTTTGGACGGTTGGCCGCTGCCATCACGAATCGGCTGCATTCGTACCACCGGCTGACCGTTTACGTCAACCACCCGGATTTTCCCCGTCAGCGATACATAGCGGTTGCCAATCTTCTGGTCAAAGGCCAGTGAATCAGTCTGCTGCCCGCTTAACAATTGGGTAAGCTGCCCACTATCGGCCAACTGCTGGCGGGTAACCCCTGCTGCGGCTAACTGACCGGCTACCTGCTCCCACTGATACGGTCTAGCCTGCGCTGGCGTACCGGTTGTAATTCCGTTCGTCTGGTCAACCTTGTTCGCTGGCTGTGTCGGGACTTGCGGGGTGTTGGTCGTCTCTTTCGCAACGTTGGGAGACGTGACCAGCGTTTGGGCGGGCGTTGGTTCGGGTTTAGGCTTCGACTCCCGAACGGTAGTTACCAATGGCTGTTGCACTGGCTCCGGCTGCTGGCTTTGCACTTGCTGCACCTGGTCTGGCAGCTTCTCGATCTTTAACTGCAAATCCCGGTTCAGGTTGTAGTTGTGGAGGAAATTGGCAATCAGGTTGCCATTCACGATCACAACTTTCGGCATTGGTGCGGCTTCCTGTTCCTGCGACCGGGCCTGCTGTGGTTTCGGCTCAATCCGGTTTGGCTGCCCTTCGGTGATGGTCAGGCGATAGGTAGCGGTCGGGTCAATGCCTTCGGCGGGCAACAAGTGTTTAGCCGCTTTAACGGACTGATGCGTATCCCACAGATGATTGGTCAGCCGGTCGAGCAACTTTTTGTCGGCTGTCGGTTCGGCTGCGGCTACCTTTTCGCGAAGGGCTTTCTTCGTCAGGCTATCGTCGTACAACGCCTTCGTAATCTCCTCGTTTGACAGTAGCCCGTCGTTGGCGAGGTAATGCCGTAACTCCTCCGACTTGGCGGGTAACAGCAACGCATATTCTTCGGTCTCAACCTGTTCAGCAATAGCTTGGGCTTGGTTCATAACGCCGATTGATGTTTTTAATAAATCAAACTTCTACCTTTACTATCGTAAAAATAAAGCATGAGATTCAAAAACTCAACCAATGAACCGGGTATCAATAGGCTTTTTTTGTACTATGTACTTACTTTTTAGTTCCAATACGCAGGCACAGGCACTGTTTCGCGCTCAAAACAGTGCTTTTGACACACTGATTGTCAGCGTTTTCGGAAAACCAATTCGATTTACCGGTACAATCAAAAACCAACATACCGTAAAATCAAAATCTGACCCAGATTCGATCCAATTAGGCTGGCTGCTAAATCAGATAGTGTCTGATTCAGGCATGGCTGCAAGCGCATCAGCCCCGGCCAACCCGCTACGGCATATCCCGTCTATCCTCCCCGTTCGGATTGCCCGGCGTGACCAATACAGGGTCAGCAGTTGGTTTGGGATGCGCTGCCACCCCGTAACAGGTCGGCATCAGGCACACAACGGCATGGATTTTCCGCAACCAACCGGAACGCCGGTTTATGCAACGGCGGATGGCTATGTGAGTAAAGTAGGCATTCAGCCGGGCGGGTTGGGATTGGCGATTCAGATAACTCACCGCGACGGCTTCTCAACCACCTACGGCCACCTGAGCCGGTACGAAGTAAAACTAGGACAATGGGTAGAGCAGGGTCAACGCATTGGCCGTGTCGGGCAAACCGGGCTTACGACTGGGCCGCATCTTCATTACATCGTCTGGTACCGGGGCCGGGCCGTTGATCCGAGACAGTATTGTTTTTTGGCAGTGGAACGGTAGGCTGTCGGACAAAAGATGAAATTCTTACGTTCAGCTTTTACCAGTTTTCAAGAAACAATTATACTATGATCCGTCGCAAAACAGAATTGTGTCTCCTCTGTCAGTCTAATCAAGCAGACAAGACCAAATCACACATTATACCCAAATTTATGACGAAATCCATGTTTCAAGATGGAAAAACCCAAAAAGCATATACAATGAGTAATCATAATATGCACAAGCCCATACCCATAGCCCAAGACACTCCAAAGCAAGATTATATTTTATGCAGCAAATGTGAAACCTATTTTGGCGTTCTCGAAACTTACTTTGCAAATCAAATTCATCGAACTATTCGGGACATTCGCTTTAGTCATCTTTACATGATGACTGAAATCTCAACTGAATACAGCATTATTAAGCACACAAATGCTAACCTCTATGTAATGTTTCTTCTGATATATTCTATCATATGGCGTTGTCATATTTCAGATCATAATTTATTCAAAAATTTTAGCTTACCTGAAAACGAAGTCTTGCGACTCAAAAATCAACTTTTAGTGTATAAATCTGTGAAGCAATCAGATTTACTTGAGCAGTTAAAAACTATTGATGACTCATTCGATTTCTTTCCCTATCTGATATTGACTCCCAAAATTCACAAAAGTAGGAGTAAGAATTTTTTATTCGCCAATCCCACAAACTACAATCCAGTAAGCATTTCGGCAGCAGAATACCTCATCTATATGTTTTCGCAGCCGATTACAGATTCAGACATCTTACAAATCTGTAACTCTAAAGTACAGCCCCCAACACTTGTCTTGGTAAATGAGTCGAATTGGGATAACATGCGTACTAAACTTGTTCAAGAACTTGCATCAACAGCAAAGGCACACTTAGATAGAAATAATCAGACGTACTATGGGATAAAAAACCAGATTCTACAATAACTCCGCCACCCGCGATTCTTCCATCATTCTATCGTAAACCTTCACTTTTTTCCGGTCGCGTTTGGCCTGAGTGTGCCGTATAGGAATATCGGCGTTGTCGGGATTAAATAGCCAGTCGGGGTTAATGTCATGTTCCTGCACGTAGAACAGGGTCAGGGTCAGCAGGGCTTCGATGCTCATGCTCAACTCCTTTTCAGCCCGGAAAAGGATGTTCTGGCCTAAGCCCAACGTATCCTGGAAATCACGCTGCGATAAGTCAGCCTGCATACGAAGTTGACCGAGTCGGCGGGCCAATTCAGTGCGGTACGGGTAAATGTCTATGGCCATAGCTATGGTTTAGGTGATGCCGGCGCGGTAGCCAGCAAATGACTAAGTTCAGGGTTCTGCGCGATCCGGTCGAGTTCGTCGGCCAGCAAGGTGTCCACGTCGGTTTTGACCTGCCGATAGTTCTGCTCCAGCAACGCGGCCAGCGCGTCGTCGGGTAGCTGCGCCGACGTGGTCAGTTCGGGAATCGGGCGGAACCCGGCCATCTCCTGCTGCGTCTGCTTATCGACGATCAATTGCCCGTGAAATATTTTCTGGTTAATCGCTTCGGCAAAATTATCGGCTACAGCCCCCACAAAAAAGCCCTGTGATAGATTACTGAGCTTGCTTTCGGGAATTAGTGCGTCCAACTGGGTCGAAATGCTGGTCGTGGTGTCGCGCTCACTGATCGTATATGACTGCCGACGCTGCACGATTTTCCCAAACCGGGCCGATAACGTTTTGGCCGTTTCACCAACTACCTGCCCCGAAAACACGTTGCCCACCGTGTTAAAGATCACCGTTGCTTCCTTGTCGCCGTAGTCCCGTTTCAACTGGCTCAGGTCCTGTAATCCTAAACAGGTCGAAACCTTGTTGCTACGAGCGGTGGCAATCAGGTTATCCAGTCCTCGAAAATAGATGGTCGGTAACTCGTCAATGATGATGGACGATTTAAGTCGCCCTTTGCGGTTGACGAGCCGCACGAGCCGGGCATTGTACAACCCCAGCGCAGCCCCGTACACCTCCTGCCGGGCGGGGTTATTGCCCACGCACAAGATCTTAGGTGCCTTCGGATCATTAATCTCCAACGTGAAGTCGTTGCCGGTCATCACCCAATATAAGGCAGGCGAGGCCAAGCGGGCCAGCGGAATCCGAGCTGATGCAATCTGTCCTTCCAACTGCTCGAACGCACGTTTTTTCAAAGCACTGGCAAAAGGAATCGTGTAGTTCTCGACATCGCGCTCGGCCAGCAGCACCGGAAAGATTTGGTCATACTCGCGGTTGGCAAATTCGATCACGTGCGGAAAGGTGCAGTACCGGCCATCCTTGTATTTCTTCAAAAACCAGATGCAGGCCGTTAAGAAATTAATTGGTGACTCGACGAAGAAATCCCCCTGCTTCTGAATCCAGGTCTTGTTCAGGTTCAGCAAGATCGTCCGGGCCGATTCCTGCGCGTCCACAATGTCGGTCATACCCTCCGGCGATAACGGGTTGCAGCGGTGCGACCGGCGCGGATCATCAAAGTTGATAACATAAAACTTCGGCTTCACGTCGTAATTGGCGTGATGTTGCAGCAGGTAGTTGTATGCGACGGTCGATAGGTCGGGGAATTTGAAATCATAGACGTACAGAGCAAACCCCTTCTCGATGTGCTGCCGGATGTAGTTGTTGATTACGGCGAAAGTCTTGCCCGATCCCGGCGTTCCCAATACCATAGCCGCCCGAAACGGGTTCACGACGTTGACCCATCCGTTCCGGCTACGGCCCCGGTACTCGTACTGGGTCGGGATATTGATCGAATATTCGTTTTCGACCAGCGTCTTTTCCTGGGGGAACGATTCATTTTCCTCGTTGAACAGGTCTTTATCCAGCCGGAGATGAATCATCCGGTTTGCGTCGCTGCCCGCCCGAATCAGTAGCAGAAAACCGCCGATGGTTGTCAGCGAGTAAGCAACGGTTCGGACATCGGCGGAGAGCCACGGCCACCGTAGCAGGGGCGTGTTACCAAGCAGTAACAAACCGCCAAGACTCAAACCTACCAGCACTCGTTGAAGGGTAATAGTCAGCGTTTTTCTCGGCTTGTTTCCAAATGAATACACGGCTAATGGCAACAGGGCCACTAACTTGCTGACAACCGGACTGTCGAAAAGGTGTACCTGCTGGTTGAGTTTCAGCAGAAAGCGGTCGATGAGGGGATAGGTGAACCCCTGTCGTTGCCAGGTGTCGTAGCCGTAGAAATAAAGGTGGGCGGCAACAACGGCAAATGCCAGATAGAGGATGACCGCCAGGATGCCTCTGTATTCTTTGTCCTGTTCTGTACTCATGATATAAAGTGATCACGCTTTAGCGATCCTCTCCGAAGCGTCGGCCTGCCCCTACCCCGCCCATTATCAGCCGGTTTGCCGAACTACGACAAAATCCTCGTGAGTCATTGAACACACCGATCTCGGCAACCCATATCCTGAACTGCGACAAAATCCTCGTCAAACAGGCCTATTCGGTGCCAGTAGCTTGCCAACTACGACAAAATCCTCGTGGACGATCAGGAAAACTTGCACCGAAAACCGGGTTTGCAGCCAAAAATACCGCCTAATTACGACGGATTCCGCGTATTGGGGAGTCGGTCAAGTCCGGTCGTATTGCTATCTCAGGCTGTTGGATTATATCATTTGTCAAGCGTTTGGGGTTGGCGATTGATACACTTTGGCGGGTCAGAGCCGTTAATAGATTCGTATCGTCTGCAAATGAAATAGGTAGATTTTGATTTACAAAATAAATCATTCGCTTTGCTGCTATAATGCGAGTTTGATTGTTCTCGTCAAGCACATTTGCCAGGCGAACCATTTGCTGGCCGGTTGTTGAGCGTAGCCCTTCCTGGTATCGTTCGTAATCGACCATCCCATAGTTGACTTCTTTGAGCCGGGTCGCAACAGCTTCGGGTAACGCGGCAAACGTCGCCGGATCGGTTAGGTAGTGGCCCAACCGGAACGTTGGCGGTTGGTCTTCCAGGCCATCGAGCCGAATAATCCAGCCGCGCTGATACAGTTGAGTGACTTGCTCGGTGATGTCTGTCTCTGGCGGTAGCGCGGCTGCGCGTGTAGCCTGGCTTTCGTTCACAAGCGGACTGGCCTGATGCCATAAGGCAGGCGGCAGTATTTTTTGTAGCCGATTCAGGTTGATCGGGCCGAACACAACCTCCCCTCGCCCCTCCCCTACTGCCAGTTTTTGAATCAAAACCCGCTCTGATTCAGGCATCCGCTGGCCAAAACTTACCCGTATTAAATAGTCAGTGGTTAATAAGTCAGCCTGTTTGTCAGTTGATAGCGGGAAGTTGAGGGTATCATTGTCCCGGTGCTGCACCCCCGTTTCGGTTAGCGTCAGGTCAACGGCTTTGAGGAACGCTGTGCGCCCGGCTGCCGATAACTGTAGTTGCCCGGCTATTGCCAGATACTGCGTCGCTGCCTGTCTGAACTCGGCTTCTTCCCGCGCCCGGATGAGTGGCAATTGTCCCTGTTTGTGCTGCTCAAATTGCCGTACTGTGATAATGGCCTGGTCGGTCGGTACATTTTCGGCCCGTAGTCGCTGCACCAACTCAGTAAATGGAAACTGTTCAATTAGGCGGCTTTCGTGCCGAATGCCGGTTTGCTGCCCGTATTGCTGATATTGTCGGGCCACTTGCTGGCCCAACATACGACCCTCCTCCAGACTGATAGCAAGGCTCAACGGCTTGCTGGTGTCGGTAAACCGGGTTTTCAGGAATGCCCGTTCGTAGGATTTGCCGAGTTCAGTTTCGTTCCAGACGGTTTTTGTTCGGTGATCTACATAGATGTATGCCTGTCCATCGTCAAGCACTTGTACCCCCGCTTGCCTCAGCGTGGCATAAAAATCAAGTTCGCTCACCCGCTGAAAGGCCGACAATTCCCGTTGCAGGGTGTTTACGACAACGGGCCGCAGTTGCTCCTTACGATTTTTGGCTTGCTCAAAATTGGTCAGCAGCCGGGCATAAGTGGGTTTGTCAGTCAGGTTGCTGGCTTTGATGGCAGGCGAAATCGCCTTCTGGCCATCGGTCAGTCGGAAGGTCAAGCCCATCGATTCGCGGCCATTGACTTTGCGGATAACGGTTCGAGCCTGGATATGATACGCGGCCAGCAGCCGGGCGAAATCCGCAAACGACAAGCAGGCATACCCGGCTGTCAGTGTCTGAATCGTCCCATCAATGGCCGCTTTCGTTTCCTGCTGGTGTGCCAGTCCGACCCCCACCCTACCGGGTTGCAACGCTTCTCCCGTCTTTAATTCATTAAGTGTCTTTTGATCTTTCCGCTGCGCTTCCGCCTGCACTAATCCAAACCGGATTTCGAGTTCTTGCCGGATGGTGTTCATCCGATTTTTGATGAATGTATCAGAGATTTTGCGACCATTCTGATCTACGCACACGGTCACGATATGGACGTGTGGGTGGGCTGTGTCGTCATGCCGGTAGAGCATATACGGCTGCTTGCCGTAACCCGATTTGTCCAGAAATGCTGAGGTGATTTGCCGTAGCTGATCGTCAGAAAGTTGTTCAGTAGGGTGAAAAGCCAACGATATATGTACTGTTGGTTTCTCAACACGCGGGTTTTTTTGGGCTAAGAATTCGAGCATTTCCCGCTTCGCCAACCACGACCAGAGTGCAGTTTGTGGGTCTGGAAAGTTGCCAGCCGCCAGCCGTTGAGCTTCACCACTATTTATTTTTTGCTCATTGTAGTGCAAAGCTCCGGCTATATTTTTTCCGGTGAGGAGCCGTATAACCATGTTGAAATCTGTTCAATTGTCTCCTCTAAACGGCTGCTCAGGCCAGCAAGTTGTGCAGACAGCCGCTGTTCGTTCCCGATCTCCGCTGCTAACTCACTTACCTCACGCCTTTGCTCCATTGCTGAGTTTAGCTCATTAGCCCGGCGGAGTTCGGCGATAGCCTCGGCCAGGGCAAGCTGAATGGCCAGACTATCAGTGCGGCTTTGGCCGTTCTCTCTACCTGACCCGCTCCTGCTTAGTCGCTGCCGGATATACTCAGCAAAGCTAACTTGTTGGCCCACCGTTTCCTGCTGATAGTCAAGTTGTAGCCGGTTCAGTTCGCTCTCAGTTACGGTTGTCTTTACGGTCTGACTGCACTTGTCGGCTGCCTTTTTGGGCTTTCTTCCTCCTCTTGCTGTACCCACTCTTTATTCATTTTGTTCCTTTCTGATGCTTCTGAAAGCATTTTTCGGCATTTTTTGTTCTAAAAAACACATCTTGCTTTTTACACGATGGTTACTGGCTGGGATGTTCCCCGTTACTTCTCTGGCCTATCTTTTTTAGCATTACTAAAATAATAAAATGCGAGAACACTGCTTAACTCTGCATTTTGACTCCTTGCCCTTTTTATGCCCCACTCCCTATGGCTTCCTTACCTCAACAATCCTAAAATACTGCTTTTTAGGATTGTTATATTATCGAGGCTCTTGTCAACTAATCGTTCTTCTGCCTTGTGTTAGATTACAGTATTTTATCAATACTAAATTTTATTGACTCAGTATTTTCACATTGCATAATCTCCAAGATACCGGCCTATAGAGCCATTCTCATCAAAGTCAAATCCAGTTATAGCATTATCATTTTTTAGTATTCATAAAATACTTTTAGTATTTTATGAATCATTACTTTTATAATTTATTTAGAACAGTATGATAGTTAATAATGAATCTTAACAGTATTGAAGTCAGTAAGTATGGTAGCCTAACATAAAGTCAGTAAGTTTGTCTAAAATCATACACTACTATATGGCAGTATTCATTTCAATCTGTACGCAGAAGGGAGGGACGGGCAAGACCACCCTCACCATGCATATGGCAACCTACTACCACGCCGTCGAAAACCGGAACGTGATCGTACTGGATGCCGACTTCCCTCAACATTCGTTCTTCAACGAGCGGGCGTTGGAGATCGCCAAACTCCGGCAAGACCCGGAACTCCTCGAAGAACTGCAAAAGCAGGGCCGCGCTCCATACGACGTTCGGAAGGTAGCCATGAACGAAGCCCCGGCCTTGTTGGATCAACTTGCGGACTTGCCCGACACAATGGTGTTTCTGGATATGCCCGGCACGATCAACATTGCCGGGTATGACCAGGTGGTGAAGCGGCTCGATTACGTGATTCTGCCGATGGAAGCCGACAAGCTGACCTTTGCCGCCGGTATGATGACGCTGGATGCGTTCTCAAAAATCAGCCGTCCTGCCGACAAGCCACTCCGTTGCTACCTCCTCTGGAACAAGTACAAAACCAGCGAACGGCAGTCCATCTACGATTCCATCGAGAATATGGCCGGGCAACGACCCGAACTGAGCATTCTGGAGACGCGAATCAAGGATTCGGTGATTTGGAAGAACAACCGTTCGACACTGTTTCCTTATCGAGAAATTAAAAAATTGACGACGGAGATAAATCAAAAATTTGGATTAAATAATTAAACCATCATACCTTTATGGCGAAAAAGACAAACAGGGGGGCGGCTGACGACATTGCGTTGATGACCACCTCCGGGTTAGGAACAGACCTGAACGCCTGGCTGAACCAGCAGGGCATCGGAGCTGATGAAACCACGAAAGCGGAGCCAATCCCAGCTTCAGTAGTGGTAGCACCGATACAAGAAGCAGCCCCTCAGGAGCAGGAGCCAGCACTTGTGCCGGAGGTTGTAGAGGAGAAGTCGGAGCCGAAACCAGTGAAAGCGAAAGCAGAGCCGGTAGCGGCTCCAAAACAGGAGGAAGCTGCGGCTCCGGTCGCAAGCGGGAAAACGGGCAAGCAGCGGGATCGCTACGAAGGCCAGTTTTTCCAACGGATCGAAGGCTTCAAGAAGCCGACGAATATGATGTATATGAGCGAGAAGACCTACCGATTGCTGACGTTTTTGCTCCGGTGTTCAAAGGAAAGTAATACCAAGATTACGATGCCGGAAATACTGGAAAACATTGTTAGTCAGCACATTAAAGACAACGAGGTCATTATCGGTCAGATGCGTCAAGAGCATTTGGAACGACAGGCACAAGGATTTTAAGCGGATGGCCGGGTCGCGCCGGAGTCGTGTATGTTACTATGGGTTTCGGCGGTTGGCCTGGCAGGTGCAGGCTGGTTTGGATGGTTAATCTGGCGGGACTATGACTGGAGCGAGGTAGCCATACCAGGCCGCTCCGGCGGTATACCGCCCAGTCATAGTTCACCGCCACAATCGGGGACACAGACACAAACCGGCTCGCCCCTGTCCGGGAGTGTTGCCAACGATTTGCTGGGCAGTACCCAAACGGATTGGGCCACTGGTCAGGGAACAGTTATTCCTGACCAGACAACTGATAATGAGTCTGTTGACGATGTTAATGATACTCAAGAGCCTGTTGCATTAGAATCCAGTGTTATACCGGATTCTGATGTATTGGATAGCGAGCCAGAGACAACTCAGCCGGTCGCAATACAACCGAACGCGGCCCGACGGAGTGCCGACCACGAGGGTTATGACGTAGATGCTGAAGACAATACCGTTACGGATGCACCAATGGCGGTAGCGTCAAGCGTAACACCTGAACCTGATTCGGATAGCCCCGACGAGGATTTTGTCGTAGTTGGAACAAGTCCCGCATTGACTCAAAATGGAGCTATAACCACGGCCGACGAGGATTATGTCGTACTTGACCTGCCAGGGGAGGAGTTGGATGACGAACTGCCCGAAATTGACCTGGCAGACTACATGAATCAGTGGATGCCAATTGTTCCCAAGATAGCGGCCCTTATTACCCATGAATTGTGGCCTCAGCTTCGGTCGTACTTGGAATCGCTGCCGCAGTTCGGCGACGTGAACCTGGAGCGGGTGGTCAATGCCGTTGCTGAAGACTCTGCACCAAACACGGGCGATCACGATAGGGTAGGGGAGGAGGCCAGTACCGGCTTTGCGTTCTACGCGAATCTCTTTGACGAGATGGAGAACGGCGGTGAACCCGTTGAGGTGACAGCAGAAGAAGCGGACCTGGTCATGGCTTGAATAATACGTAAAGCAATCAATTACAGTCAGTTCATATCAAGAGAAACGTACCGATGAAAAAGCCAAATGTGTGGGTGTTGGCAGCCGTGTTGCTGCTGATTTGTGTGGTAGGAGTTCACGCCGGGCCAATTGATGCCGGGCTGGACAAGGCCGCTTCAGAAGTGAAGAATACGTTCAAATCGCTGACAAAGCTGATGTTCTACGTCTGCGCGGCTGTTGGGGTTGTCAGTGCGCTCCAGGTATTTTCCAAAATGTCGAGCGGAGACCCGGACACGCGTAAAGCGGCAGGTTCCTGGGTGGGTTCGCTGATTTTTGCCGCCGTGTCAGTGCTGGTGCTGGAAGCCGTTTTCATGTGATGTTCCGGGTCAACAAAGGGCTTGATCGTCCGCCCGAAGTACTGGGCATTCGGGGCATGGATTTCATTTATTACTTGGCCGGGGCTGCGGTGGGCCTGTTGCTGCTCACCTGTCTGCTGATGTTTCTCTTCGGCATCCCGGCTAAAATTGCTTTTGGCGGCTACATCGTGCTGCTTCTGCTGCTGTATAGTCAGTTTGCCCGCATCTCGCAGAAGTACGGGGAACGGGGGCTGAAAAAGCAGCAGGGCAGAAACCGACACCCTAACGTGATTTTGGTGCGCGACTCAGCGGCTTATCGCCAGCTCAGACGCAGCCAACGGCCTTAACCCGTATTTTCAACTGGTATGAACATGAAAGACATCCGGTCGGTATTCCCGATTGGAGCCGTTGAACACGACTGCCTGATTTCCAAACACGGTGACATCACGGTTGCCTTTGCGGTGACGCTGCCCGAAATTTTCACGCTCAACGTGCAGTTCGACGAGCGTGTAGAATTGGGAGATTACCGCGAACTGTGCGAAGCCTGGACGAAAGCCATCGGGGTTTTGCCGGTGCATACCATCGTGCATAAACAGGATTGGTTTGTGGAGGAAAACTATAGTCCGTCGGGGCAAGTAGCCAACTTTCTGGATAAAGCCAGTGAGCGGCATTTCAACGAGCGGCCCTACCTGCACCACGCCTGTTACCTCTTTATCACGAAAACCCACGCCGACCGACACAATGCCTCGTCGGTGCAGACGACCCTGGCGCGGGGCCGGTTGCTGCCCCGCGAAATCGGCGATAAGCGGAAGGTAGACGAGTTTATGAACGCCATTGAGCAGTTCCAGGCGATCTTGGAAAGCACCCGTCGAATCACGCTCCGACGGCTGACCAGCGATGAACTGGCAGGGCAGGACGTTGACCATAAGAAAGGTACACCCGCCGTACCAGGTCTGCTGGAACGCTACATGAGCCTGGCTCTGCGCGACGAAGTGGTGACGTTGGCCGACATCGAGATGGGAGACGAGTTGCGCGTTGGGGGTAAGACCTCTAAGTTTTATACCATCTCCGATGTGGAAGACCTGCCCGAACAGCTTGGCACCAACAACCGGCTCGAAAACCTATCGTCGGAGAACTCGAACGTATCAGTCGGGTATGCCGCGCCGGTGAGCCTGATGCTGAACTGTAACCACATTTACAATCAGTACATATTCGTAGAGGACCGGCAACAGGTGTTTCCGCAATTGGAACAGCGTGCTACGCAAATGCGGTCCCTGTCAAACTTCTCGACCAATAACGAGGTCAACTCACGACTGATCGACCAGTTTCTGGGCTATGCCGCCGAAACGGGTTACTCGCCGGTGCGGGTGCATTTCAACGTGCAAATCTGGACGGAAGACAAAACCCAACTGCCGGTGCTGCGGAATATGGTTGCGTCGGCGATTGCCAAAATGGGCGTTCGGCCCCGCGAAAACAGTCTCGACGCGGCTACGCTGTTCTGGGCCGGGATTCCGGGCAATGCCGCTGATTTGCCCCGTGAAGACAAATTCTGGTCGTTTGTACCCCAGGCGGTTTGCTTCTTCAACCACGAAACCAACTACCAGGACTCGCTGAGTACGCACGGGCTAAAGTTGGTCGAGCGGCTGTCGGGCAAACCGATTCTGGTCGATATGTCGGACGAGCCGATGCGAAAAGGCTGGGTCACGAACCGGAACAAGTTTATCATCGGGCCGTCGGGGAGTGGGAAATCGTTCTTCACCAACCACGCGCTGCGGTCATACCACACGCAAGGGAGCCATACGGTTATTGTTGATGTGGGCCACTCGTATCAGGGCCTTTGCGCCCTGCTTGGCGGGCGGTATCTGACCTATTCGGAGGAGTCACCGATCAGCTTCAACCCATTTTTTATTGAGGGCCGACGCGCACCCGATGTGGAGAAGCGGGAAGCGTTGAAGGTGCTGTTGCAAACGCTCTGGAAACGCAGCGACGAACGGCAGACGATGGCCGAATACACGGCACTGTCGGCAGCCATCACCGGCTACTATGAACACCTGACCCAGAACCAGGCTATTTTCCCCGGCTTCGACAGTTTCTACGAGTTCATGGAAACCAAGTTCCCGGCCTACATGACAGCTCACAAGTTGCGGGACGACTATTTTCATTACGACAACTTCATGTACGTGCTGAAGCCATTCTACCAGGGTGGTGAGTATGCGTACCTGCTCAACAGCCGGGATAACCTCGACCTGTTGCAGGAGCGGTTTATCGTCTTTGAACTGGATAATATCAAGGATCACCCGATTCTATACCCCGTCGTGACGATCATCATCATGGACACCTTCATCTCGAAAATGCGGAAGCTGGGCGGGGTACGGAAGATCATCCTGATTGAAGAAGCGTGGAAAGCGATTATGAAGGATGGCATGGCCGAGTACATCAAGTACCTCTACAAAACGGTGCGGAAGTACTTCGGCGAAGCCTGGATCGTGACGCAGGAAGTGGACGACATCATCGGCTCACCGATTGTGAAGGAGTCTATCATCAACAATGCCGATACCAAGATTCTGCTCGATCAACGCAAATACCAGAACAAATTCAGGCAGGTAATGGAACTGCTGGCTCTGACGGTGAAGGAAAAAGACCTTTGCCTGTCGCTGAACCGCGACCTGGACCCGCGCCGGAAATACAAGGAAGTGTTTATTTCCTGGGGTGGGCAGATGGCTAAGGTTTATGGCGTGGAGGTATCGCTGGAGGAATACCTGGCGTTTTCGACGGAACAGACGGAGAAACTGCAACTACAAAAAAAGGTGTACGAGAACGGCGGCAGCTACGACGTGGCCCTCCGCGAATACGCCGACGAGATCAGAAATGGCTAAACTGACACCAACAACCAAACTTCGCCCAGCGGTAGCTCTGATGTTGGGCGCGGGCCTGCTGGCCTGTTCAGGGTCGGGTAGGGAGCAGACAGAGACCAGCCGCCCGACCGAAACCGTATCTGCCAATATGCCGGCATCCTTCGTTGGCTCCTGGATTCGGGACGAACCTAAACGCACACCCCCAGCCCTGGAACCGGATCATTACGAACGGACGGAGTACGAGATCAGCAGTACAGGTGCACAAACGAACGGGTCAGCAATCCAGCTCATCAAATGGACGGCCGCGCTGGCCATGGAGAATCGAAAGCAGTGGTTTCGTACCAAGTTGAGCGGGCCGCTTTCCTGCACGTATATACCAGACCGTCAGTGCCTGGCCTGTGGGTCGCCGAGGCAATTGATTCAGGATAGTCTCTTTATCAAGGGGAGCAACCTGATCAACACCAGTCCGGGCGCAGCAAACGGTTCGGCAAGTGGCCAACTGGTACTTACCCGTTTGCCGTAAACAGCAAAACCGAACGGATATGACAAAACGATTGATTAGTACTTTTCTCCTGACCAGCTTTCTCGTAACGGCTGGTTACGGTCAGTCCGGGCTACCTGTTAACCCGATGGGTAGGGGCGGGGACGACGACATCACTCATGAAATCGAGGGGATTCTGGGTGAAGCAGAGAACAGCATCATGCAGGGCATCAAAGATGAGGTGATGAATATTCTGAGCGATCTGCTGAACGTATCGCCAACGAGCGAGGTAGCGCGGCTGCGGAAAATGATGAAAGACGGTTTCTCGCGGCAACAGAAGATCGAATACCAGGATTACAAGGTGAATTTCGAGTGGAAGAAGGCGCACACTGAACTCTCGTCCACGTTCGTCAAATTCTACGGCCAGCTTGACCTCAAATCAGATTTTGACCTTCTCAGCGATACGGCCACTCCGCTGCGGAGTCTGCTGAACAAGGGTGTTTTCACGCCCGGCGAGATAGCGGCTTATCGCAAAATTGTGGAGCAGGTTGCCAACACTGACGACCTGGCTATGGAAGTTCGGTTCACGGTCAACTTAGGCCAGAAACCCGTCTGGATGTCAGAAGGGGAACGGGTGAAGGTGCTGGAAAACGTCCGGGAGGAATTGGCCGAGCGGCACCGCGCCCTGAAAAGTATCGGCGGAGAGTTGCAGCGGGCCTACGCCTACCGCGCCAAACAAGCGTACGAAGCGGCTGCGGCAAAGGCGTTTTACAAGGACAAATCCAGCTTGAATCGGCACGTCGGCGCGAAATAAATGGGCGCGTCAACTCTTTTAACCATCTACCAATGAATCGATTAGCACAAGCCGTTCTTTGCTGTCTGACGGGTTGGGCCTTCCTGACAGGATCGCCGGGCTACGGCCAAAAAGCCGTGCCGGGTGCGGGCGATTTGCGGAACGGCCCCGCTTCGACCCGCGACATTGAGCAAGCCATTGACCAACTGTTGGGCGATACCGAACAAACCATCATGGGCGGCCTGGACGATCCCGGCATGGATTGGGGAGAAATTCTCGCGGAGAAACTGCTCGATGAAGTGTATAAAGGCGTGGCCGAAGCCACTGTGTTCTCCGTACCCGCCGTGAAGGTGATGCAGATGCGCTACAAGCAAAAGCAGGAAGCCCTGACTAAAGAACTCCGTAAGCTGACAGCCCTAATGAAGGACGGGATAGAGCGCACCAACAAACTACGCTACCAAAACCTGAAACTGCGCGTGACCTACCAAAAACAGATGAACGAACTGCCCGCTGGCTGGGAGAAAGGGGGCCGTATGACCGACGCTCAAACTGCCATGAAGGGCTTATACGGTGGCAGCGTCAACCTCATCAACGACTATTACGGCAAGGCTGACATCGAAAAACTGTTGAAAGACGCATATCCGGGCGAAGTCGGCTACGCACTGTTTGCCACGTCTGCCGGGGGCTTGGCCGACACCAAACTGCTGGATGCGAAGCTGGCCTTAGCTCAGAAGGGCGGGCGGCTGACCTACCTCTCTCCCTACGAACGGCTCGAACTGATTCGGGAAACACGCCGGGAAGCCCTAAAACGACTAAACGGATTGGTGCGGATGCGGCAGGACGTGAACGCTGCCCTGAAATATCAGCAAAAACGAAAAGCCGAACACCAACTGCGCCAAACATTGGGTACGACTACCTATTGACCCCTCATCTCATGTTCTCAACGATACTCCTGCAAGCTCCGGTGGCCTCATCGGTCGAGGTGGCAACCGAACAACTGATGACCACGATGCGGCCCCACTTCACTGATTTCATTGCCATCGGACAGGCTATCGGTGGTGTTGGGGCGATGTGTTACGTGTTCGTCCGCATCTGGGGCGACTGGTCGCGTGGTCAGCCGATTGATGTCTATCCATTACTGCGGCCCTTCGCATTAGCACTCGCCCTGATTGGCTACCCGTTTATCGTGGACGGGCTGGTTGGCATTGGTCAGGCCTTAGATAGTGGCACGGCGACGCTGGTCAACGACAGCCGGACGGAGGTGACGATGCTCAACGCCCAAAAGGACGCACTGCTGAAAGTAAAGTGGGAGAAGACCAACACCGAAATCATGTCCGGCGAAGGCAGTGACTGGCTCACGACTGCACAGAAAATAATTCCAGGTGTGGCTCTGGGCCGAATGGCGGTCAATGCCATGCAATACGGAATGAGCGTCTGGTTCGATGAAATGATTCGGTGGGTCTCGGAAATGCTGTACACGGCAGCCGCTACCGGCCTGAAAGTCATTCAGACGTTCTTTCTGCTGATCCTGTTCATCGTCGGGCCGCTGACCTTCGGGCTGGCCTGCTTCGACTGGTTTTACGGCTCCTTAGCCACCTGGTTTGCGCGGGTGATCCACGTGCTGCTCTGGCTGCCGGTGGCTAATATCTTCGGCGGCATCATCGAGCAGGTGCATATCACGATGCTCAAAATTGACATTGCCCAGTTGCAGAACACGGCTCCCGAAGCCACGGTCGGCACAGATTTTACGATGATCGTTTTTTATGTCATCGGCACTATCGGCTACCTGTTGGTGCCGAAAGTGACCGGCTGGATTCTCGAATCGGCTGGCGTGGGCGGTACGGCCGGGTCAGCCATTCAACCGATTGCCTCAGCAGGGCAGACGACTGCCAACGCCGGCAGTGCCACTACCGGGGCCTTGGTGGGGAATGTGGCCGGGCGATTTCAACGGGCCATCCGCTAAACCAACTTTTGTATGAACAGCAAACCAACCATAGCCCCGTTTCGATACCTAACCAACCTGGAAGACTCATTCCGGCTCATTCGCATCGTGGCGATTGTCATTATCGGGCTGTCGGTGGCGTTTGCTGCGGGCATGGCCTGGTGGGCTTTCGACGCGGTGGAAAAAAGCCGGGAGAAAATCTACGTCCTCGACGGTGGCAAATCGCTGACGCTGGCACTGGCCCAAGGGATGAATGTGAACCGGCCCGCCGAAGCCAAAGACCACCTCCGCACGTTCCACCGGCTATTTTTCGACCTCGACCCGGATGAGAAAGCCATTGACGCGCACGTCCGCGAAGCGGCTTACTACGGCGATGCGTCGGTGATGCGGCTCTACTCGGACCTGCGGGAAAAAGGCTATTTCACCCAACTGATTCAGGGTAATGTGATTCAGAAGATCGAAGTTGATTCGATTTTGGTAACGGGCAGTCAGTCGCCGTTTACGGCCCGTACTTACGCCCGGCAGTTGCTGGTACGGGCCAATACGATCACGACCCGCCGACTCATCACCGAATGCAACCTGATTGACATTGACCGCTCCGACAACAACGCCCATGGCTTCATGATCGAGCGGCTGAAAGTGCTGGAAAACCGTGACCTCGAAACCATCACCCGTGACTGAGCCGAACCAAACTTTTGCGCGGCTCCGGCCTGTTATCCGGCGCATCTGGTGGCCCTCGGCCCGGTGGCTGCTGCGGCAGGTTCGGCGGTGGGAACAGCAGCCGCTGGCCCGTCGCCGGATTGGGTTGGTGGTAGCCTCGGCCTGTTTACTGGCACTACTGGCCGGTAGTGTCCACTATGCCCGGCATCGGCTTCTCCACTCATTAAACGTACCTATATCAACGTCAAAACCGGCTCAACATGGCAACCCTTACCCAAACACCGGGCGGAACGCACCGCCGAAACATCCGTGACCTGTTTTCCGATCAGCGGTTCCTGCTGGCGGTCGGGCTGTTCGTGTTCAGTATCGCGGCACTGCTGATTCACCTTCTCAAAAACCGCGAACCGGAACCCCTCGAAGCCAACAACGTCAACACCACCGTCCCCACCGCACGGGTTGATTCGGTCTCGACCTCAAAACTTGACTTGATGGCCCAGAATCACGATTCATCTCCGATGGTGATGCCGGGAGCCGATGGCCCGTCGTCGCTCACGACAACGGGAACTACCATGCAGCCGCCGGGTGAACCAGCCACCAACCCAGGTTTATCCGGTAGTCTGGCAGGGGGTAGGAGAGGAGCTTCGGCCAGCGTCCCCGGCTCCCTCGACCGCTATATGTACCGCAAGCCAGGTGCAACAGCAGATAATCCCAGCGACAAGGATTTTAAAACGTTGAGCGACTATTACGAACCCGATGAAGCCAGCTCATCAGTCCCAACCCGCCCGGCCAGCAACCGGGATGATGAAGACGGAGCAGCCGTTTCCCCGGCTGGGCAATACAAAAAAGCGCGGGACTTGAACCGGCTGCGGACGCTGCTGGAGGAATACAAACGGGACAAAGAAGCCAAAGCTGCGGCCCGTCAAGAGAACGAGTTGAGACCAGTTAAGCCCGCCAAATCGGATGTGGTGAGCGGGCTGGACGGGCTGGATCGGTCACGAAATAACTTTTACGGGCTGTTCTCCCAAGAAATTCGACAAAGCAACGATGAAAACGACGAGGCCACCAACGGCACGTTCCGGGCCGTAATCAACCAGCCTCAGACGGTATTGAGCGGGGGCCGAGTGCAACTGCGGCTGCTGGAAGATATGGCAATACAGAATGTAGTGATTCCACGCGGGACGCTGATTTACGGTATCGGCAACTTCGGGGCGGAGCGGGTGGCGGTGCAGATTACGTCAGTGCAGCTCCGTGACCGGATTTACCCGATCAAACTATCGGTCTATGATATGGACGGGCTACCGGGCATTTACGTCCCCAACGTGCTGGCTGTGCAAGAGGGGCGGCTGGCCGCGTCGCAGGCGGTGGGCGGGGTCAATATCAACACGCCGATAGGCAACAACATCGGTCAGGCGGCTGCCGCTTCCGCAGCGCAAGCGGGTATTCGGGGAGCACAGAACCTGTTCCAGCGCAAAGCCCGGCTCCAAAAGGCCAGTTTAAAGGGAAATTATTATGTGCTTCTTCGGTAGGCATTAATACAGCAAAGCAGTATTACTAAAATTTATAAACTCTACTTTATGAAAAACCTAATTTGTCTGCTGCTTATTGGCAGCGCATCGCTGACAGCGGGATACGCCCAGAAAAATGCCACCGTTTCACTGGCCAAACGGCAACACGTTTACCGAACGGCAGTAGCAATCTCAGCTCGAAAACCCCCGGCTACCATCCCAGTATCACTGACCACCGCAACCGGTACCGACCAACCGGCTCCGGCGGCTCCACCGATTAACCCGTTGCCGGAAATGCCCGCGCCAGTAGCGCAAACCATCCGGTCGTATCCGGTGGAACTGGCGTTCAACAAAACCGTGTCCATCATCTTCCCGGCTCCTGTTCGCTCAGTGGACCTTGGTAGCCGCGACATCATTGCCGACAAAGCCACCGACGTGGAGAACGTACTGAAAGTGAAAGCCAATCAGATTGGCTTCAACGAAACCAACTTTTCGGTCATTACCGCCGACGGTAAATTTTACAGCTTCGTTGTCAGCTACAACGAAAGCCCCGTCGCGCTGGCCCTCAACTTAGCGACCACCGACCAGCCACTGCTCCAGACACGAAGTAAATCTGGCCAGGCCGCAGCCGGCAAGGGTTCCGATGCCGCTAACGGTTCAGTTCGCTTTGCCAACGTAGCCGCGTCTCAATCCGAACTCGTTCTGACCAGCGACCGGATTCTCCACAAAGGCCGCCAAGCCCGGCACGTTGGAGCAGAGGGCAACAAAATGGCTGTGACGCTGAAAGGGGTGTATGTGCAGGACAACGTACTGTATTACCGGCTGGCTTTCCAGAACCGCTCAAACCTCAACTACGACCTCGACTACGTGCGGTTCTTCATTGCAGACAAAGCCGGGGCCAAAGAAGCCTCCCGGCAGGAAATCGAAGTCAAGCCGATTTACGTCCACAACGACCCGATTCGCACCGTAAAAGGCCATTCGCAGATCGAAAAGGTCTATGCCTTCCAGCGGTTCACCTTGCCAACAGACAAGCTACTCCAAATCCAGACCGGCGAACAAAACGGCGGCCGCCAACTGGTATTCTCCATAAACAATCGGGTGATTATGAAGGCTAAACCGTTGTAAGTTGATGAACTCTCATAGAACCACGACATCACCCTAAGACAGTGACTTTTTGCAACCATATGGTTTTTTGACGGGCAATATCAGCAAAAATCAAACTTTTGGAATATTTTTCAGGGATTATTAGGAATATTTTTTGGCAATGTTAGGAATTACCCTACTTTTGTCGAAACCACTCCCCTTTCCATGAAAAGGAAAATAATTACTCTGGAGGACTCTCAACGTGTTTTGACCCCACATTATCAGGGATTGCTTGAAGATATAGTTGGCGGCTTTGCTGACTACCTCAAGATCAAGAACTACATCGACACCTTTGGGAGATTCACTCAATACGAGAGCCGAACGAACGCAGGAATCATTCATGAACACATTAAAGCCCGTGTGAGTGAACGATTTGGGTCAACTGCCCTCACTGACGGAGAAGCAAAAAAATGGAATGGTATTTTCGGCCTCAGAATAAATGATGACGTTATCATTAGATTTAAAAAACTTGATGACGACAAGCGTGTAGCTGGCTTGCAAACTAAGCAACACGTAAAGTATATGCAACAAGCTTTGATTGATGGTTTTCCTGATGAGCCTACGTTTTTGATAGCTGGCTACGTTCCAAGTGCAACCTGGACAGAGATCAAGGGCATCTATATAGGCTGTTGGAATGGACGCATAATTGAGTGGTTTGACGAAATAGGCAAATACACGACTCAACAACTTAGTTTATTCGACCATTCTGGCTTATCTATTATGGATAACAGAAGTTTAGTTCAGCGAAAAGGTCAAAGTAACGACCAAAGCCAGATTGAAGAGTCTAATACCCGAACCGGTACCAATGATAAATAAGGCATGAGAGTACAGCCCAGTACCATCGTATTAGCGAGGGAATCAAGACGGCTGACACAAATTCAGCTTGCTGAATTAATTGGCGTTGAACAAGGAACCATATCGAAAGTTGAAAAGGGGCTTCTTGAACCCAGTGAAACTCTACTAAACTCTATCTCTCGCAAACTCAAATACCCGGAGAATTTTTTTACGCAAGAGCCATTTAGTCGGGTAAAGGGTCATTATCGTAAAAAGATTACGCTTCCTGTAAATGTATTCAAACCCTGTGAAGCAATTATGACTATCACAGAAAGGCATTTTACTTTACTGCATGATGCTGTTGACCTTCCCCACCCTAATATTCCCCTATGGGATGTTGAAAAGGACGGTTCTGCCGAATTGTCTGCAACCTATGTTAGAGAGTATTGGCGTATTCCCAAAGGTCGAATAGAGAATCTTACGCGTTTACTTGAGTTAAATGGAATCGTAGTGATTGCTATGGATTTGTTTGATTTAGATGGGCTTAGTACATTTTCTGAAACTCGCCAACCAGTTTTGTTCTTGAATAAAAGAGTTTCCTCAGATCGTCAGCGTTTTACATTAGCTCATGAATTAGCTCACTTTGTCTTGCATTGGGGAAAAATCATTGATGACAGTAGGGATACTGAAAAAGAAGCAAATGAGTTTGCCAGTGAATTCCTCATGCCTACTCGTGATATTGAATATCTTTTAATTAAACTAAATATTGACCGTCTGGCAGACCTAAAGCGTTATTGGAAAACGTCAATGCAGTCAATAGTTATGAAAGCTAAAAAGCTTGGCTTGTTGACATATAACCAATCCAATTACCTGTTTAAACAGTTTAACGCTCTTGGATATGGTAAAGGAGAACCAGAACTTTTTCCACCCGAACAACCAACCATATTTAAAGATATTATTGGTATGTATATCAATGATATGGGCTATAGTAAACAGGAACTTGGCTCACTACTAAAAATAACTGTCGAGGATTTAGATTCTATGTATTTCGATAAAGTTGTACCACTTTTCAGAATAACTCGAAATGTGTGATTTTATTTTTTACACAAAAACACCCCGTCAGCAAGTGCCAGCGGGGTGTCAATAATCAATGATAATAAGGAGTAAAGTTAATCAAAATCAGCCTACCCACGACGAGGGGCGGAATCCTGTTTCCTGCCACGAGCGCAGTAACCGGCGGTATTTGCGTCGGCCACCGTCCATGAAAATGCTGTCGGCCAGTATCTCTACTATGTCAGCAATTCCCACTATGGCATGACCTACTCCAATTGCACTTTAAATTGTAACCCTATGTCAAGATAAATATCCTTGAAACTTTGATAGTCCTTGAAGAAGAAAGCCGCTCGCACACAAAACCAGAGCTTTGTTCGGCTGA
>JBBQLG010000028.1:0-49462 GCA_038327655.1 Cytophagales bacterium
AACAATCAGACTGTTGTTTTTGTCATCCTGACGGTGGAAGGATCTTAGATCCTCGGTACCAAAGATCCTTCCTCCGTCAGGATGACAAAAACAACCTCAGATTCAACTTGCAAGTGGCAGTTCCGTACACTTTACCTACTATTCGGGAACCACATTTTCAACCGAAACGGCATCGGCCTGTTTTAATTCAGCCGTAACACCATTCTCTTCCGATGCGCCCTCCTCCCGACGTTTAGCGGGTTTTTTCCGGCGTTTTTTCTTCCGTATTTCCCCCTCTGGCGATGGCGTCGAAGCTGTTGTTACGGGTAGCAGTGCATCGCCAACCGGTGCCTCACCGTTCAGGGCGTCAATACGGGTCGTTTCAATTTCCGGCGTGGACTCGCCCCGCGTGGATGCGCCCGGCTGACGGTCAGGACGCGGCTCTCGTTCGGCGTGTGGCCGGGCAGAAAGCGTGTCAGCAGGCCGACCATCGCGACGGGGCTGGCTGCTGCCGGACTGTCCATTGCGACCCGACCGGTCGTCACGGCGGCCACCGCCACCGGACCGGCCATTGTTTCCCCCTGCTCCGGGTTTCCGCTTCGCCCCTAACCCACTAAACCGGCGGGGATCAAAGTCTGGCGCGGGGCCTAAACCGAGTTCTTCGGTAATAGACCGTTTTTCGAGTTGCCGTTCCAGGAGCCGCTCGATTTTGATGATCCGGTCCTGGTCCTGATCGGCAATAAAGGTGATGGCCGTACCCGTCGTGTCGGCGCGGGCGGTGCGGCCAATGCGGTGTACGTAATCTTCGGCATCGCGCGGAATGTCGTAGTTGACCACGTGGCTGAGGTTGTCGATGTCGATGCCCCGCGACAGCACGTCGGTGGCGACCAGTATCGAGAACTGCTTGTTTTTGAACCCGCGCAGGATGGCCTCGCGCTCGTCCTGCTCACTGTCCGACGAGATGCCTTTGGCGGCAAAACCAAGCCGGACCAGTTCGCGCACAATCCGGCTGATTTCGGACTTGTGCGACGTGAACAATACCATGCTCGTGGCGTTGGTTTGCTGCATCAGGTGGGCGAGCAAGGGCAGTTTCTGGCGGTCATAAGCCATGTAAAACTGCTGATCTATTTTCTCGGCGGGTTTCGATACGGCCAGTGTAATCTCTTCCGGTTCCTGCAAAATGCGCTGCGCAAACGTGCGAATCTTGGCGGGCATCGTGGCCGAGAACATCAGCGTTTGCCGCTTGGCCGGGATCTGCCGGACGATGTTTAGAATATCGTCCGAGAAGCCCATGTCGAGCATCTTGTCGGCTTCGTCCAGCACTAAGTAATCGAGTTTATCGAATTTGACGTAGCCAAGCTGCATGTGCGCCATTAAGCGGCCGGGCGTGGCAATGATAATGTCGGCACCGGTGGTGAGGGCGCGTCGCTGCTGATCCCAGTTTTCGCCTTTTCCTCCGCCATAAATGGCGATGCTGGTAGCCGTAACGAAATATCCAAACCCTTCGACCTGTTCGTCGATCTGCTTGGCCAACTCGCGGGTGGGTACCAGAATCAGGGTGCTGGTATGGTCGTTGCCGCCGTGCGAAATCCGGTCCAAGAGCGGAATGAGGTAGGCGGCTGTTTTGCCGGTGCCGGTCTGGGCGCAGGCGATGAGGTCTTTACCGGCTAAAATTACGGGGATGGCCTGTTCCTGAATGGGGGTAGCCTGTTGGTAATTCATGGCATCCACGCCGGCCAGCAGGTCGTCGTGAAGCGGAAAATCGTGAAATGTCAAGGTGACAGCGTTGTGAAGGTAGAGAAAAGCTGACCTTGTTTCCCGGCCAGCAAACCGCTTGATTTGAGGGCGAATATAGCGATTTTTTCGGTATTTTACGCGCGGTGAACCACATCTCGCCGGACTAAGGTCTGGCGCAGGCCATTCTTGCCATGACTGCGTTTTGAGCGGTTAGGCACCCTTTGGCGTGCCCTGAGCCATGAATGACCAACATCCGACTTTAGTCCGGCGCGTTAACGGCATCTTCCCAAATAGTCAAAATGAATCTTTAAATCCTGCAATAGAATCCCTATCATTGTTCGTTTTTCCCGTAAGCAACCGCCAGGACCGTTAGTCGATACATGCCCATGCAAACCGAAGAAGTAAAAAAAGCTACCCAATCCGATAAACCGCACCTGGGTTTCTGGCAAATCTGGAACATGAGTTTCGGCTTTTTGGGGATTCAGTACGGATTTGGCCTGCAACAGGCTAACATGAGTCCAATTTACCGCTATCTGGGGGCCGATGAGGCATCCATTCCGGGTCTCTGGCTCGCCGGACCGCTTACGGGTCTGTTGCTCCAACCGATCATTGGGGCCGTTTCAGACCGGAGTTGGTCACCTGTCTGGGGACGACGTAAGCCGTTTATTCTGGCCGGGGCCGTGCTGGGCAGTATCGCGCTGGTGCTGATGCCCAACTCATCGTATATCTGGATGGCTGCGGGGCTGATGTGGATGCTGGATGCGGGCCTGAACTCATCCATGGAGCCTTTTCGGGCGTTTGTGGGCGACATGCTCAACGATAAACAGCGGCCGACGGGTTTTGCCGTCCAATCGTTTATGGTGGGTTTCGGGCAAACGCTGGCCAACCTGATGCCGTATATTCTCCCGTTGCTGGGCATCTCACTGGTACTCTCAGAGGGGCAACTGGCCAATGGTATTCCTAACTCGGTGCGCTACCCGTTTTACATTGGCGCGGCTGCTATTCTGGCGTCGGTGCTCTGGACGATGCGTACGACCAAAGAATACCCCCCCATCAACGAAAGCTACAAAGACACCCACGTATTCACCGCTGAAGAAAAAAAGTCAATTGCCTTCTGGCACCTCGCACTGTGTGTTGGCGGGGCTGTTCTGGCTTTTTTCTTTGCGATGCGGGTGGGCGGTATTCTGGCCGGGCTGCTCTGGGGCGGGGGCGTGTTTGTGGGCAGCTACCTGCTGTTGATGCTGCCTGTTTTTAAAGAGATTCTGGCGTCGCTTTCGTCCATGCCAACCGTAATGCGGCAGCTCTGGTGGGTAAAATTCTTTACCTGGTACGGCCTGCCGCTCATGTGGCAGTACCTGTCGCTGGCCACCGCCCGCTACTCCTTTAATGCGCCCGATGCCGTGTCGAACAAAGCGGGGTTTGAGGCCGGGACCAAATGGGGGGGACTTTGCTTCGCGATGTTCAGCATCTCCTGTGCCGTTATTTCCATCTTCCTGCCGCGCATCGCCAAAGCCATCGGCAGCGCACGGGCAACCCACGCGCTGTTTCTGACCATCGGGGCAATGGGCTTTTTTCTAACCCTGACCTCCAACGACAAAATGATTTATTTGGTCGGCATGAGCATTATCGGTTTGGCCTGGGGGTCCATCATGTCGATGCCGTACCTGATGCTGGCGAGTGCCGTTCCCAAAGAGAAAATGGGCATTTACATGGGCATTTTCAATGGATTCATCTGCGTACCCCAATTCGTCGGCATGATTACGGTGCCACTTTATTACAAGTCTGTGCTGGGCGATAACCCCCGTAATGCGCTGGTAACGGCAGGGATCTGTCTGCTGCTGGCGGCAGCATCCTGTTTTCTGGTCAGCGAGAAACGGAATACCGAAGAAGCTACACTTCCTGCCCATTAAAACCCGACTGTGATTGGGCTGATGAACGGATTTACTGTGATTTTGGGGGGCGCAATTCTCAGCGAATTGCGCCCTCTTTTTTGTCGTCACTTGAGACGACTACATTTGCGGTCGCTGATTTTTATTTAATCATGGTAATTAATGAATCCGACGAATCACACAGGATCGCCTGCCGGTCCAAGACGATATGACCTTCTCGCCGTTGGCGAACTCTTAGCCGATCTGATCGGTAATAATCTCGCGGCCAGCCTATTAGACACCCGCGATTTTCACCGCTATCAGGGTGGATCGCCTGCTAACATGGCCGCTAATATGGCCCGGCTCGGCAACAAAACGGCCTTGGTGGCTACCGTTGGGCACGATAATCTGGGCGTTTACCTGAAACAGAAAGTCGAAGAAGCGGGCGTCGATACGCAATACGTTGCCACCGATGCGCTCGCGCCGAGCAGCGTCGTGATTGTTTCGCGGACGAAAGGCACCCCCGATTTTATCGCTTACCGCACCGCCGACTGTCAGATTAAACCAGAACACCTGCCCGATTCATTGCTACAACAGACGCAGCTTTTCCACACAACCTGCTTCGCGCTGAGCCGTCAACCCGCGCAAGATACCCTTGTGGATGCCGCCAAACGGGCCGCGGCCGCCGGTTGTCAGACCAGTCTCGATGCCAATTACGCGCCCAGCATCTGGCCCGACCGCCATTATGCCCGGCAGGTTATAGCGGAGTATTGCTCGGCCAATGCGCTGGTGAAACTCAGCGACGACGACGCCGAACGTCTTTTTGGTGAGGCCCGTACGAAAGACCAGATTATCGGCGATTTTCACCAGATGGGTGCGTCACTGGTGTGTCTGACGCTGGGAGCCGAAGGCAGTTTAGTATCGTGGGAGTACGGCCAGCAACGGGTGCAGCTACCCGGAAAACCCATCGACGTAGTAGATGCCACCGGCGCAGGCGATGCCTACTGGGCTGGCTTCCTGACGGCGTATTTAGACAAAAAAACGCCCGAACAATGCGCTCAGGCGGGGGCGAATCTGGCCATCATGAAGCTCACCCGGCAGGGACCCTTGCCCACGGGCATCGAGCGCGAGGAGATTTACAGTTTGTAGTTTGTGGTTTGTAGTTTGTAGTTACCTACCGGATAACCACGAACTACAAACCCCTAATCCCTACTTCATCCCCGCCAGTTTATCCAGGTCCACTTTATTCAGCGTGGCTTTGATTTTATCCATCGGTACGCCGTGTCCTTTGGCCGTTACCACAAAACGTTTGGCTACGACCACAACCAATTCGCCGTCTTTGCCGCTGTTGTCGTACTTTTCGTAGGCTTTGTTGTCGCCCATGGTGGTGGTTTTCTCGTAGCCGGTTTCCGTTTCTTTGTCAATGTCCATCATCGTCCAGGCGGCTAAGCCCATGAGCGCACCCGTCCCCCCCGCATCCACGATGCCCACTTCGGCCGTTTCAGAGCCATCGGCATTGGCGTACTTGGCTTCGGCAGTAGAGATTTTAAAGCCCATCGCCCCGTTTTTTTCGCCGGACGCTTCTTTACGGGGCAAGCCATCGGCATCGGCGGGCAGCAATTCTTTCAGAGCACGGAAATCAACGGTTTCGACGGGTCCGTTCTTCTGCTGATCTTCGGCGGCTTTGGCCATCTCTTTCATGGCATCCATCGCTCCGCCGAGCGACACTTTGGCTTCCTCAGCCTGCTTCTGTTCTTCGGACTTTCCACAGGAAGTCAGGAGGGTAGCCGCGATCAAGACGGCCCCATAATAATTAATTGAACGATGATACATGGAGTTAAGCGTTTAGAAACGAATGGTTTAGTTTAGAGAGCCAAGTTACTGGAGAAATCCATTTACGAGGTATATTTTTGAGGAAACGTACGAATGGCTACCTTTGAGCATTCTTAGTTATTCCTAAATAATTCTATGAAAAGTATAGTTCTGGCCATCTGTTTTGTCTTAATAAGTTTGACCTCTTCGGTGATGGCTCAATCCGCACCGACGGCATTGGGCGTTGTCGGTCATAATCACGTGGCCCTGCATGTAAAAGATATTCCGGTCAGTGCGGCATTTTACCGGGATATTGTCGGCCTGAAACCGATTCCGGTGCCGGACAACCTGAAAGCCACCCGTGCCTGGTTCGACGTTGGCAATGGCCAGATGATTCACCTGCTCGATGGCCGGACGGAAACCATCGCCCACGACCGAAACGGCGGTCACATTGCCCTGTTCGTGAGCAACATCGCCAATTCCGAGCAGTTCCTGACCGCGCACAACCTGCCGTTTCATAAGCAGGTACGGTTCGATGGCGTTACCCAGATCTACTTTTCCGACCCCGACGGCTACCTGCTTGAGCTGAATGAGCCGAAAAAACCGTAATCCCTGCCCTTTTACTAAAAACCGAAACGTTCATATCTATTGGCAAAATAGTGTTCTGTAGATTTACGTTACTTCTCCGTAACTTAAGATGAACGCTACGCTATCCGCCCTTAACTGGATCCCTCCCGAAGAGCAGGCTGCCCTTTGGCAGCACCTGTTTCAGCATACGCCCGGTGGTCTGATTGGCCTAACAGCCGTGCGCGACTCAGCTACCGGAGCCGTTGTGGACTTCAGCTACCGGTTTGCCAATGCGGTAGCCCTGCGCGATATTGTCCGCGATCAGCCTGATTACTTTTCCGACATCACCGGCCATTTGGTGACCACGTATTTTCCGTCTATCCGGCAAACATCGCTCTGGCAGGCCTACCTCGACGTGCTGGAAACGCAGCAGCCCCGTCAGCTTAACGAATCTTACACCGCTGATGGACTGGATGCCAGGGGCAACATGGCCATTATGCCCCTCGGCGATGGACTGATGCTCTCCTACGTTCACAACACCAAAGACCCTGATTCGACCCAGGCCCTGCGCCAACAATCGACCCGGCTGGGTAACATCCTGAACAGTTCGCCGAGTGCAGTGGTCGTTTTCGACGTGGTCAACAACGCTGGCGGGCAGCCCGTCAACTTTCGGGTCAGTTTAGTGAATCAGTTGTTCGAGGCCATGACCGGTTTGCAGGCGGCTGTTTTTACCGGCATGCCCATCGGCAAACTCTATCCCCTGACCCCTCTCCAGTTAGAGAAGCTGCGCAGGCTGATGCTGACCGGCGAACCCATCCGGCACGAAGAATACATTAGAAGCCATGAGATCTGGGTGGACATTACCCTGACCAGAATTGAAGGGGGCTTGCTGGCCACGCTGAACGACGTTACGGCCGAGAAAGAATCCATCGACAAACTCGAACGGCAGGCCCGGCTCCTGGAGGGTATTTTGACCACTATTCAGAACGGGTTGTCCGTACTCGAAGCCGTCAGGGATGAGCACGGCCACCTCATCGACTACGTGTACCTCGAAGCCAGCCAGGCATTGCTGGATGGGATTCAGTTGACCCGTGAGCAGGTTATTGGCGGGCGGCTGCTGACTGTCCTGCCCGGTTTTCGGCAAACCACCCTCTGGCCCATCTACCTGCGGGTGCTCGAAACGGGGGTGCCTCATCAGTTCGAGACGCATTACCAGACCGACGGATACGACCGGCATTTCGCGCTATCGGTGGCCAAACTCAACGATGGACTGGTGGTTTCGTACAACAACATTTCCGAGAGTAAACAGGCCCAGCGACAACTCGAAACATTAGTGCTGGAACTGCGCCAGACCAACGAGAGTCTGGAGCAGTTTGCCTATGTGGCCAGCCATGATTTGCAGGAGCCGCTACGCAAGATTATTTCCTTTGGCGATGCGCTGGAACAGGAGTTTGCCCCCGAACTAAGCGAACCGGCAGCCGCCATGATTGGCCGGATGCAACGGGCAGCCGGCCGGATGCGCCTACTGGTACAGGACCTGCTGGCCTACGCCCGGCTTACCAGCAATCCGACCGCTCACCGGTCGGTACCCCTGAACGACCTGCTGACAATTATCGTGGCTGATTTCGACGCAGTTATTCAGAAGCAGGGGGGCATACTGACGCTGGATACCCTACCCAATGTTATGGGCGATGCTCAGTTGCTGCACGATCTTTTCAAAAATCTGATCAGCAACTCACTCAAATTTCACCGGCACGACCAGCCATCGCGTATAACCATCACCGGCCAAATCGTAAGTCGGCCTGCCACGCTGCCGGGGGCTGGTCAATGCGCCGAAATCTGCATTTCCGATAACGGGATTGGCTTCGATGAGCAATACCTTGACCGGATTTTCACCGTTTTTCAGCGGTTGCACGGGCAAGGTCAATACGAGGGAACAGGCATTGGGCTGGCCATCTGCAAAAAAATTGTGGAATTGCATGGCGGGGGTATCACCGCCCGGAGTCAGTTCGGTACAGGTACGACCTTCACCGTGTGGCTGCCGGTAGCCTGACTCGCCGGGCCACTTGCTCAATATTACCCGTGCAAACAGGCGTCATACACCACTACCGGGTACCCCTGTCAGCAGGTTAATTTTCTGATTCACAGCACCAATCAGGCTACACAGAGCTGCTGCTTTCCAATTCATCACCAAACTGGACGTTAACAATCCGATAACGTAACGGGTTATTGTATCTGTGTAGCGGGTCGGTGTTTGCGCGAGAACAAGACCCGTTAGCTCCCGATCATGCCGGAAACGGTTGGCTGTCTGCTCATTCTGTAGCCGATGCGCCTACTATCCCAACGGAATTATTGGCCGTACGTGTTCTATTCGTACGGGCTGAACAGCCGCGCCCGGGACAGGCTGACCGACCCAGTCTATGCGACCCAGTCTATGCGACCCAGTCTATGTTTTATTTTCTTACACGTTAAATACTATATGAAGCTACAGGACGACTCTATTTCGGCTGCGGCCCCTACCCAGGAAATTAAACGCCAGCCCATTGCGGTGGCTCAGCCCCCCAAATCCCGTCAGACCGATGCCGAGAGCGTTCGCGATCTGATTTGTTTCTCACACCTGCGCTGGAATTTCGTTTACCAGCGTCCGCAGCACCTGTTGAGTCGGGCAAGTCGCCAGCACCGGGTGTGGTTTATCGAGGAACCCATCTGGGATAACCAGCAGCGCGTGGAAGTACGCAAAGTGAACGACTCGCTGACGGTAGTGGTACCGCATTTACTGCACGGCACCTCACCTGATAATGCCTTAGCCGCCCAGCGCCACGTGGTTGACGAACTCATTGCCCGTGAACACATTACCGATTTTGCCGCCTGGTACTATACGCCGATGGCCCTGCTGTTCAGCGATCATTTAAAACCAAAGCTGACGGTATACGACTGTATGGACGAACTATCGGCGTTTTGGGGAGCACCGCCTAAACTGCTTGAGCAGGAGCGCGAACTCATCCGCCGGGCCGACATCGTTTTCACGGGAGGATACAGCCTGTACGAAGCCAAGCAAAGCCGCCACCCGCGTGTGTTCGCCTTTCCGAGCAGCATCGAATACAGTCATTTTGCCTCGGCCCGCCAACCGCAGACGGACCCGGCCGATCAGCAGCCCATCAAGCATCCGCGCATTGGTTTCAGTGGTGTAATCGACGAACGGTTCGACCGTGAATTGGTTGCGGAACTGGCCCATCGCCGACCCGAGTGGCAGTTTGTCCTGATCGGGCCTATTGTGAAAGTGAAGAAAGAAGACTTACCGAAAGGCGACAACGTGCATTATCTGGGTATGAAACAATACCAGGACTTGCCCACTTATTTCAGCAACTGGGATGTAGGCATGCTGCCCTTCGCCATGAACGATTCGACGAAGTTTATCAGTCCAACCAAGACCCCGGAATATTTGGCTGCGGGTTTACCAGTTGTGTCGACACCCATCCGCGATGTCGTGCGGACGTATGGCAGTCAGGATTTTGCGCAGATTGCCGCCACAGCCGATGAATTCGAGAAAGCCGTTGACCTGGCGTTGGCCGGAAAACACCCGACTAACTGGACCGCCATTGACCAGTTCCTGTCCGAAAACTCGTGGGATAAAACCTGGCAGGACATGAGCAAACTGATGCAGGCGCAAGTGAATCTTACGATTAATGAGTGAGTGGGTAAATTAGCGAATGAGTGAATGTCGGGATAAAAGTATGCCGCACATTCGCCCATTCGCTAATTTACTCATTAATTCTCCCCCCTCGGCACCACCATCACCACCTCTTCTTTCTCCACCACGACCTGCCCCTCGGCTAAGCCTTTGGGTTTGCGGACGTATTTCTTAGGGGTCACAATTACCGGACATAGCGAATCCGTCCGGCGTTTGGAGTACCACGCGGCCAATTCTGCCGCCCGCTCGATCACGGTTTTGGGAAATGGTTTCCCCGCCTGAAATTTCACGACCACGTGCGACCCTGATACGTCGCGGGCGTGCATCCACAAGTCATCTTTGTAGCTGAATCGCTGCGTGAGCAAGTCGTTGTTTTTCGCATTTCGACCAATCAGAATACGGTATCCTTGGAAATCGACCTGCTTGAATACCTGCGTCGGATCATCAACCGGTGCATCCGTCAGCAGGCCATGCTGTTTTACGTATTTCCGCAGCACCTTCAGCGACTCCATCCCCTCGATAGCCGTCCGGTGCTGCCGCGTCTGTTCAATTTCGGCCTCCCGCAGCGTTATTTGTCCTTGCAAGTGTTCCGCTTCGATCTTCTCGTTTTTTGCCTTGCGGTAATAATTCTCAGCGTTTTTCTGCGGACTCAGGTCGGCCTTCAGTTTGATGGTGATGGGCTGATCGCGGTAAAAGTCAGACAGTGTTACCTGCTCGATCCGGGCGGGTATTTCGTGCAGATTAGCCATCAAAATGTGGCCCATTTCTTCGTGGCTGGCCCCTTCTTCGCGGGCAATGAGCCGTTGGAGGTTAGCTTCGATCAGGCTTTCGGCGCGTTTCAGCCGCTTGTCCAATAGCCGCAATACGTCGCCCTTTTCCTTTTCGAACGTATTCAGGCCATTGTAGCTGATAAAGAACCGGTTGGCGGCTTCGATGGGTTCGGTGAAGATTTTCCGGTACGGATCGTCTTCGCCAATGTTCAGCAGCGACAGTGTGGGCCGGTGGTCAATGCGGGTGATGTAGTACTGCGGATTTTCGAGTTGATGGCGTGTTTCCTGCAACAACGTCCACGTTTCGGCGGGGCTTTTTTCCCGGATACCCTGTGCCGTGAGGTAAGCATTGACCACTTTACCGAACGTAGGAAACAGTTTTTTGTGGTCGTAACCGGCCCGTTCAAACGCTTCCCAAGTCTGGTCGATGGGCCGGTCGATGGCGTTTAATACCAGGCCATAATCACCCGCCAGCTTGTGGTTGAAGAGGTCGATGACGGCATTGTCCTGAAACACCAGAAAGTTGGGCCGGTTGCCGAAAAACTTGAACAGAAGCGTGAA
Source organism: Cytophagales bacterium (assembly GCA_038327655.1). Taxonomy (GTDB): domain Bacteria; phylum Bacteroidota; class Bacteroidia; order Cytophagales; family Spirosomataceae; genus JBBQLG01. The sequence continues at coordinate 10,986 of JBBQLG010000028.1, forward strand.
CCCATCTTCCAGCAAAATGGCTAAACACCGCTCGTTCAGAAACGACCGCACACCGATAACCGGCTTACCCTCCCCCTCTTCTCCACCCGTTACTTTCTCAAACAGCTCGACGCTGTTGGTACGGGCGCGCTGCACATTTTCGGGAAACAGCAAGCCCGAAAAATCGGGACGAACCGTGGCTTTTATGTAGAACGGTTTGTAGTAGTTGTTTTTACCCCGCGCCTGCGCAAACACGAGTACCAGCTCGTCGCGGTCCTGACTGTAGCACTCCATAAACCGCAGGCCGGTAATGTTGATGTCGAGAGCGGGGGCCAACTGACGCAGGAAATAGAAATTGGTGTGCATGGCGCAAAATTACGCTTTTTAAACCGCCTTCATCCCGTTGACTCTGCTTCTGAGCAACCAGGCCTTACTTCCTGCCAACTCTGCTTTAACACCCGCTGTAGCCTGACCGATCAGAACCGGTGACGAAGTGCCGTTGACGTATGTGACAGATTTACTGTAGATTACTGCCTGCTGTGCGCTTCCCACCCCGTACGCTATTCTGGCCCTTGCATGAAACTATTTAACGTATGTGTTGCCGGCTTTTTATTGATTCAGAGCTGTGTAGTATTTGGACAGGGCGAAGCTGTTGAAAATGCTTACCTGAGTGACGTGCATGTATTTTCGCGAATTCCGCTGGATACTCTCTGGGACTATTTCCCAAAGGGTCGCGTCGACTTCGGCCATTTGCCGACAAAAGCAGCCTGGTCAAGAGCGAACCCTACATTTCTGCAAGACGATACCGGTAAACCGTTGCCCTGGTCAGGTATTGGTTGGTTTCAACAAAAATTCACAGTGCCCGACTCACTAAATGGCGAAACAATTGCCATGCGTATCGGGCATTTGGGGGCATCCGAAATTTACGTGGATGGTAAATTTATTTGTCGCTTTGGTGATGTATTGGCTACTTCGGGAAACGACAAAAGTTACTTACCCCGAAAACCATTTCCCGTTACCCTCGCCAACGAACCGGTGCATGTACTGACCGTACGATATGCCTCACACGATTTCGATAAAGTAATTCAGCCCAGAATTTTTTTCGGATTTTGTTTCGCCATAGCACCCCTGTCAGAATCGTATCTACCCACAAGTATCACTACGTATCATGGTATTTTTTCCATGAGTTTATACATCTCCTTTACCTTACTTTTTTTCTTCCTCTATCTTTTTTATCCTCAACGGTTAGGCAGCCTTTTTACGGCCTTATATCTGTTAAATTTTTCGGTACTCTTTACCAGTATACTGATTGCTACCACAACAACCGACGCGTCGGTAGGCACCTGGTCCAATTTGCTGTGGAAGTCCGCAGTGGCATCGGTCGGCGGATGGTCCCTTCTGTTTATTTACAGCATTTATTACCGAAAAATACCGCGACGGGGCTGGCTGGTTGCTGTGCTGATGATCGTAAACCTATACGTGGTTATCTATCCGTCGCTTTCCAATCCTGTACTAACCGTTCTGAATATTATAATCGCACTTGAAACCTGGCGAATTACGTTTTTAGGGGTCAGAAACAAACACGCTGGATTCTGGATTCTGGCAATCGGTCAATTTTTAGGGACCGTATTTTTCGTTTTATTCATCGGGGATTTATTTCGCTTGTTTTCACCGCTTTACAGTTCATTCTCTATTGTCCGGGAAATCGGGGGGCTTCTCAGTGATTTGAGTTCGCCACTTATGTTCTCCCTGCAATTAGCCTGGGAGTTCGGCTCTTCTAACCGGAATTTAAAAGAACAGTTGGGAGAAGTGCAAAAACTATCGACAGAAAACTTAGCTCAGGAAATAGAAAAGCAACAACTTCTGGCGACCCAAAACGAACGGCTGGAACAACAGGTCGACGTTCGCACGGCCGAGTTAAAAGCGTCTCAGGCCCAACTTATCCAGAAAGAGAAACTGGCCAGTCTGGGTGAGCTAACGGCGGGCATTGCCCATGAGATTCAAAATCCACTAAACTTTGTCAATAATTTTTCCGAAGTAAGTGCGGAGTTAGTTGACGAACTCGAAGAAGAACTGGACCGGGGCGATGCAGAAGAAGCAAAAGCAATTGCCGGTGATTTACGGCAAAACCTGCAAAAAATTCACCATCACGGCAGTCGGGCCAGCGGCATTGTGCGGGGGATGCTCGAACACAGCCGCACCGGTACGGGGGAGAAACAGCCTGCCAACCTCAATGCCTTAGCCGACGAATACCTCAAAATCGCCTACCACGGCCAGCGGGCAAAAGACAACAGTTTCAACGCGGAATTAGTGACCGATTTCGACGGTACACTCCCTCAGCCGGAGGTGATCCCCCAGGAAATAGGGCGCGTGCTGTTGAACCTCTACAACAACGCCTTTTACGCCGTGAACCAGAAGCAGAAAACGGTTTCGGCTGATTATCATCCCGTGGTGACAGTCACCACGGCTCAAGTCAATGGGCATATCGAGATTCGGGTTGCGGACAATGGCATGGGTATTCCCGACGCGGTTAAAGCCAAAATTTTCCAGCCTTTTTTCACCACCAAGCCCACCGGCGAAGGTACCGGTTTAGGCTTGTCGCTCTCATACGACATCATCACCAAAGGACACGGGGGAACGCTTTTGGTCGAAAGCCGGGAGGAACAGGGAACCGAGTTTGTGATTCAGTTGCCAACCGCAACCGTTGGCGCATCGGTATAGAAAGCACGTTGCCCTTTTATGGCCTCCGGTGCATTGCTCAACCGGTGAAAATCCCTCCGTAAGCACAGTAAACCGGGGCTGTCCAAACGATAAAACAATGGGCGGAAGGGCCGATTTGTGGTCGAAGTTTGTGTATTTTTCGCCGGATTAGTCCTTCACACACCCTTCTACCGCCAGCTCCATCTTTATGAAACAGTACTATTACTTGGCCGACAATAACCAATTGGGGCCATTTAGCCTCGACGAATTGCGCACCAAAAACCTCACCAGGGAAACGTTGGTATGGACAGCGGGTATGGCCGACTGGCTGAAAGCGGGCGACGTAGCCGAACTGAACAGCCTGTTTACCAGTGGTTTCGGCACCCTTGTTGAGCCAATGCCTCCCGTACAGGTGCAACCGATGCAAACACCGACGTATCAGCCAATGAATGCGGGTGTTCCCCAACCGGGAAGTGCGTATTTTGCCTCGACGCCGAAACCCAAAAACTGGTTAGTCGAGTCCATTTTGGCCACCATCTTTTGTTGTCTGCCGTTTGGGGTTGCCGGTATCGTGTTTGCCGCCCGGGTCGACTCTTCCTATGCGGCCGGGGACATCAACGGTGCCATGAAAGCCTCGGCTGAAGCCGGTAAGTGGACAAAAATCAGCTTTTTCGTTGCCATTACGGGCTGGGTGCTATACATGCTTTTCTTTGGGGCCGCCATTCTGGCCACGCTGAACACCAATCGTTATTAACGTCTTTATGAAAAGCCGTCACTGGCTGTGGGTGCCGGTACTGGGTCTGGCGGTGCTTTACTACCGCTTCGATCCCGCCCGGTACTCTTTTTTTCCGCCCTGCCCGTTTCGGTGGTTAACCGGCTACCAGTGTGCGGGTTGCGGCTCGCAGCGGGCGGCTCATCAACTGCTGCACGGCCACATAACCAATGCCTGGCAGATTAATCCGCTGCTTGTGTTGCTACTTCCTTATCTGGTGCTCGGTTTTTTTCTCGAATACGGCCCGCCCTGGTCCCACAAGGAGCTGTTACGCCGACGCTTGTACGGCCTGACCGCTATCCGCATCGTTTTCGTGGGGATCACGGTGTTTTGGGTTGGGCGAAATTTGTGAAGAAGTGGTAAAAACAAGGCAACGGACCGCCTGTGAGGTCCGTTGCCTTGTTTTTTGACTACTGTTTACAAAATATAATTCGTACTCAGAAACTCCGATTTATGTTCGCCGATGATGTCGTTCAGGATGGCTTTGTTGGCTTCGGTATCCTTCGTGGCTACCACCGTGCGGATGGAGAACGACCGCAGCGCATCCTCCACGGACAGGGTTCCTTCGGCCGAATCCTTGCGGCCGGTGAATGGAAACGTATCCGGTCCGCGCTGGCACTGGGCATTGATGTTTACCCGGCTTACCTGATTCACCAGCGGGTCGATCAGTTCGGCAATCTGTTCGGTGTTGGTACCGAAAATGCTCACCTGCTGCCCATAATCGGAGGTAATAATGTACTCGATTGGCTCCTCGATGTTGTCGAAAGCCAACACCGGAATGACCGGACCAAACTGCTCTTCGCGGTAGAGTTTCATGCCCTCCGCCACCGGATAGACCACCGCCGGAAAAAACAGCGATTCCGCCATGGCACCACCGCCTTCGTTCACCACCCGTGCCCCCTGCCCTACCGCATCGCGGATGCACTCGGTCAGGTATGCGGGTTTGGTTGGTTCGGGCAGCGGGGTTATCTGTACCCCCTTTTCCCACGGCATCCCCGGTTTGAGTTTGTTGACTTCTTCCGAAAAACGGGCCAAAAACTGGTCGGCAATGGAGCGATGCACGTAAATAATCTTGATGGCTGTACAGCGCTGCCCGTTGAACGACAGCGTACCCAGCATACACTCTTTCACGGCTAATTCCAGATCGGCATCGGCCAGAATGATACCGGCATTTTTGGCATCTAACCCCAGCACGGCCCGCAGCCGGTTGGATTTGGGGTGCATCTTTTTCAGGCTATCCGCCACCCGGCTCGACCCGATCAAGGTCAGTACATCGACCTTGCCCGACTGCATCAGCACCGGCACCACGTTGGCTCCACGCCCGTAGATGGAATTGACCACGCCCTTCGGGAAACACGACCGGAAGGCATCCAGCATCGGATAATGCAGCAACGAACCGTGTTTGGGGGTTTTAAACAGCACCGTATTACCCATCAGCATGGCCGGGATCAGCGTCGTATAGGTTTCGTTGAGGGGATAGTTGAACGGACCCATGCACAGCACCACGCCCAGCGGGGAACGGCGAATCTGCCCGATAACGCCTTCGGTAATTTTGAACCGAGATCCCGCCCGGTCAATGTCTTTGTAGGCGTCGATGGTGTCATAGATGTAGGTTACTGTCCGGTCGAACTCCTTGGTCGAATCGGCGAGGGTCTTGCCGATCTCCCACATCAGCAGGTTCACGACCTCGGCTTTACGCTCCAGCATCTTGCCCACAAAGTTCTGCATACACTGAATCCGTTCGGCTACGGACATGGTTGGCCATTCGCCCCGGCCGTTGTTGAAGGCCCGCACGGCAGCATCCAGGGCTTCGAGCGATTCTTTTTCGGTCGCCACCGGATAGCTGCCAATTACTTTACGTTCCAGTCCCGTGCCAGTATGGACAAAAATGGGCGAGACAACGTCAACGGTGGGGCCGTCCCAATGGCGCATTTCGCCGTCGATGAGGTAATCGCGCTGATGAAGGGCGGGCACAGCGTGTTCGGCCGGGATCTGATTTTCAGCCGGGAAAAGCTGTTCGAGGGGTTGGTTTAGGGTAATCATCTTATTTATAAAAGTGGTGGTTTGCAGGGTAGTACACCTTGTGAGTAGGTATTGTTCAACGCCGGGCAAAGGTCACAAAAAAACCGGCCCCGCGTAAGTCCGGCCAATAGTTTATACCGGGCAGAAGACAGAGCCGGACACTAAGTTAGTTGGCGGATATGGGTTGGAATTAGCTACCTTAACGCCCGGCCACTTAAACGCAGTCGACGGTTTATGTTTATCGAAATCACTACCCCCGCCCAAACTACCCAATTGATTAACCTGAACTTCGTTAAAGCGATCGAACCCGCCGAAGTTGGCTGTGCCATTACTTACTCCGACGGCGATTTTATTCGCACCAACGACTCTTATGAAGCCATCAAAGCAGCCATCGACCGGCTGACGGGCTACGAACCCGCTACACCCACCGCCAAAACAACTGCTTTCCAGGACGGGGAACTGGCGATTACGGACTAATCCGCGCCATGAAACCTTAGGCTGGGCTTAATGAGTCGATCAGTACACTCATCTCGTAGCTGTGCCTTCTACACGGTATTGATATAGTATTGCGAGATGGTGTGCAGCGACATACGTAAACAGGAACGGCAGGCGGGCACCCAAGATAGCCAAAAGCCGGAAACCCTTGACAGAATGAACTTGTATTATTATCTTAGTGGAAAAGTTCATCTATATGGTTGCTACTCCGTCGATTACTCAACCGGACAATTCTGCTTCGGGGCGTATACTCAGCGAGCAGGAAATCATCGCCCGCAGTAGGCAGGGAGTGCTTCGGGCCGAAGTGGACCGCGTGGCCAAACGAATTGGCTTAACCGATAAGGAAATGGCTATGGCACTTGGCCTGTCAGCTTCGTATCTCCACCGGCTGAAAGTCGATCAGCGGCTTAGTCAGGATGCCTCCGAGCGGTTGCTTTTGCTGGAAAACATCCTCCATCATGCCCTTGATACATTCGATGGGCGGGCACTAACCGTGCTGGGCTGGTTACGTGCTCCGATCCGGGAACTGGAACACCAAACCCCGCTGCAAACGCTGGATACGGTGACCGGCTATACGCTGGTAGACCGGGTACTGGGGCGCATCGATCACGGTATTTTTGGCTAATTATGGCATTGATTTTTCGGGTTGTCCGGCAGAAATATGCAGACCGGCCGCTGGACGTTACCGGTACCCGGCTGAACGGAGGCCGCTGGAATCCGGTTGGCGTGGGTATTTTGTACACGGCCGAACACCCCGCCCTGGCATTAGTCGAGATTTTAGTGCACATGCCGCAGGTACCCTACGCTGAGTTACCCAATTACCGGCTGTTCACTGTAGACATTCCCGACGACAGTCGGCGGGTGGTAACAGCCGACCAGTTACCGGCTTACTGGAATGAAAACACGTATTCGAGAAGTCAGACAGTTTTGGCAGACTGGCTGGCCAATCCCGATGTGCTGGCGTTAGGTGTCCCTTCGTCTGTAATGCCATCTGGTATCAACTACCTGTTACATCCGGCTCATACCGCCTATGCAAACATCCATATTGTTGACGAAAAGCCACTGGTGATTGACCCTCGTTTGTGGTCGTGAAGCAGATTTGACCAAGTTGGTATAGCCGGATTGGTGACTCTACCTCGATTACCAAGGCACAAAAAAGCCTCACACAGATGCTGTATGAGGCTTTTGTACCGGGTGCCGGACTCGAACCGGCATGTCCTTGCGAACAATGGTGTTTGAGACCATCGCGTCTACCGGTTCCGCCAACCCGGCGTTGAAATCGGTACGTGTGTCAAACGTGGGTGCAAAAGTACGGAGAAAGGCGGAAGACAGAAAGCGCGTGTGAAAAAAACTTTACAGCCGGGCCCTTCTTCCCGCTCCGGGAAAGAAGTGTATCAGGTAGGACTACTCGTACCGCAACGCTTCGATGGGGTCTAACTTAGAAGCCCGGATGGCCGGGTAAATGCCCGAAAACAAACCCACCGCCACGCAGACCACTAACCCTAAACCCATCCACGCCCACGGCACCACAAACCCGCCTTTACCCTGACTGACAGCCAGCGCAATCAGGTTACCAATGCCTAAGCCCATCACCACGCCCCCTAATCCACCCAGAATACAGATTACAATGGCTTCGATCAGAAACTGCTGCCGGATGCGGCTTGGCGTCGCGCCCAGCGATTTGCGGATGCCAATCTCCCGCGTCCGCTCCGTTACCGACACGAGCATGATGTTCATCAGCGCGATGGACGCTCCCAGCAATGTGACAAAGCCGATCCCGAAGCCGCCGATGCGGAGGTATCCCGTGATGTTGTCGATGCTTTTAACCAGATCATCGGCCCGCTCGATCTGGAAGGAGTCCGTCTGGCCGAGGGGGTCGCGCCGAATCCGGCGCATCAGGCCCCGTGCTTCGCCCATCGCCACCTCCTGATCGACTAAGTTGGGCGCCGACCCAGTAATGGAAAAGGTTAGCGTTCGCGATCCAACCAACGCCCGGGCATTGTCGAGCGGTATAATCATCACCCGATCGTCGCCCCCACCGGTAACGCTGCCGCCCTTTTTTTCGAGTACGCCAATCACTTTGTACTGATTCCCCAGTGCCCGGATAACCTGATTGATGGGACTTCCCTTCTGCGCAAACAGGTTAGTAGCCAGCTCGTTGCCAATGATAGTGACGTTGAGAGCCTTGTTCAGATCATTCGCCGAAAAGTTACGCCCGGTAGCCACCTTATAACCGCTAACGCCTAAGTATGCCTCATCGGCCCCAACCAATTGTACGTTGGGGTTGGTTTTCTTCGACCCGGCTTTCACCTCGGCCGCGCCCGTTACGAAAGTAGCCACCGAAACGGCAGCCCCGTACGCGAACCGTTGTTTGAACAGAACGGCCTCCCGGTAGTCGATGGGGGGGGACAGTTGCCGGGTTAAGCCGCCGATACGGGCCGTTTCCCGCCGGGTCGAGATGGTGAACGTATTGGCACCCAGCCCCTCGAAACTACTGTTGACCGATCCCTGAATGCCGTCGATTGCCGTCAGAATCCCCACCAGCGACGTAATGCCGATGGCAATAATAAGCGACGTCAGGATGGTGCGGAGCCGGTTGCCGGCAATGGAACGCAGGCCTTCACGGATGTTTTCGAGGAAATTCATTTAGCACAATAATTGCTTATATTCGTTAGTTACAAAGCTACTCAAAGCAAGACGTAAACGCACAACGAATGAAACGGCTGCTCTTACCGCTTATCCTTATTTTGTCGCTGACGGGCCAGGCGTGGGCGTCGCGTATCCTGATTCCGATGGACGATACCCAGAAGAATCATCTTAAATCGTACGGCATTGCTTACTGGGTGCTTAAAAAATACGATACCGAAGTCGACTGGCTCCTGAACTACCGGGGCGGCTCGTTTATGATGCCACATTCGCAGACATTCGTCAACGAAATGGTGATCCGGGGTGTCAGCTTCGAGGTTATTTCCGACGCGCAGGCGGCCCAGATTCTGAGCGAAGTAAACGCCCCGGATGCCAACATGGATGCGGTAAAACTCCAGAAACCACCCCGCGTAGCCGTGTACTCACCCAAAACCAAACAACCTTGGGACGACGCCGTGACGATGGTGATGAAGTACGCCGAAATCCCCTACGACGTGGTCTTCGATGAGGAAGTGATGGACGGCAAACTCACCGATTTCGACTGGCTGCACCTGCACCACGAAGATTTTACGGGGCAGTACGGCAAATTTTTCCACTTCAAGGACCAGCCCTGGTACATCGCCCAGAAGAACGAAGCCGAAACGATTGCCAAAAAATACGGCTTCACCAAGGTGCCACAGTTGAAGCTGGCCGTGGCCAAAAAGATTCGTGACTTTACCCTCGGTGGCGGCTACATGTTCGCCATGTGCAATGCCACCGACACCTACGACATTGCGCTGGCGGCCCAGAACACCGACATCGTGGATACGTTTTACGATGGCGATCCGTACGACCCGAACTGCAACAGTAAACTGGATTTCAGCCAGACAATGGCGTTTAAAGGGTTTCAGGCGTACACGAATCCGTACCAGATCGAGTTCTCGAACGTCGACAACCAACCCGACGAGCGCGGCCTGAGCGAACACAACGATTACTTTACGCTCTTCCAGTTCTCGGCCAAGTACGACCCCATCCCGACGATGCTGACCCAGAACCATCAGAACATCATCAAGGGATTTATGGGGCAGACCACGGCGTTTAAGAAGCAGTTTATCAAGCCGGAAGTAGTTATTCTGGCCGAAAACCGGTCGGCGGGCGAAGCGCGGTACATTCATAGCACCTATGGCAAGGGCTTTTTCACCTTCTACGGCGGCCACGACCCCGAAGATTACCGCCACGAAATCGGCGAGGAACCCACCGACCTGAACCTGCATCCCAACTCGGCGGGCTACCGGCTGATCCTGAACAACATCCTGTTTCCGGCGGCTAAAAAGAAGAAACAGAAGACCTGAGATTTCCTGAGAACGGCCAGCCGAAACGCTGGCCGTTCTTGTTTCTTTGCGGAGATAACGCGCTTACTCATGCCAATCTTTACCGAAAAACAGCGTGTCCGCGAAAAGTGGCTTTGGCTATCGCTGGCCATCGGAACCGCTATCATGCTCGGCGGCCTGCTGATCAAAGGGTTTGAACGATTCGATTTTGTCGTACTGGCAATTCCCGGATTTCTCGCTTTGGGATTTTCTATAACGCATCTGGATACTCGAATCGACACAACGGGCATTCATTACCGATTTTTTCCCTTTACCGGCTGGCGTACTGTCGCCTGGGATACGATCCGTAACGCCGACGTTCGTACGCACCAAGTGGTGAGTTATGGCATTCGCTGGGATTTTGACGGCTGGTATTATGTTTTAGCTGGTCAGTGGTGCCTGCGCATCCGTCAGACCAACGGCAAGTGCCTTTTTATCGGTACGCAGCAACCCGACGTACTGCGTCAGTTTTTAGCCGACCTTCGCCCCGCCGTTCAGGCATAACGTTATTCTCTAATGCGCATCCAGTCCCTCAATAAGGTCGAACACTTTTTTAAGAACCTGCTTTTAGATACCTACCTGTCCATCAAAGCGGCCAAAAAAACGACCGAATCCATCAGCCTCACCCCCGCTGATACGGTTGTCTTTGTTCGTTTGCACAAAATTGGGGATGCCTTAGTGGCCATTCCGACGATGAAGGCCGTAAAGGACACATTCGGGTGCCGGATTGTGGTCGTGGCCGAAAAACGCAATCACTTTATCTACCGAAACTACGCGTTCATTGATGAGGTAATTGTCTATCGGAAAGGCCTGATGGGCGTTTCCGACGCGGCAGCGACCGTGAACCGCCTGAAACCCCGGTTGCTGATCGACCTGCACGAGAAGATTTCCACCACCAGCAGCTTGCTGGTGGGGCAGATAAACGCCCCGTTTAAGATTTCGATCCGGTCGCGCAACGAAAAATTGTTTACCCATACGGTTCCCATGCCCGACCCCAGCCGGACCCACCCCGCCGACCGGACAGCCGCCGTTTTGCAACCGCTCGGCCTCGCGTCCGACGAGAGCTGGAATATCCTGTTTGAACCATCAACCGACGCGTACCAAACGGCCGAAACGTTTATGCGCAGCAATTATCCGGTGGGTACGCACGTAGTCGGCGTCAACATTTCGGCGGGCAGCGAAGCTCGGTTCTGGGGTGTGGAAAACTTTAAAAAGCTACTGCATCTGCTGACTGAGCGCGGGTTGCCGTACATCCTCATCACTGCCCCCGACGATCTGGAACGGGCCAAACAGATTGCGCCGGAGCCGCTGATTGCCTGTTTCCGGGATTTTGCGGTCTTTGCCGCCGTTATCAGCAAGGTCGATTTGCTGTTCACGCCCGACACCTCGGCGGTGCATTTAGCGTCGGTCTGGAAAGTGCCGGTGTTTGGGCTGTACAACAAAGAACAACCCGGCTTTATCAACTGGTACCCCTACCGCAGCCGCTACGACTGGATTATTGCCGATTCGGTGGCGCAGATACCATTCGAGACGGTTCGGGAGAAGTTTGGGGCGTTTCTGGATAAAGAATTCACCCAAAATAATACGTCGAACTGAAGGCCGACACGATCTTAAGTTTTACCGAAACCAATCCCTCACCACTAATTCCGGTGCCCGGCTTTCGAGTTTCCGCTCGATGTCATCGGGGATTTTCGGAAAAAAGTCGATGCCGGACAGCCGCTCGATCTGGTCCACGGGTACGACAAAATCGGAGAGGGGCTGGTTCGAGCCTTCATTGTTAAGCAAAAAGCCGATCATTCGGATGTCCGGGGCGTTGCAGTACAGAATTACCTTGTAGAACTGTTCGGGCACGGCTATCTGATTTTGTCGGCCAATAGTGGGTAAACCCGGCTTCAGAATCGGCCCCGTGATAACGTATAGCCCGTTATCGCGCACGGCCCAGTTGCGCACCTGTTCTTCCAGCGATTTCCAGATGCCCCGGTTAAACTGCGGAGCCTGGGGGGTCATGTTACTCATGAAAAAGGACTCGCCCATCATCCGCTGCGAATACTTAAAATCGCCCGCCGGGGCCAGATGCCCCCGGTCGTAGCCCGACCGGCTGTAGTCGGTGGGCACAGCCGAACCGGTAGCGACTTCGGGGTCGGGCTTAAACGGTTCGCTTTTACGGTCGGCATCACCGGTGATCTCGTAGGCCAGCAGCGGATACGCCACCCAGTCGGCTTCTTTATACGGATCGCGGAACCGCAGCGTGTACCCTTCGTGCCGGATGATTTCGTCGTCGGGTGAAAACGCGGGCAGAATAAAATTGACTTCTTTTTCGAACGCAAACCGCGCATTACCCGACTGCGACGCATTGGGGGCAGCCGTACTTCCGGTAGCCGACGCTTCATCATCGGGACGCGAACGGTCGGGCCGCGAACGCTCCGGTCCCGCAGACGACGGTCCATTGGCGGTGGCTTCGTTATCGGCGGTTGGTTCCGGGGCTTTGTACGGATTCGATTCGTTGGCTACCGGGCCTCGCTTCAGGCCAATTAACTGCCTTACATCGTTCCAGAAGGCTACAACGGGCTGTGTGCGACCGCCGTAATGCAGGAACAACCCAATCAGAAAAAAGACAAACAGGGTAACCAGCGTGTTGCCGCGCAGGCGAAAACCCCGGCGGTGGAGGGTCGGTTTCGGGTGGGTGTCGGGTGTCATGGGGTAAAGATAGGGGTTGTTCCCTCAGCGGGCGACTACGCGTCCCGGACTTAAGTCGCCCGCTGAGGGAACAACGACCCAAAAACCGGCGTTAACTTTTCATGCCATCGTTGACCATTGCCGTCATTGGCGGAGGAGCCGCCGGATTTTTCGGGGCCATTACAGCCGCCGAAACCTTCCCCCACGCCACCGTTACCATCTACGAAAAAAACCGGACGGTACTGAACAAAGTGCGCATCTCGGGCGGGGGACGCTGCAACGTAACCCATGCCTGTTTCGACAACCGGCAGTTGGTGAAGCACTACCCACGGGGCGAACGCTGGCTGCGACCCCTGCTGACTCAGTTCGACGCGGCCGCTACCGTAAACTGGTTCGAGAACAAGGGTGTCCGGCTGAAAACCGAACCCGATGGCCGCATGTTTCCCGTCACCAACTCGTCCGAAACCATCATCGACTGTCTGATGCAAACGGCTGACCGGCTGGGCATCCGCATTCGTACGAGTTTCGGCATCGCTACCATGACCCGCCATAACCCGAACGGCTGGACTTTACAGCCCCTCGACGGAGATGCATTTACGGCCGACCGGGTCCTGGTCGCAACGGGCGGCTATCCCCAACTACCCTCCTATAACTGGCTACCCGAACAGGCCGAATCGACGATTGCACCGGTGCCGTCGCTGTTCACGTTCAACGTGCCCGACAGTCCCCTATTATCGCTGGCGGGTGTATCGGTACCCGACGCAAAAGTGCAGGTTGTGGGTACGAAACTCGAACAGCGCGGCCCATTACTCCTCACCCACTGGGGATTCAGCGGACCAGCGGTGCTGAAATTATCCGCCTGGGCGGCCCGCGAATTAGCCAGCGTAAGCTATAAATTCACGCTCCGGGTTCACTGGACGCCCGAACTGACCGACAATCAGCTTCGCGATGAGATGAACCGGTTCCGGCAGCAACACCCCAAAAAACAGGTCGTCAATCAGGCGTTGTTTGGGTTACCCGCCCGGCTCTGGAAAGCCCTGACCGAAGAAGCTGGCATTGCCGAGGTGCAGCGGTGGGCCGACCTGCCCGCCAAAAACCAAAATCGCCTGAGCGAAAAGCTGACAAACAGCCAGTTTGCCGTCATGGGAAAAAGCACGTTTAAAGACGAGTTCGTCACCTGCGGGGGCATCGCGCTGGGCAACCTCGATCCGCAAACACTCGAAAGCATAGCGCAGCCGGGCCTGTTTTTCGCCGGCGAAGTGCTGGATGTAGACGGCGTTACCGGTGGTTTCAATTTTCAGAACGCCTGGACAACGGGCTACCTAGCCGGTAAACACATCGGGCTGTAACTCCTCCCCTTCTATTCGTCGTCGTCAAAAGCCCGTTTAGCCCGCTGCAACTCCAGCAACGTTTTGTCGTTTCCCTGCCGACGCGCCAGGTCAATCCCCTGTTCGTAAAGTTGTGCGGCCCGGTCACGGTCATTTAATTCGGCGTAGAGGGCTGCGGCATGGTAATAAGTGGCTAGATAATCAGGCTGTTCCGTCAATAGCTGATCGAACAGCGCGCGGGCCTGCACGGGTTCGGCATCGAGAAATTCCATCGCCAGGGCATAAACATTAAAAGGATCGCCGGGTTCATCCTCTATGTATTGGCGTAAAAGTTGGATACGATTGTGATTCATTTGGATAAGAAATATAGTATGCACGCATACGTTTTTACCAACAGCATCGTAATTTAGCCGCCGTAAATCAGTTCAATAGTTAGTTGTTAGTAGTTTGTGGTTAGTGTTCTATTGCGAAGTACTAACCACGAAAAACTAACAACTAACTACTAACCAAAGAACCGTATGAAAATCTTAGTGTGCGTGACGAGTGTACCCGACACGACAACCAAAATTACGTTTACCGACAACAACACAAAGCTCAATAAGGCGGGTGTTCAGTTTATTACGGGTCCCTACGACGACTACGCTCTGGCGCGGGCCGTTGAACTCAAAGAGCAGTTGGGTGCCTCGGTGACCGTCCTGAACGTGGGCGAAGCCGACGCCGAACCCGTCATTCGCAAGTGCTTAGCCATCGGTGCCGACGACGCCATCCGCATCAACGCTGACCCGACCGACGCGTTTTTTGTGGCCGAACAGATTGCCGCTGTTGCTAAAGAAAACACCTACGACCTGATTCTGATGGGCCGCGAGTCGATTGATTACAACGGTGGTCAGGTACACGGCATTGTGGGCGAAATGTTGGGTATCGCGTCTATTTCGCCAGTGATGCGCTTGGCTATCGAGGGCGATACGGCCAAAATTACCCGCGAAATCGAAGGGGGTAAAGAAGAACTGGAAGCGAAACTGCCGTTGGTACTCGGCTGTCAGGAGCCAATTGCCGAATGGAAAATTCCGAACATGCGCGGCATTATGACCGCCCGTACCAAGCCCCTGAAAATTGTTCAACCCGCTGCCAACGACACGCTCACATCCGTTGCCGCCTACGAACTGCCCCCCCCACGTGGCCACGTGAAGATGATTAAAGCCGAAGATGCCGAAACGCTGATCCAACTCCTCCGCACCGAAGCGAAAGTAATTTAACTGAGTTTGTATTTTGTAGTTTGTGGTTTGTCGTTCCTGCGGAAAATTGTTGCCATCAGGGAAATGTGAATCATCAACTACAAGCTACAAACCACAAACCACAAACGGAAATGTCTGTATTAATCTTTGCTGAATTAGACGAGGGTAAACTCAAGAAATCCTCGCAGGAAGCCATCTATTACGGGGCTAAAGTAGCCGAAATAATGGGCACCTCTGCCACGGCCATTGTACTGGGAACCGCCGACGACAGCGAACTGGCCACCGCCGGGCATTACGGAGCCGCTAAAGTATTGCACGCTGCCGACGCCAAACTGACCGAACCCAACGGCATGGCCTACGCCAGTGTAGTGGCCGAGGCTGCCAAACGCGAAGGAACAACGGTGCTGGTGCTGGCCAAGTCGTCTATTGCCGATGCCATGGCTGCCCGCTTGGCCGGTAAACTTCGCGCCGGTTTGGCCGCCAACGTGATCGAACTGCCCGATCTGTCGAACGGTTTCCGCGTAAAGTCGAGCATCTATACGGGTAAAGCTTTCGCCTTTAATGAATTGAAGGCGGACGTAAAAATCCTGGCGATCAAGAAGAATACCATTCCGGTTGTAGAAACCGACGCTACGGCCACGGTTGAAGCCTTTACGCCAACGCTGAACGACAGCGATTTTGTCATCAGCGTAAAAAGCACCGAGAAAGCCACGGGCGATGTGCTGCTGCCCGAAGCTGACCTGGTGGTTTCGGCGGGCCGGGGTATGAAGGGGCCGGAAAACTGGGGCATTGTCGAAGACCTGGCGCATGCCCTGCACGCAGCTACGGCCTGCTCCAAGCCCGTTTCGGACCTCGACTGGCGGCCTCACCACGAACACGTGGGGCAAACCGGCATCAAGGTGAGTCCGAACCTGTACATCGCCTGCGGCATCTCGGGGGCTATTCAGCACCTGGCGGGTGTAAACTCTTCCAAGGTGATCGTGGTTATCAACAAAGACCCCGAAGCACCGTTTTTTAAGTCGGCCGATTATGGCATCGTTGGCGATGTGTTCGACGTATTGCCGCGCCTGACCAAGGCGGTACAGTCGCTTTAGGGGACAGTGGTCAGGGGTAAATGAACAGAAAAACAGTCTATTTCTATTCACTTATCCCTGACCACCAACCACTAAAAATGCTATTTTTGCGCCGTGGATAAGATAAAATTAGAAATATTAGGCTTGTCGCCGAGTCAGTCGCAGTCGGGTTCGTTTGCGCTGGTGCTGGGCGAAGAATACGGTAACCGCCGGTTGCCCATCATTATTGGTATGTTTGAAGCGCAGGCCATTGCCATCGAAATCGAGAAGATCGTACCGAACCGGCCCATGACGCACGATCTGTTCAAGCAGTTCGCCAAAAACTTCAATTTTACCGTGCGTGAAATTGTCATTTCCGACCTGAAAGAAGGCATTTTCTTCGCTCGTATCGTGTGTTCGGATGGTGTGCGTGAAACCGTGGTGGATGCCCGTCCGTCGGATGCTATCGCCATTGGTATCCGGTTCGAGGTGCCCATTTATACCCACGAAGCGATCCTCTCCGAAGCAGGCATTACGGCCAGTGCCAACGAGGAAGACGAAGACGAAACCGAGTTGGTGAGTCAGTCGAGCAAGTCGCCCCGCGCCTTTGGCGATCAGCTAAAGGACATGACCTTCGATGAGTTACAGAAAATTCTGGACGAAGCCTTGGCGAACGAAAATTACGAACGGGCCGCTAAAATCCGTGACGAGATGAGCCGCCGTAACTAACGGATTATCTACCTGTCACAAAAAAGCCCCTGCATTCTGTCGGGGCTTTTTTTGTGCTATACTTGCCCGTAGAATGGACCCACCCGCTGCCGTGTACTAATCCCCCGGTGGGTTTCGTTTTCTGTTCAACTTTCGTTCATGATACCCCCGATGAACCCTATGAAAACACGCTTCCGTCTGTTACTGCTGCTACTGCTGCTCAGCGGTGCAATGATTACCTGCAAGTCAAAAAATTCGGCTGAGGCCATTGACCTCCGCGTACAATATGTCGGCATTTATGCGCCGGTTCAATACCAGGCCGTCACCTACGTAGGCAACATCGTTAGTGCACCTGACCAGGGAGTGGGGACGATGACCGTTGAAAAAGGCACGGCCAGTTCCAAACAAATTTTCATCAACATCAGCTTTCCCGGTTACAGCGAACAGTTGGCGGCCGATCTGAACGGCACGAAGTTTACGGTCACCAGCAAAACAAAAGAAGACCTGTCCTATCTCAATAAGACTGTTTCAGCCGATTATTCCGCTTCCGGCGAATTCACAACCGATAATAAAATCATTCTCTCGATTATCGTTCAGACGACCGATACCGGAACATTAGTCAAGAAACTTGGCTCATTTACGGGACCCAAAAAATAAATGGGTCCATGCGAAACGTAAAAAGCCCGACCACCAATGGTCAGGCTTTTGTGTTGTTTGTCATGCTGACGAAGGAAGCATCTCAGGTACCAAATCGCTAAGATGCTTCCTTCGTCAGCATGACAAACAACACAAAACTACTGCCCAATTTTCAACTTAAGTACTTCGTACGGCGTCTTACGGGTCGATTTACCGTCGTTGTTTTTCGCCATGTGCTGAATGTGCGATGTTGTGATGTAGAGGTAGCCATCGTGAATGGCATAGCTGTCGGGCCACATCAATTTTTCGCGATCCGTCACCAAATCCTCCCGTTTCATGTCGGGCGTGTGCAGGCGGTACAGCTGGTAGTTCTGCACGTCGCCCATGTACAGGTAACCGGCCCCGTCGATAATCATGCCATCGGTCGAGGTGAACTTGCCGAGGTCTTCCACTTTGCCGCCCAATTCCTTATCGGCAATTTTGGGGTCGCGCAGGTATTCCGTCCGAATTCGGTACAGCTTATTATCCGTCAGTGGTTTGTAGTACAGCACCTCGCCATCAGGGGTTAAGGCCAGGCCGTCGGAGTTGAATTTTACCGGTCCTTCCGCGTTTTTCAGTTGCCGGTTGTCGATAAGGAATTCATACGTCGGGTCTGATTTTACCGACTTATCGCCCGTCAGGGTCAGCCGCGATTTGCCCGTTTTCAAGTCCATTACGATGATGCCGCCCTGCTGCGACTCGGTCACGTAAGCCACCTCGCGTTTGGTATCCACGCGGATGTCGTTGATATAGCTGTCCGGCCCCACTACGCCCGCCATCGAAAACGTACGCTCCGGCTGATTAGTGGTCAGGTTAAAGCAGACCACCTTGTGCGCATCGTTATATACCCCGGCCTGCTTCGGGCTGGCCGGGTCCACGATCCAGAGCCGGTCTTTATCATCCACAAAAACGGCCTGCACGCAAATCCATTTATTGGCCGGATTCTGCCCCGGTTTCCAGCTGTTCCAGGCGGCATCGGGGTAGGGTTTAGCGGCACCGTTCGGGCTTACTTCTACCACGGCGTATTTATGGGTATCGGTCCAATAGGGATAATTGACGAACATCCGCCCCGACTTCGACACGGCCACGCCGGTAATCTGGTAGGTGTTGTCTTTAAAAACAGAGGTGAGTTGGGCAGTAACGGGCGTTGTATTCAGGCTCAGTACGGCCGATAAAGCGATGCCGGTAAGCGAAACAGTAAGCGACTTTTGGTTCATAAACGTTGTCTATCGTAGTTGTAGATTATTAAACCCGGTGTCTATCCGAAGGTTTATTCAGGCTACGCTGCGGTACCGGTCCGATTGGCAATAGGCCCGAACTTCCTACCTTCGTACCGATTAAACTCCCGAGCCATGTACAAACCCTTACTCTCCTTTTTCTTCTCGTTGTTGCTGTGGCCGGCCCTCGCCCAGAAGCCCGCAACACTCGCTCCCAAAGCCACTCACAGCCGTTTAGAAGCCGCTCCGCCCGAATCCGTTGGCATGAGCAGTGACCGCCTGCAGCGCATCGACCGCGTGGTGCAGGAGTACCTCGACGCCGGTAAACAGACCGGTGTGGGCGTTTTGATTGCCCGCCACGGCAAAATTGTCTACAACAAAGCCTTCGGTCTGGATAACCTGACGACGAAAGCCCCCCTGAAGCGCGACGGCATTTACCGCATCGCATCGCAGACGAAAGCCATCACCAGCATCGGCGTCATGATTCTGTTTGAGGAAGGCCGGTTTCTGCTCGACGATCCCATTTCGAAGTACATGCCCGCGTTCAAAAAGATGACCGTGCTGGATAAATTCAACGAAAAAGATTCCACCTATACCACCGTTCCGGCCAAGCGCGAGATCACCATCCGGCAGTTGCTCACCCACACGTCGGGCATCAGCTACCCGACCATCGGCACCAAAGAAGCGCGTGCCATTTACGCGAAAAACCAGATTCCGAGCGGCATTGGTACCCCCGAATTTGTGCTGGCCGACGCCATGAACAAGCTGGCAACCCTGCCCCTGCTGAGTCAGCCCGGCGAGAAGTGGAGTTACAGCATCAGCAGCGATTTGCTGGGTTACCTCATCGAAGTGGTATCGGGGCAGTCGCTGGACCAGTTTTTCAAGACCCGCATTTTTACCCCGCTGGGCATGAATGATACCTATTTTTACCTGCCTGCGGCTAAACAGCCCCGTTTGGTGGGCCTGAATACCGAAGACTCGACGGGTCACGTACGCCCGCCACTGGCCTACAAGAGCGGATCGGCCAACTATCCCAAAACCAACGGCAAGTATTATTCCGGGGGGGCGGGTTTAGTGTCGACACTGGACGATTACGCTATTTTTCTGCAAATGCTGCTCAACGGGGGCGAATACAACGGCAAACGCCTGCTGAGTCCGGCCACTATTCGGATGATTACAACGAACCAGATTGGCGAACTGAATCAGGGCACCGGTAAATTCGGGTTGGGGTTTGCCATTACCACCCCCGCCGGAGCGGCCCGGCTGCCGCTGTCGGTCGGCTCGTTCGAGTGGGGCGGTTTTTTCAGCACCACTTATTGGGCTGACCCTCAGGAAGGCATCATCGGCCTGATCTATACCCAGAAATACCCCAACACGTCGGCCGGTGACCTGTCCGATAAATTCAAGGTGCTGGTGTATCAGGCCCTGACGGAGTAAGTTGCTCGTCAGACGGGGTTTGGCTATCTTCGGGGTGTCATCCA
The DNA here is from genome assembly GCA_038327655.1 of Cytophagales bacterium. Classification (GTDB taxonomy): domain Bacteria; phylum Bacteroidota; class Bacteroidia; order Cytophagales; family Spirosomataceae; genus JBBQLG01. The sequence goes on from JBBQLG010000028.1 coordinate 31,321, forward strand.
GTGGATTTTGTCATACTGTCTGTTTTATCCGGCTATTTTGTCATCCTGACGCAGGAAGGATCTTAGGTACCCAATCGCTAAGATCCTTCCTGCGTCAGGATGACAAAATAGCCGGACAAAACAGTTGCATACAACTCGCCGGATAACTTGTTGCACTATCCTGCTGTTCTATGTCGCTTACTAATTTTTACCAGACGCTTTACCAGACCGAGCAGCTTTTCCGGCTCAATAACGATCCGTTTCCGGGGGTCTTGTCGGCTCCGGCTGTCGTGACCGAAACGTTGCTGGTCGATACCGAAACGGACATACAACTCTTCGTAGAACCGGAACCATCCGATGTTTCCGCGCCGACATCTGCGCCGGTTCTGGTAGCGGAACCCGCTGTAATTGAGCCGGTAGCGAAAGTAGTGTTGCCCGATGAACAGTCGGTTATAGTGGAGCTGGAACTACCTGACGAGCAGCCGGTGATTCTGGAAGCCACCCCGGCCCGAATAATGCCCTCGACGCATCGGCCTGGCGTTGCCCGCCCCATCGCACCCGCTCAGCCTCAATTGAACCACAAAGTGCTGATCTTAGTGGATGAAGAACTGCTACCGAGCGATGTACTATTCCTGGAAAAAATCCTGAATGCCATCAACCTGAACATCAACGGCGTTGATCTGCTCAATGTCCACGGGCTGGATGGTGTTGATTTCGCGCCCATTCTGGCCGACAAGGTGATTCACCATTTCCTGACGTTTGGCGTTCCGTTCCAGCGGCTGAACCTCGACATTCTGATGGACCGCTACCAGCCGGTACGCTTCCACGGCATCACCTTCATGCTGGCCGATCCGCTGGCAGCCATTGAAGGCGACAAGATCCTGAAAAAACGACTTTGGGAGGCCCTGAAGCGTATTTTCCTGATGGGCTGAGTATCTTTACCCATGCCCGAACCGCCCGCCACCGCTGCTCCTGCCCTCCGCCAGGTAATTTCGACCACCCAACTCTGGGCCATCGCCGTGGGCTTAGTGATTTCGGGCGAGTACTTCGGCTGGAATTATGGGTGGGCCGTAGCCGGAACGGTTGGTTTTCTGATCGCGACGCTATTCGTTACGGTGCTGTACGTCACGTTCATTTTCAGCTATACCGAACTCACGGCGGCCATTCCCGATGCGGGTGGGCCGTTTGCCTACGCCCGGCGGGCCTTCGGTACGTTCGGCGGCTTCATGGCCGGATTCGCCACGCTGGTCGATTTTCTGATGGCTCCCCCCGCCATTGCCGCTGCCTTGGGTGCCTACGCCCACTTTCTGCACCCCGCCCTACCGGTCTTGGCGGTAGCCTCGGCGGCTTACGTGGTTTTTATCGGCATCAATATGCTCGGCATCCGCGACTCGGCCAATTTTTCGGTCGTCGTCACCATCCTTTCGGTTGGGGAGTTGCTGGTATTCATCGGGTTAGTCGCGCCGACGTACCGAACGGAAAATTTCATGGCCCACAACGAATCGTTCGGAATTGGGGGCGTATTCGCGGCCCTGCCGTTCGCCATCTGGTTTTATCTGGCCATCGAAGGCGTGGCAATGGTGGCCGAAGAGGTGAAAGACCCGCGCCGAACCATCCCGCGTGGTTACCTGCTCAGCATTGGCACGCTCGTGGTGCTGGCCATTGGTACCATGCTCGTTTGCGCCGGGGCGGGCGACTGGCGGGCGTTGAGTACCCTCGATTATCCCCTGCCCGAAACGCTGGCGATGGTGCTGGGGCGCGGCAGTGTCTGGTCGAAAGCCTTTGCGAGTCTGGGCCTGTTCGGGTTGATTGCGTCGTTTCACTGCAACGTCATCGGCTATTCGCGGCAACTCTTTGCCCTGTCGCGGGCGGGGTATCTGCCGAAGTGGCTGGGGCAGGTGAACGCCCGGTTTCGCACGCCACACTGGTCGCTGGTGGCGGGTGGGGTGGTAGGGTACATCGCGCTGTTTTCGGGAACGACCAGCAACATCATTATCCTGTCGGCATTGGGCGCGATTGTGATGTACATCGTTAGTCTGCTGAGTTTATTCCGGCTCCGGCGCATCGAACCCGATCTGGAGCGGCCGTTCCGGGTTCCGTTTTACCCGGTTGTACCACTAATCGCGCTGAGTTTTTCCGTCGTTTGTCTGGGCGCCATCATCTACTATAATCCGGGGTTGACGGTGCTGTTTGTTGGCCTGCTGGCGGTTTCACTGGCTATATTCTATGGGTTGAAACGCAGGACAACGGAAGCAGTTTTGGTTGAATAGGCATTTTATCATACCACCGTTAAAACGGTTTTCTCAACTCGCCAAACCGTTGAAACGGTTACCAAATCAAGGAGGGGTTTTATCAGCCCACGACTTAAGTCGTGGGCTGATAAAACCCGCCAAATCCGGTTTTTTGTGTAATTACGCGTCCTGTTTTTGTAGAATCGCTGCTTTATGTCTCTGTTGACCCAATTTCGTTCGCTGTTTACCAAACCGAACCCGCTGCCTGAACCGTCGGCTGCGACGCTCATGCTGCCTCTACCCGATTCACAACCAGCGGTTTCGGAGCCGGTAACCCTGCCAGCCATCCCAATGGATACGGAACGCAGTTTACCGGCCTGGCTCGATGACGAAGACTGGCTGCGCGACGAAGGCGTCATTTTTGGCCTGTCCGACACTAAACCTGACGAACGGATCAGCATCATTCGTCACGAATTTGCGCATCAGACCGCTGGTTTAACCCAGACCGCTGAGGAGTACAACGAGAAAATCGGTGAACTCAACCTGTTTATCGACCAGCATGAAAACCAGATCGGCGAACTACAGCACAAAACCGACGAACTCACCCGCCAACCGCCCGCCGACCATCAACTACCGCGAACACTGGCCGGGCTGAGTTTATCCATTATGATGTGCGTGGGTACGTTTTTTTTGATCGATGAAACGCTGAGGCCCGCCTTTGCCGAAAGCCGATGGATTGCCGTTGGCGTGTTTCTGGCCGGGATGTTCAGCCTGTTCAGCCGGACGTCGTTGTTTCACGAAACGGGCTCGCCCACCACCGCCCGGCGATTGCTGGAAGAAATTGGCCTGCCACTGGCGGCATCGGTATTTGTGTTCGTGCAGGCCCTGCAAACGCAATCGGCGGGGAAAGCCATCGCCCTGCTGGTATTCGTTTTTTTTCTGTTTCTACTGGCCGGAAAACTCCTGCTGGGTAACCTGACCGTCTTCTGGAGCGATCTTCACGCCGTAAACCGGAACCGCCGGTTATCCCGCGACATCCAGACCAAAACAGTAGCTTGGAGCGTTGAAATAGCCGAACGGCGGGCTGATATTGACCGGTTACGGGTGCAGAAGTGGCAGATTATTCCGCAACTGAACCGCGTACAGGCCGAATTAACCCGCTTGAACGCCCGGCGCGACGGTCTGATTACCCTGTTTCTGAGTGAATTTAGCCTCGCCCGTTCGCTGCGGGACCGCCTGACGAATGAACAGCGCGAGGATATCCTGAACCAACGATGACTCCAGACTTTCAACACGGCTATACCGGTGGCGTAGAGCAGGTTAGACCCGATAACTACGAGGGCTATTTATCGAGTCAGATCAACCACGAGTGGCTGACCGCACGCATCGCCGAAAAACAGGCGGCCGGGCAGCGCATCGATACCCGGTTGACCGAAACACGGACCAGTCGGCAAACGATGTTCGGAGCCTTGCAGGCGCATATGCTGACCATCAGTACGCTGGCGAAACAAGTGGAGCGGTTCGAAAGTGACCAGCAGGCCATTACCGATGAGCAGGCATCGCTGCAAATGCGCCGGGAAAACGCGGCAACGGACTACTCGCTGCTGGCCGGGCTGCTGTTTCTGGTGGCGGCCGTGTCGTTTCTGGCGGGCGACCTGATTATCTCACACGAGATTGTCGCCTACGCCCTCAACATCCGCGACAGCACCGAAGCCTGGGCGTTTGCCGTCGGGCTGGCCATGGTTTCGGTCCTGCTCAAACCCGTTTATGACCGCATTATCGAACAACCCTACCAGGCTGATCCGGTGCGAAACCAGGGACGATATTACCGCTTCAAAATCGGGCTGGCGATCTTTTCGGTCGTGACGCTGGTGGTGCTGGGCTGGTTCCGGTATGAGGCTTACCGCACCGACCAACTGAAAGCGGCCATCAACAAGTCCATAAAGAACTTACAGCTTAACGCTCCGCTCGATGCATCGGGCAATCCCGTACCGCTCACGCCCGCCGTGATGCAACAGATCGAAAAACAGCTTCAGGACGCCGACGCGCTGAACCTCGACCTGGTAAACAGTCCGGTCGCCCTGCTGTCGTTTGTGCTCAGTGGGGTGCTGTTTGCGCTGGCCGGGGCCGTGTGTCTGGGCATTTCTCTGCCCGTGTTGCAGGCGTTCTGGTTCCGGTGGCTACAGGTCGACATTCGACGGGGAAAACTACGCCGACGCCGGAAGCGGCTGATGAAACAACTCCTGCCCGCCGAACAGGCCCTGACCGAGCACCTGACCCGCAAGACCGTTCTGGAACACGATTTATCGCTGTTACCGGACCTCGCCACGCTTGAATCGGACCGTCAGGCGTTGGCCGACGAGTTAGCCAACCTCTTGCAGGAGAGCCGGTTAGCCGAAACGGACAGCCGCATTGCCAGCTATAACGATGGGTATGCGCGGGGCGAAGCGGCCCGCGATGCGCAGATGGACGCCGACTTCGAGCAAACGCAGTTGGATTTACGCGCACAGTCGAACGGGGGAAGCGTCCGGCCTAACAGCACCGAGCGACCGGGTCGGGGCAGGAGTTTACGGCCTCATCAGGCCATCCGCCAGGCGATTACCAATGGGTTGATGCCGGAGAATTAGCCGACGATAGACCTACCCTCTTTCGGGTTTTTGAGTTACGTTTCTTTTACGGTCTATTCGATCTCATCAACGAACTTTGTCATGTACACTTAGGTGACGACAGACGGAAACTCTGTAAATACCGGATTACGGTCGGCAGGGATTCTACCTGTGAAGCCGTTCACACCAGCAGTCCCAACCCCAGGCCGCCGAGAATGAGCAGGTAAGGCGGAATCCGGGTGAACTCCTGTAGTGCAATTGTGCCGACAACGACGAGCAGCATCGACCACATACCGAGCATGGGTTCGAGCAGAATAACGGCCGCGGCTGCCGTCAGGCCCGTACTGGCCGCGTTGATGCCCGCCAGCGACGCCCGCACCACCCGATACTGCTTCAACTGATTCCAGAACCGGTACACAAAGAAAATCAGGAACGTGCCGGGCAGGAAAATACCGGCCGTTGCCACAAAACTGCCCAGCAACTGCCCGTGTACGCCACCGTTGCGCATGGCCAGTGCCCCGATGTACGACGCAAAAGCAAACACCGGCCCCGGTATAGCCTGTACCAAACCCAGCCCCGACAGAAATTCGCTCCGGCTGAGGTAATGCTTGAAATCGACAAATTCGTTGTAGAGCATCGGCGTCAGCACCTGCCCGCCCCCAAACACTAAACTGCCGTTGCGGTAGAAATTCTCGAACAGCCGCACGGGTAATGATTGCGTAATTACCCCCAGCACTGCCGCCGTGATAAGCACGCCCAGCCACAGAAAAAAGTTGGCCCAGCGGATGCGAATTGGCAGTTTCTCCCGGATTTCTTCTTTCTCGTACGTCAGGGCCGTAGTTAGTCCGCCAATGGCAATGATCACGGGCGTAATGTACGGCGACCGAAAAAAGTAGGATGCCAGAGCCGCCAGAATCGCCAGCGTCAGACTTGTTTTATTATGAATCACCTTACGGCCAATGCGGTAACCCGCCAGAATGAGAAAGCCAACGGCCATTGGCTGAATGAAGCGGGTGAAGGCCAGCGAAAAATGCTGCGTCTCTAAGTACGAAACCCCGATGCCGGCGGCCGTCATGATGGCTACGGCCGGGAACGCCCAGACAATCAGCGTGACGTAGGCTAAGTTGGGTCCGCCAATTTTAAAGCCCAGCGCGGTGATGGTTTGGGTTGAAGTCGGGCCGGGTAATACCTGACAGAGGGCCGTCAGTTCCAGCAACTCGTTCTCGTTCAGGTACCCGCGCTTTTTGACGAATAGCTCAAACATCATGGCCAGATGTACCTGCGGCCCGCCAAAGGTCGTCAGCGAGAGAATCAGTACATCTTTCAGAAAGATGAGGTACCGAATCCGCCGAACGGGCGCGATGACAGGCATATGGGGTAAATAAGAGGCCATAGGCAAACGGGATAGTCAACTAAACTGACTATTGACATTAAAAGTAATCATCCGATAGCGGGTCGCCATCGGATGAGTCAAAAAATTAGCGTACACCTTATTTCTTCAGCCCCAGTTCGCGCAGCCGTTCGTCCAGAAATTCACCGGCGGTCATATCGGCGTAGATCTGTGGGTGTCCGGCGTCGACACAACTGTTCAATACACTCAGGTCCATGTCGCCACGGGGATGCATAAAAAATGGAATCGAATAACGGGACTGGCCCATTCGTTCGCGGGGCGGGTTCACCACGCGGTGAATGGTCGACTTCAGTTTGTGGTTCGTCAACCGGTCGAGCATGTCGCCGACGTTCACGATAATCTGGTCGGGCAGGGCGGTGATGGCGATCCACTCACCGTCGCGCCGGAGCACTTCCAGGCCGTCGGCACTGGCCCCCATCAGGAGCGTAATCAGGTTGATATCGCCGTGGGCAGCGGCCCGAACAGCGCCTTCCGGCGTTTTGTCGGGGTCGAGCGGGAAATAATGCAACGCCCGCAGAATGCTGTCGCCGTTGGCTACTTTATCCTCAAAATACGCTTCGGACAGGTTGAGGTAGAGTGCAATGGCCCGCAGCAGCGTCCGGCCGGTGTTTTCCAGCACCCGGTACGTTTCGAGGGTGTTGGCCGTGAAGTCGGGGTACTCGTCGGGCAGCACATTGCCGGGCATCGTACCAATGGGTTCGGGCTGGCCAATGTGGTAAAACTCCTTCAGATCGGCCACTTTAAAGCCTTTGGCGGTTTCCTTGCCCTTACCGATGTATCCCCGCTGCCCGTTCAGGTCGGGTCGTTCGTACTTTTGTTTTAGGGAGTCCGGAGCCGAGAAAAACGATTTGGCTGAATCGTACAGATTAGTGGTCAGTTCGTTGGTCAGGCCGTGATTTTTAATGGCCACGAAGCCGATGTTGTTGAAGGCTTCGCCCAGATCCCGGACGAAAGCGGCCCGGCGGTCGGCATTACCCGACGTAAAATCGGCCAGGTCGAGCGATGGAATTTCGTTGTATAACTGTGGTTCGCCTGTTTGTTGTTCAGTCATGGTATAAGGCGGGCAATCGTCCCGCGTTGGTGACGTGTTCAAAGACAAAAATACGAAAAAACGAGCGAACGGCACGTCATTTGCGCCGGTGGCAGTTGCCTGGTTCGCGGGTAGAGGGGAATTTTGCGGTTCAGACCATCGGCCGACCGGTTATCCAAACAAGGCCCGTTCCATTTCTGTTGTTCCGGTCAGGCACCGGCCCGCTTTCGGTAGGGACTGGCCCTCATTACTCAACGCATGAAAAATACGCCCATACGCATGGACCCTATTCCACCGTCAGTCTCCCTCTGGCAGGCGGCTCTGGACCAATCGGTCAGTGGGTTGCTTGTTTACGAAGCCGTCCGCGGTGAGAAGGGAAACATAACGATGTTCCGCGTGCTCTTGGCTAACCGAAAAGCAGCGCATATCCTGGGACTTGCCAAAGAAGACATGATTGGCCGGACCACCGAGGAACTGTTTCCATCTAATCCGGCCACCTCGCTTTGGAAGAATATCCAAACGGTGATCGAAACGGGGCAGGCTCATCATGCCGAACTGTTTTACCGGGTCAGCCGAACCAAACTCGATCACTGGTTCGACCTCGGCATCGAACCCCTCGGCGACGGAGAGCGGGTGGTGGTTTCCTTTGCCGACATCACCCTGCTGAAAAACAGTCAGCAGGATTTACTCGGCGAAGCCATTCTGTTTCAGGCACTCTCCTCGACGGTACCCGACACGGCGGTGATCGTAGTCAGCTTTTTTCAGAAAATAACCTTTGCCAACGGCTCTATCCCGGGTTTATTTATCAGCGACAACCCCGAAGACCTGCTCGACCGCCGGATGAACGATGTGATCGTACCGGCCTGCCGCGCCGACTGGCTGCACTACATCCGGGCGGCTCTGGCGGGCGAGGAGCAGGCGTTTAGTGCGCAATGGGGCGGATCGCGGTATGACGTATTCGTGGGGCCGGTGCGCAACAAAGCCGGGCATATTGTGATGGCCCTGGCGGTGTATAAAAACGTGACGGAGCAGTACCGGCAGCAACAGGTGCTGCAGCAGATGAACAACGCCCTACAACAGTCCAACGAAAGTCTGGAGCAGTTTGCCTACATCGCCAGCCATGATTTGCAGGAGCCGCTGCGCAAGATCAAGTCCTTCAGCGGGATGCTGCAGGAGCGGTACGCCAGCCAGATGGATCAGGCGGCCCTGAATATGTTCGACCGAATGGGTCAGGCGGCCGAGCGGATGGGCGAACTGATCCAGTCGCTGCTATCCTACGCCCGGCTCACGCAACACCAGCACCCTTTCGATGAGACGAACCTGAATGAACTGCTGCATGGCATTCTGGGCGATCTGGAAATGGTCATTCAGGAGAAAGCCGCCCGTATTGATATTCATCCCCTCCCGCTGATTACCGGCGACGCCACCCAACTGCGGCAGTTATTTCAGAACCTGATTACCAATGCCCTTAAGTTCACCAGACCCGACCAGTTGCCCCATGTTCTTATTGTTGGTCGACAACTTTCAGCCGGCAACGTGCCGGGGATAATCCTGGCCGAACAGGATCAGCCGTTTGTCGAAATCAGCGTGGCCGACAATGGGATTGGCATTGATCCGGTAAATTTCGAGCGGATTTTCGTTTTATTTAACCGGCTTCACAACCGCAGCACCTACGCCGGTACGGGTATCGGACTGGCCACCTGCAAACGGGTGGCGGAGAACCACGGCGGCTCTATTGCGGTGACCAGCGGACCGGGTCAGGGCACTACGTTCCGGGTGTATCTGCCGGTGAACAGCCATTTATAGTTCGTAGTTCGTAGTTACCTGACCGGACAACCACGAACTACAAACCACAAACTATTTCCCCGCGTATAACTGACCGGCTTTGTTCCAGTCGAATACATTGAACGCGGCCTTAACGTAATCGGGACGGCGGTTCTGGTACTTCAGGTAATAGGCGTGTTCCCACACATCGAGGCCCAGCACAGGCGTACCTTTTTTCTCGGCCAGTGCCATCAGCGGGTTATCCTGGTTGGGAGTAGTCGTGATCTCGATACCGTCGCCGTTTTTGATAAGCCATACCCAGCCCGACCCGAAACGGGCCGTTGCCGCTTTGCCCCATTCAGTCTTAAAATTATCGAACGAGCCGAATTTTTTGGTGATTGCCCCTGCCAGTTCGCCCGTTGGCATCCCACCCCCTTTTGGGGAGAGCATCGTCCAGAAAAACGTGTGATTCCAGTGGCCTCCGGCATTGTTGCGCACGGCAGCGGGCGTGGTAGCACTCACGCTGCGGACCAGTTCGTCGATGTTCATTTTGGCCATATCGGTCCCCGCTACCGCTTTGTTGAGGTTGTCGACGTAGGCTTTGTGGTGTTTATCGTGGTGGATTTCCATCGTCATTTTGTCGATGTTCGGCTCCAGAGCCGCCACATCGTACGGTAACGGGGCCAGTACAAACGGGCCGGTTACCTGGGTGGGGAAACCAAACGAGCGGGTGGCCATCAGCCCGGCCGACACGCCAAAAACAGTTTTCAAAAAATCGCTGCGTTGCATAAGTGAAAGGGGTTTATGGGTAAGTACCTCCCAGACGAAACGACCACCGGGGGCCATTGTTTCGGGCGGCACAAAGAACGATGGTTTCAACTGAAGAATGTACTCCGTCAGTTGGTTTCGGCTAAGGTCTTTTCTTCCTCCGTTACGCGCCGGTCGTGCCGCCGGTGGGCCGCTCTCAGAATAAAGGGGATGATAATCCAGGTAAAGCCCAATAACCAGGTTTGCCCCGCGAGAGCAGCAATCATTCCTAACCCAAATGCTGTGGGTACAGCTAAGCTGATCAGGGAAATTTTGTCGATAAAATGCCGACTCACCGACGCATCAATCAACCGATGCTTCCGGGTAGCATACTGCCACATTTCCCACTGTACTACTCCCACGAGCATCAGACTGCCGCAGTAAAACACAGCAGCCTTATCCCAGACTACATATTCTGAAAACAGGGCGGTGGTAAACGGAATAAACGCCACGCACATCAGCAGGAGAATGTTGCGCCACAGCAAGCCAGTATCGTAGCGCCGGATGACGCCGAAGTTGCGGTGGTGATTCATCCAGAACCGCCCGACGATGAGAAAACTGACAATAAAGCCGACGATCTTTGGCAGTAGATGCAGCAGTTTCGTTGGCCCTTCGGTATAAATCTCGTAGGTGTTTTCGGCACCGAACAGGCTCTCTTGTTCGCCCGAAAAAACAGGTACCTTAATTTCGATCACCAGCAGGGTAATGGCAATGGCAAAAACGGCATCACTAAAAAACACAATGCGTTCAAACTGCAACGCGCTCTGTTCGTGGTGATTCATTGGGTCGGGTTGATGCGGCATTGCCTCAGTGTTTGGCTCGCGAAAAGATACCGATGGTACGGCCATTTACCAAAACCAAAAAGATCAGCCTATTTGCTGATCTTTTCATTAATTCTCATTTGAGCCACCCTTAACGGATTCATAATCTGACTTTAACCGGTTCATCTCGCGGACTAAAAATGTCTGTAGCTGTTCGTTGAAGTCAGCTTTGTCGGCATCGGGCAGAGATTCATAGAGGTCTTTAAGTTCCTGATTAATACTGGCCCGTTCGGCATCGTCGGCCGCGTGAATCGAGCGCAGGTGGTATGCTTTAAAATCGTAGGTCATTTTACTCGTAGGCAATGCGGCTGATGATGCTGCGGCCGAGCGTTACTTCGTCGGCGTACTCGAGGTCACCCCCGATGGGAATGCCCCGCGCAATGGTCGATATTTTGAGTTTGTAGGGGCGCAGTTTCTTTTGCAGGTAGAACGCCGTGGTGTCGCCTTCCATGTTCGGGCTGAGGGCCAGAATAATTTCGCGGATGGCCTGTCCGTCGGGCGTTTGCAGGCGTTCCATCAGCGCGTCGATGTGCAGATCGCTGGGACCGATTCCTTCGACGGGCGAGATGATGCCACCCAGCACATGGTACAAACCTTTGTACTGCGCCGTGTTTTCGACCGCCAGCACGTCGCGGATGTCTTCGACCACGCAAAGCAGGGAGCCGTCGCGCCGGGAGTTGGCGCAGATGCTGCACAGGTCATGGTCGGAGAGGTTAAAGCACTTTTTGCAGTATTTCACCTTCAGCCGCATGGCGACCAGCGTACTGGCCAGCAACTGGGTTTGGTCTTCGTCGCGCTTGAGGAGGTGAAGCACTAAGCGCAGGGCCGTTTTCTTGCCAATGCCCGGCAGCTTCGCAACCTCGTTGACCGCTTCTTCAATTAATCTCGATGGAAACTCCATTTATCAATTAGTGAATTCGTGAAGGAGCGAATTAGTGAATGTCAGACATTCGCCCATTCATGAATTCGCTCCTTCACTCATTTAAGAAAGGACTTCGGCGGAGATGCCGCGCCGACAGATTTCGTTGCGCAGCGGCACCAGTTCTTCCCACGACCCGTTTTTCACGCTGCACTTGCCCTTGTAGTGAATAATAATCGTGCATTGCTCGGCCTGTTCGGGGGTGTGTTCACAAACTTCCATGAGCGTGTTGATGACGTGGTCGAAGGTGTTGACCTCATCGTTGAACACGATTAAGCTGTGGACGTCGGTTTCGACCACTTCGTCTAAGACGGCTACATCGACGTCGGGCTGTTGAAAGGGTTGCATGGAACGGAAAAATGTGTTTGTTTAGCAAATTTACGCCAAAATGGCGGCTATCAAAATAGTGCCCGGCCGTATAGATTTAACCTAATTTCGGGCCAAAAAGTTGCCCGCTGCCCATGAATCCTACCATCGCTTTAGTCATTCTGATCGTCTATTTCGGGATGCTGATTACCGTCTCGCTGTACACCGCACGCGGGGCCGATACCAACACGTTTTTTACCGCTAACCGACAGTCGCCGTGGTGGTTAGTAGCCATTGGTATGATTGGCACCTCGCTGTCCGGGGTTACGTTTATCTCCGTGCCGGGTGCGGTGGGCAAGATCGGCTTTTCGTACTTTCAGGTGGTGCTGGGCTATATTATCGGCTACATCGTGATCGCTACGGTACTCATGCCCCTCTACTACCGGCTGAACCTGATTTCGATCTACGGCTACCTCGAAAAACGCTTCGGATTCTGGTCGTATAAGACCGGCGCGGGCTTTTTTGTGCTGGCCCGGACCATTGGGTCGGCGGTGCGGCTGTACGTGGCGGCCGGGGTGCTGCAAATCGCGCTGTTCGGGCCGCTGGGTGTACCGTTCGAGGTGTCGGTGGCCATCACCATCCTGCTGATCTGGATTTACACGTTCAAGGGCGGGGTAAAAACCATTATCGTCACCGACACGCTGCAAACCCTTTTTCTGATCTCGGCCCTGATCCTGACCATCGTACTCATTTCCCGCCAGATGGGCTTATCGCCGGGTACGCTTACTACGGCCATCGGTGACAGCCCGATGTCGAAAATTTTCGTTTGGGAGGGCAACGACCGGCATTACTTCGTGAAGGATTTTTTGTCGGGGATTTTCATCGCCATCGTTATGACCGGGCTGGATCAGGACCTGATGCAGAAGAACCTGACCTGCAAAAACATCGGTGAAGCGCAGAAAAACATGTTCTGGTTCACGATCACGCTCGTACTGGTCAACTTCATGTTCCTGTGCCTCGGCGTCCTGCTGTTCCAGTACGCCAAAACCGCCGGTATTGCCATTCCCGCTAAAACCGACGACCTCTACCCGTTGCTGGCCCTGAATCACCTGGGTTTAGCGGTGGGCATCACGTTTCTGCTCGGCATCACAGCCGCTACCTACGCCAGTGCCGACTCCGCCCTGACCGCGCTGACCACTTCGTTCTGCATCGACTTCATGAACGTGGGCAGGCGGCCCGAAGCCGAACGGTCGCGGATAAAGTTCTTTGTTCACATTGGATTTTCGGTCCTGTTCTGGGTAGTGATCGTGGTATTTAACCGGCTGAATCAGGCCGAAGTCATTACGGCGGTGTTCGATCTGGCAGGCTATACCTATGGACCACTGCTGGGCCTGTATGCGTTTGGTATGTTTAATGAGCGGCCCGTCCGCGACCGGTGGGTGCCAATCATCTGCCTGCTGTCGCCGGTAATCACCTACTATGTTAATGAACATTCGGCGGCCTGGTTCGGGGGTTACAAATTTGGGTTTGAGCGGTTATTGCTCAATGGCTTACTTACCTACGCGGGCCTTTGGGCAGTATCGAGCCGGGTGAAGGAACCAATGCCCGTTTCCGTGTAAAGACGCTACTGCGTACTAACTAAAAAGGGTCAGACGCGTGTCTGACCCTTTTTAGTTGGCCAAATCCGGCCGGAGGGCAATATAGCTGACAGCATGTGTCTTTAGCGGTAATGCCTTCCAAGGCGGTTTTCGTAGCACGCTCGACGAAGACCAGCGGACGTGTTCTACCAGTAGGACGGGGTGGAGCCGACCCGAAAGAAGACGGAGTATAAAATAGTCTTTCACTTGTGGCAAGGAATTTGACAGTACTCGTAGACATGCTATGAACCACACATATAGCCATTACTACACGCTTATTATATACTAATGTTTTATCTTTTTGCTTTTACACGAATAAACATATATTAAAGTATTCGAAATATAAACGATTGCAAGCCCATTGCTTACTTATGTTTAGGTAAGCAATAGGCTATTAACACTAAGTGCCCACCGAGCTTATTACCAACATGAAACTATTCTTACCAGGAGTTGTCATTGGCAGCAGATGGAAACGTCATATCCGGCGTTTTACCGGCTTATGCTGCCTTTGGTTCTTTTGGGGACAGATGGCGCAGGCGCAGGTAAGCGGAACCGTTTACCGCGATTTTAATGAGAATGGTATCCGTGAAACACCCGGCGAAATTGGCGTCGGCAGCGTAACCGTTACGGTTTATAACGTCAGTGGCGGAGTGGTCGGAACGGCGGTCAGCAGCACACTTGCCACCACGCAGGGTCAATACTCGATTCCATTATACACCACTGGCCAATACCGGGTTCAGTTCACCAATCTACCCGCGGGGTATTACAGCGGCCCACAAAATGCGACGGTTACGGGTGGCTCAACCGCCGTTCAGTTTATTACCATTGCCGGCAGCCCGGCTTCGGCTACGGCCAACCTTGGCATCAACTACCCGGCCGATTATTGTCAGGCCGCTCCTACCTACTTAGTGCCCTGTTACGTAAACGGCGATCCACTGAGTACAACAGTAGGTGCGCAGTCGTCGCTGGTGTCAGTGGCCTACAGTGCTACCGGCGTGGCCAATCCCTCATCAGAAACCGCAATCACTACTCAAAATGCAGCAGGAAGCGTTTTCGGAGTAGCCTATCAGCGGGTGTCGAAGGTAATCTTTACGTCGGCATTCGTGAAACGGCACTCCGGTTTGGGGACAGGGGGGGCCGGGGCGATTTATATGACCAGACCCGGCTCGAACTCAACCACCGTTTTTACCACACTGCCGTTGTCGATAACCGTAGCAGATAACGCCACCCGGGGCCTCCCCAATACCAGTACAACGCTCAACCGGGACCCGCTGGTTTTTGATCAGGTCGGTAAAACGGGGCTGGGCGACCTGGAAATATCGGATGACGGCACCGAATTATACACGGTCAACTTATCGGATCAGCGGCTGTATAAAATTCCGATCAATAACCCAGCCAGTGCGAACCCGATGGCCGGTACGCCGGTGAGCTACGCGCTGCCACCGACCAGCGTGGTAACCGGGAGTGTGTTTCGCCCATTTGCCGTGAAATATTACCGGGGTCATGTATACGTCGGGGGAGTTACCACCAACGAAGCGGTGTCCTCTACGGTAGTCATCACCGGCAGAACGACGTCTGGCACTGTGGTCGAAGCCAACTCGACCCCCGGTGCGTTAATTACCCGCGATACCACCGGCCTAAAGGCACTTGTGTACGATTTTGACCCTGCCAGCGGCACCTTCAGCACCTCGGCTGTGCTGGCCTTCTCGCTTACCTACCGGAAAGGGGCCACTGATAATGACAAGGCAGGCGTTGACCGGTCGGACTACTGGCTGCCGTGGACGGATGTACAGCCGGGTACAACAGCCGTTCCGTCGCGGTTCGCCCGCGCCGACGTACCAAACTGCAGTTATCCGCAACCCTGGCTAACGGGGCTTGAATTTGACGTTGACGGGTCGATGATTCTGAGCATCCGCGACCGGTTCGCCGACCAGTATGGTAACCGAAACTACGCGCCCACCGGCACCAGTACGCAAACATACCGGGCCATCGGACCGGGAGACCTGTTGCGGGCGGGCAGGTGCGACCCCAGTGTGAATAAATGGAGTATCGAATACAATGCCAGTACCTGTGGCGGCACAGCCACGGCCGGTAAGGGCAATCAACAGGGTGTTGGTGGCGGGGAATATTACTACGGTGATTACATCTATTCCGGCACCACGATCAACAATGTTTTTGCGCCCTACCACGTAGAGATGAGTCAGGGATCACTGGCCCTCCTGCCCGGCAGTGGGGATGTATCCTCCACGGGTATTGATCCGTACCAGAATATTGACGCCGGTGGCATCCGGCGGTTCAACAACCAGACGGGTTTTGGCCAGCCAAACACAAGCGTCGAGGTATTCTTTAGTGGCGGTAGTATTGCTACGTTCGGTAAAGCCAACGGGCTGGGCGACATCGACTTATCCTGTAATGCAGCACCGATCGAGATCGGAAACCGGTTGTGGGTGGATCTGAATGCAGACGGTATCCAGGATGCCAATGAGACCGGCACCACCGGGCTGAGCAGCCTGACCGTCACGCTGTATCAGAACAGCACGCTGCTGGTAGGCTCGACAACGGTAAGGACAGATGGCACGTATTATTTCAATACCAGTAATGTTACCCTGAACGGGGCTACGGGTTTGCTACCCAACACGGCGTATCAGATACGGCTTGACAGGACTCAGGCCGGGCTTTCCGGTTATGCCCTCACCACAGCGAATGCCGGTACCGATAATTCGATTGACAACGACGCTACCGTATCGGGCAACAATGCGGTTATTAACCTGACAACGGGCGACTATGGCCAGAATAACCACTCGTTCGATTTTGGTTTTACCTGCCTTTCGCAGAACCTGACCGCCACTAATAACGGACCGCTGACGTGTTTGCCCTCAGTGGCTACCGTTACGGCGAGTGCTTCGCTCACCGGATTGAGTTACCAGTGGAGTGGGCCGGGTGGTTTCAATTCGGTCGGAACCAGTTTTACGACGACAACTCCCGGTACGTATACAGTCATCGCAACCGGTGTAAACGGCTGCTACAGCACGACGACAACAGCCGTTAGCTCCAACACGGCGGCCACTACGGCAAACGTAAACAGCCTGACGCTGACGTGCAGCCAGCCCTCCGGCTTACTCTCTGCCACCGTAGGCGAAGGCAGTGCCATCACGTACCGCTGGACCGGGCCAGGCAGTTTCACCAGCAGTGCAGCCAGTTTCACTACGGCCACCGCCGGTACATATTCGCTTACCGTCAACAATTCAAGTAACTGCCCCACCATTAAAACAACAATTGTCAGTTCTGATACGATGGTACCAGCGCTGAGTGTGAATGCCACCAGTTCAACGCTGACCTGTAGCCAGCCGTCGAGTAGGCTTACCGCCGAGGGTGCTCCTGCTTATTTCTGGACCGGGCCAGGCAACTTTACCAGCAGTGCCGCTACTTTCGCTACGTCTACGCCGGGGGTATATTCGGTTACGGCCACAGGTAGTAACGCCTGCATCAGCACGACAGCCATTACCATCAGTGCCAATACCGCCAGCCCGTCTGTTACCCTGAACAGTCTGACGCTGAACTGTAGCAGCCAGCGAACACTTACGGCTTCGGTTACGGGGGGTAGTGCTCCCTATACCTACGTGTGGAACTCGAATCCCTACAATACGATCCAGTGGCAAAGCCCACCGACTACGCCTTCGATCACCGTTCCCACGGCGGCCACCTATACCGTTACCGTTACCGGAGCCAACGGCTGTGTCAGCAGTGCGACTACAGTGGTTGGTCAGGATTTGAGTACCCCCCAGAGCCTGACCGCCGGCAATAACGGTCCGCTGACGTGCACAGCCCCCACCGCTACGGTATCAGGCGGCTCTACCACCGCAGGCGTTACGTACCGCTGGACCGGCCCCAACAGCTTCACGGCTACGACAGCCAGTTTTACCACGGCTGCGACCGGTACGTACACCCTCACGGCTACCGGCCTGAATAGCTGCGTCAGCACGGCTACTACTACGGTCAACTCCAGCATTGCCATTCCGGTAATTACCCTGAACAGTCTGACCCTAACCTGTGCGCAGCCTACGGGCCTGCTGACGGCTACAGTTAGTGGAGGAACATCGCCTTATTCGTACCAATGGAGCGGACCGACGAGTTTCACCGGTAACGTAGCCAGTGTAACCACCGCCAATACCTATTCGGTGACCGTCACGGGGGCCAATGGTTGTACCGCCGGGGCCACCGCCACCGTGCAAAGCGATACCGGTGTGGCCAACCTGACGGCTACCAACACCGGTCCACTAACCTGTTCGCTTACTGCCGTGACGGTGAATGCAATGTCCTCTACTTCCGGCGTAATCTACCGCTGGAGCGGGCCGGCCAGTTTTACCAGCACCGCTGCCAGCTTCACCACCAGCACCGCCGGAACCTATTCCGTTACGGCTACCGGCACCAACGGGTGTGTGTCCGTGACCACTACCACCGTGCAAAGCGATACGGCGGTGCCCACCCTAACGGCCAACGCTTCGGGGACGCTTACCTGCGCTATTACTACAATTACGCTGACGACTACGGTCGGAAATGCGACGACGCCTGCCTACCTCTGGAGTACCCTGGAAACCACCGCTTCCATTACCGTCTCCAACCCGGGAATC
>JBBQLG010000029.1:0-48298 GCA_038327655.1 Cytophagales bacterium
TTTCGGACCGAAAGCGGAGCGGGGGTGTATGCCCGAATTTCGGGGTTTGTCTCCACCATGAGAAAGAACGGTCGGAACGCGGTCGATGAATTAGCCAGCGTTCTGGGCGGCAGCTTCCAATGGGCTACCTAAATAGTTACCTTATTATTATACTCTACAGTATATTCCCTATTGGATAAAGAAAATGCTGAGTCAATTTGCAAATAGCTTTGTAAAGCGTACTTTTCAATTATAACCCCCTGTGATTCAGTAGGAGTAAATGGTAAAATTTCGTAATCCGATCCAATCGCGATTAACTTTGCCAGTGTACTCTTGCCAGTTCCCTGTGGTCCAATGAATATGGTGTGCTTCCTGACCTCTAACTCGGCCTCCCGGATGGGTCCGACGTTGCGTACGGTTAATTTTGCCATGCTGCTCCTGCGGTTTGTCTGCAAATCTAACGGTATCTTTGGCTCATGGTTCAACTAATCCCTGAGTTACTTCTGCTGAATGGCTTCTATTTTCGATACACCCAGCCTCCGCAACATTATTTTCGACCTCGGCGATGTGATCATTCCCATCGACCTGCGGGCACCGATGCGCAACTTTGCCGTTCTGTCGGGCTTACCGGAAGCTGAGGTCGAGGCACTGTGGCAGCAGCACGGTATTCTGAAACAATACGAAACCGGCCTGATCGACGACGATGCGTTTCGTCAGCACGTCCGGATGCTGCTGAAAAACGATAGCTGGGCCGATGAAGTGATTGACACGGCCTGGAACACGGTGCTACTCGATATACCGCTCGAACGGATCGAACGCATCAGGCAGTTACAGGGCCGCTACCGGTTGTTTTTGTTGAGTAATACCAGCGCGATTCACGTTCGGGAGGTGAACCGGATGCTGGTGGCAATGGGACAACCGACGCTGGAAGAACTTTTTGAACGCGTGTATTATTCGTACGATGTAAAACTGATGAAACCGTCGCCCGCTATTTATGAGCATGTTTTGCAGACGGCCGGTCTGGTAGCCGACGAAACCGCCTTCTTAGATGATAACGCGGCCAACATCGCGTCGGCGGCTGCGTTAGGTATTCGGGCGGTACATGTGCAGCCACCCCTGACGATTTTAGATTATCTCGATGAATCAACGAACCCGGACGTACCTGCTCCACGGTAGTCTGTTTATTCTCACCCTGATTACCACAACTCTGGCTGGGGCCGAGTGGATGTTTGGTCGTATTTTTATTCCCGTTGAGGGTAGTCAGCCGCTGGGCTGGGCCGAATTCTGGGCAGGACTTAACTATTCGATTCCGTTTCTGGCCATTCTGACAGTACACGAATTTGGACACTATTTCGTCGCCAAAGCCAATCATGTTCGCGTTTCGCTGCCGTATTACATTCCCGTCTGGATCGGAATCGGGCAGAGCATTGGCACGTTCGGCGCGTTTATCCGGATTCGTGAGGTTATTAACAGCCGCCAAAAATACTTCGATATTGGGATCGCCGGGCCATTAGCCGGTTTTGCGCTGGCCCTGGTGGTACTTTGGTACGGATTTACGCACCTGCCCCCGCCGGAATACATTTTCACCATTCACCCTGAATATAAGAAATACGGCCTCAACTACGCCGAACACGTTTACAAAAACCTGCCCGAAGGAGCACTTGCTCTGGGCGACAACCTGCTTTTCAGCTTTTTTAAACAATACGTCGCTGATCCGGCGCGGTTGCCCAACCCGTACGAGATGATGCACTATCCGTACCTGCTGGCGGGCTACCTGGCCCTGTTTTTTACGTCGATCAATTTGCTGCCGATCGGGCAATTAGACGGTGGTCACGTGCTTTACGCGCTGATCGGTCGGGAGCGGTTCCGGTGGGTAGCGCCTACCTTGTTTATCGGGTTCGCTTTCTATGCGGGCCTGGGGTTATTCCGGATCGAGGAGTTTGCCATTGGCCACGATCTGGCCACAAAACTATCAAATCCCGACTTTTTAGAACACCTGGGCCAACTTGGGCTGTATACCTTCGTGTTGTATCTGGCTTTTTACCGCATCAACGAAACGGCGGTTACCGCATTGCTCATTGCGCTGAGTGTGGTAAGCGGCCAATTTCTGCTGACGTGGCTGATGCCTGCCTGGCAGGGATATTCCGGCTTCCTGTTCTTCGTTTTTATTCTGGGCCGGTTCCTGGGCATTTATCACCCCGAAACAGAACTGGAGGAGCCACTCGATACCAAACGGCAGATTCTGGGCTGGCTGGCGCTGGTGATTTTCGTGATCTGTTTCAGCCCCAAGCCATTTCTGGTTTCATAAACATAGGCCGGAGCATTTATCGCTTATAAATGCGAATCGCGTTTCCAGTTGCTGGTTTTCCATTTATCTGATAATTGCCAACGGTATCAAAGGTGTCATGCCCGAACGGGAAACATTCATTGCAGGTCGCTTTGACTTTCTCAAAATGATCGACAACAAAGTTCTGCCCTGTACTGACAATTTTAATTTTGTAGTCGTAGTTTCCATCGATCTCTGTCGTCAGAAATCCTGTGTAATAAGTATTACCATTGACTGACGCAGGTCCAGGTATACGCTGACTTAGGCTATCGACTAAGGTTGATAGATTTGTATTACTTTTATAGGTGTGAATAGTTATCAGATTCATCTCTGATTGGCTGAAATTGTAAAACTGAATTTCGTTTGATCCAAGACAATTTACCTTAGGGCAACAAGTTGTAAGGCTAAAGCAAAGCACGACAATCAATACAATTTTAATAAATGGCTTCATTTCTGTTAGTTTTCGTGGAATAGATAATAGTATCATAATAACCCTTCATCGGCGAAACTCAGATAGGCTTTGTCGGTGAAAATCAAGTGATCCAGCACCGGAATGTCCAATAACCGACCGGCATCTTTGAGTTTACGGGTCAGGTCTTTGTCGGCCTGAGAGGGCGTCAGGTTGCCCGACGGGTGGTTATGCACCAGAATCATGGCACTGGCCAAGTACTCCAGTGCCTGCTTAAAAATGATCTTGGGGTCGGCTACGGTGCCCGACACGCCCCCCGCACTTACCTGCACCGGCCTGAGCACTTCGTTGGCCCGGTTGAGCAGTAAAAGCCAGAATTCTTCGTGGGGTTTATCCAGCAGGTGCGGCCGAATCTCCTCGAAGGCATCGCGCGAACAGGTGATGCGGGTACGTTCGGCCCGGTCCTGTTCCTTACGACGACGGCCCAGTTCGAGGGCAGCAATGACTGTAATGGCTTTAGCCTCGCCGATGCCCCGAAACTTCGACAGGTCTTTGATGCTCAGTTTAGCCAGGTCATTCAGGTTATTCCCGATGCTTTTGAGAATGATCTTCGCCACATCAACGGCCGTAAGATCGACGGTGCCGGAGTTGATGAGAATGGCGATTAATTCGGCGTCGGAGAGGGCGGCTTTTCCCTTGAGCATGAGTTTTTCGCGCGGGCGGTCTTCTTCGGCCCAGCTTTGGATGTTGCCGGAGGAGGTATCGTAAGCCATATTGAGGTACGGTGGGGAGTGAAAATACGTACCCAAAATGCACAAAAAAACCTTACCTACAAGTTGTAGATAAGGTAGTGCCTGACAGGTGTTTGCCCGTTAGCTATGGGACTAAGCGACAGCCGGCGTCAATTTGTTGACCAACCGAGCCAGTTTCGATTTATTGTTCGACGCCTTGTTCTTGTGGATTACGTTACGCTTGGCCAGGCGGTCAAGCATCGACGATACCGTTTTGAACATGTCTACGGCAACGGTAGAATCCGTTGTATCGCGCAGCCGTTTAATCATGTTCCGGGTCGTTTTGTGCTGGTAGCGGTTCAACAAACGCTTTTTTGCGCTCGACCGGATTGCTTTTTTTGCTGATTTATGGTTTGCCATTGTATATAAACAGAATGCTGTGTTCGCTAATTGAGTGCGCAAAAGTACGGCTTTTTCTGAAATCTACAAAGCCATAGTTGATTAACTGTTAAGGCTGAATATCTGCGTTAACGATCAGGGTCTTCTCCCAACTCCCCCGGTTATCGGCCACAAACTGCTGATAAGCCGCGCTGCGTTCAAACGCCTTGATGTCGTCGTTGCTTTGGAACGTCAGGTAGTGCATTACGTCGTAGTCTGTGCCGTTGGTAGTGGTCAGGATGGTCTTGCCAGCGGTGTAACCAACGATCTGTTTGATTTCGCGCTTTAACCCCGCAAACTCGTGCATATGCTTCTCAATTGCCTGACTTTGAACCCCATTTTTGAATTTTACGCAGACAATTTGCTGTTTTGTGGCTCTGCGGGCGGGAGAGTAAGCACCGTAGATGATTAAACCAAATAGGCAAAACATCACAATGAGTAGTGCGTAACTTTTCGATTTACCTTGCATGATGGTTGTGTTTTCTGTTTATTTCCAAATAATATTCTGCATAAGCATCCCTATTATTTGAAAGGTTAAATAAAATCATTGTAAAGTACTATGTTTAAGCAAAACTACCATTTCTTCTTTCGGGTTCTCATTTTCTGTCAAATATTTTCAGTAACAGTAACTGCTGCTCCCCCTGAAAAAAGTCTTTTCGTAGATTACATTATTGATAATCAAGTAGTTAAAAGAAAGCCTCATGCGCTGAAATGGGGATTTTACGCCCACCAGCAGATCAACCGGCTGGCGGTGTTTACGTTACCTGCCGAGATGATGCCTTTCTTCAAACGACACATTCAGTACCTGACCGATAATGCCGTAAATCCCGATAAACGCCGGTATGCTGTAGCCGACGAAGCGCCCAAACACTTTATAGATATAGACGCTTACGCCGACACATCAGCGGCTACACTACCCCGCTTTTACAAGACAGCTGCCGATCTGTACGGGGCCGATTCCCTGGCCCGGCATGGAATTGTGCCGTGGCAGATTCAACTCATTAAATACCAACTGACGGAAGCCTTTAAGCAGCGGGATACGCGCCGGATTCTGCGGGTGGCCGCCGACATGGGGCATTACATTGCCGATGCCAACGTTCCCCTGCACACGACGCGTAATTACAACGGGCAGTTTTCGGGGCAGGAGGGTATTCACGGGTTTTGGGAGTCGCGGCTACCGGAGTTGTACAGCACAAATTATGATTTCTTTACCGGCCCGGCCATATACGTCGAGTCACCGCAGAAAGCGGCCTGGCGGGCGGTGTTCAATGCCCATGCTGCGCTGGATTCGGTGCTGCTGTTCGAAAAAGAGTTGACGGCTACGCTTGGCGAAACCCGAAAATTCGGTTTTGAAGAACGCAATGGCATTACCGTGAAAATGATTTCCAGTGAGTTTTCCCACAAATACCACGATGCTCTGCGCGGACAGGTAGAGCGTCAGATGCGGGCGTCGGTGCAGATGGTCGGTAATTTCTGGTATACCTGCTGGGTCGATGCCGGACAACCCGACCTGCGTCCGCTGACGGTTGTTCAACTAACGGATGCGGAACAAAAAGAAGAGAAAGCTGAGCAGCAAAGCTGGCTGAAACGCCTGTTTAGGGTCAGGAGCGAAGACTGACCGGGATTAGCCGGATTTAAATGGATTAGAAAGAGGATTTTGGACCGCACGGGCGACCCCACGCGATTGAAGATGATTCAAACGGATTAAGCAGGATTTTGTGGTTAATGAGGTTCCGAACTCATTTACTCCTTCACAGACTGACAAAATCCTCTTCAATCTTCTAAAATCCTTTTGAATCGCGGTCAAGGAAGTTTCTGAACCACTCGCCCGATTGCTTAACGGTACGGATCTGGGTTTCGAAATCGACGTGGACGATGCCGAACCGGGGGTGATAGCCCTCGGCCCACTCAAAATTATCGAGCAGCGTCCAGACGAAATAGCCGCCTACGTTGATGCCTTCCCGTTTGGCCCGTAGCACCTGCTGTAGGTAATCCTGATAAAACCGAACCCGTTTTTCGTCGCGGATAGGGTCTTCGCCGGGTTTGTTGGGGTAGGCGACACCATTTTCGGTGATAACAATCTCCCGGACGCCCTTATACTGCGCAAACTGCCGGATAATCTGGTACATGCCTTCGGGGTACACTTCCCAGCCCATCGCCGTTACGTCGGTTACGCCCCGGCGTTCGGGTTTCACTTCACTGGCCCAGACAAAGGGTGTCCACGGACTGTGACGGACCACTAAGCGGAAATAGTTTTGCAGTCCGATAAAGTCGAAGTCAAACGCTAATTTCTCCATATCGCCGGGTCGGGCGTACCGCTTTTCGATCTGCCCCAGAATCGGTACCGTATCCACCGGATAGCCCATGCCAAGTGCCGGTTCGACAAACAGCCGGTTGGCCAGTGCATCCACGCGGGCTGCGGCTTTCACATGCCAGGGATTATGGGATTTCGGCTCCACGGGGGCGCAGAAAAACGTGGTACCAATGATTGCATCCGGTACGTTTTGCCGGACAATGCGCCCGCCTTCGGCCTGGCACAGGGTTGTATGATGCACGGCGGGCAGAAAATCGGCTACGCCCCGGCGACCCGGCGCGTGTACTCCGGCGAAGTAACCGGCAGCGGTATACGTCAGCGGCTCATTCAGGATCAGCCATCGTTTCACTTTATGGCCAAATGCGCGGGTACAGACGTCCGCGAATTCCGAAAACCACTGTACTATGGCCGGGTTCGTCCAGCCGCCTTTGTTCTCCAGCACCTGCGGTAAATCCCAGTGGTAAAGCGTTACCCAAGGATCCAGACCCTGCGCCAGACAGGCGTCGATCACCCGGTCGTAAAACGCCAGGCCGGCTTCACTGATGCGGCCTCCCTGACTGGGGCCTACGCCATCGGGCAAAATGCGGGTCCAGGCCAGCGAGAACCGGAAGGCCGTAAAATTCAAACTTTTCAGCAGGGCTAAATCCGTTTCGTAGCGGTGATAGAAATCGCAGGCGACATCGGCAGTGTGGGCATCCCGGATGGTGCCCCGGCGGTGGCTGAACGTATCCCAGACGGACTGGCTCTTCCCGTCGGCGTCGATGGCACCTTCAATCTGATGAGCGGCTGTGGCGGTACCCCAGGTAAAGTTTGGGCCGAAATCATGCGTAGTTAGGAACTGCCGGTCTGATGGGGACACTGAGAAACGATTGTTTGATCAATAGTATGCAAAGATAAGAAATCGTGGTCGGGGATACGCACGGGTAAGTACTCGTCGACACCCGAAGCGATACCGACTTTCGGACCCGTGACAGTACTGTATTAAGGATCAATTGTTTATACGCACAATTGATGAAAATAAGACCGGGTATTAATCCCTACTGATGTTACAGAGATAGAAATATAATTAATTTGTAAAAAACTTGTATTTGTAAAATAATATTCTGAAAAAAAGTAAGAAACAGTAATAATAGTTTGCAGAAATCATAAAAATCTCATCTTTGTGTGGTAATAGTCTGAGGCAATTATCTAACCTAAACGAAAACGTGTGCCATGCGAAAAATTCTACTACTCAATCTCTTATTACTGTGTTGGTGTCCGGCCATTGTCCGGGCGCAGGTACAGAAACTGAGCGGCAAGGTTACTTCGACCGAAGACAAAAGCCCGGTACCCGGCGTGTCGGTCACGGTTAAAGGGACAACGACCGGAACGCTGACCGATGCCGACGGAACGTACACACTCAACGTATCGCCCAAAGCAACCGTCGTTTTCTCGGCGGTAGGCATGGAAGCTATTGAAGAAGCCGTAAATGGACGGACTACGATTGACATTGCCATGAAAAACGATGTCAAGCAACTGGGTGAGGTCATTGTAACGGCACTTGGTCTTAAGGAGGAGCGCGACAAATTTGCCTCTTCCATCTCCAGCGTAACGGGGAAGAACATCGCCCAGTCCGGTGAAACCGGTTTGCTGAGCGGCCTGAGCGGCAAAGCATCCGGCGTGGTCATTACCAAGAGCGGTGGCGATCCCGGTGCCGGTTCGTACATTCAGATTCGGGGGCAGAATACCATCAATGGCAATGCCCAGCCGCTGTTTATCGTCGACGGGATTCCGGTCAGTAACTCCAACGACAATGACGGTTCGGCCGGGGGAAACTCCATCGTGCAGCAGTCGCGCATTAACGACATCAACCCCGAAGACATCGAGAGCATGGAAGTGCTGAAAGGGGCGTCGGCTGCAGCTTTGTGGGGTACTCGTGCGGCCAATGGCGTGGTTATTATTACCACCAAAAAAGGAAAAGACTCCAAAGGAAAAGTCAACATTTCGTTTAAATCGACGCTTTCCTTTGATAGAGTCAATAAAATGCCTCCCCTGCAAACAACCTACGGCGAAGGCAGTGGTGGTGTGTTTAGACAAGGAAATAAATACAGTTACGGCGACCTGATTGCCGACCGGACCGGCGGACCGGATACGTATATCACCAGCCCTACGGCGGCTGGTTATCAGGGCTTTGTTACTTTCCCCGATGGCACCTCGCGGTATGCCATCGCATCGGGAACGGCAGCCAACCCGCACGGGGGTAAAAACGCAAAGGACCTCTACAACCACGCAAACGACGTATTCCAGACCGGCCATTACACGGATAATGCCCTGACGCTCAGTGGCGGAAATAATCGGTCTACGTTCTTACTCAGCTACTCGAATCTGACGCAGGACGGTATCGTTAAAGCCTTCAGCAATTACCAGCGGAATACCGCCCGGGTGAATGTCGGCAGTCAGTTTACCGAGTGGTTTCGGGTCTCGGCCAACATCAGCTACAGCAAAGTGTTTTCATCGCGCATCCAGCAGGGCGATAATCTCGACGGTATCCTGCTCGGCGGCACACGGACGCCCCCGGATTTCGACAACCAGTACGCTACCGGAACGTACACCAATGCGTCCGGGCAGGTGTTCAACAATGCGCACGTTTCGTACCGGAATCCGCTGGGTATCGACCAGAATACGATTTACTCCAACCCGGTCTGGAACATCAACAACAACCGCAACACGACCGATGTGGACCGGATTACGGGCAATCTGGAGTTAAACGTTACGCCTACACCGTGGCTGAACATCACCGGCCGGACGGGGATCGATAATTTTACCGATAATCGTCTGGAGCGGTTCGCCCGCAACTCGGCCAATTACCTGACCGGGTATCTGTCGAAAAACTGGATCACGGAGAAGCAGTTCAACACGGATGTGTTTGCCAATGCCAGCAAAACCTTTAACAACAATTTCAGCGGGTCGCTGATTCTGGGGGTCAACTACAACAGCCGCCGGAAGGCTATCCTGTCGGACGGGATCACGAACCTGATTGTACCGACCGCGCCCGATATTCTGACCAACGCCCTGAACTCGAACCTGACGGCCACTAACTACAATTCGTTGATTCGGACGTATGCCTACTACGCCCAGGCCGAAGTGCAGGCCTATAACATGCTGTTCCTGACCTTGACGGGCCGGAACGAAAGCGCATCGACGTTTGGCTCGAAAACCAACAGTAGTTTCTTCTTCCCGTCGGCCGCGCTGGCCTGGCAGTTTACGAAGCTGAAAGGGTTGGAGGCCAGTCCGATACTTAGTTTTGGTAAACTCCGGCTTACCTATGGGCAGGTGGGTATTCAGCCGCAGCCATACCAGAACTTTACGACGTTTAACCCCGCATCGTTCGGCGATTCATATGCCAACGGCGTATCGTCGGCCAGTTCGTTATACGGCGGTGGCTATGTTCGGAGCACCACGGCGGGGAACGACTACCTGCGTCCCGAGCGGAAAACCGAAACTGAAGTGGGGGTTGACCTGCGTTTCATGAATAACCGGTTCTCGTTTTCGGGTACCGCTTACAACAACAACACCAAAGACGTAATCCTGTCGCTGAATGTGCCCTACGAAACGGGTTATGCTGTCCGGAACATCAACGCGGCCGAATTGTCGAACAAAGGGCTTGAATTCGATGCCGGGGCTGACCTGTTTCCCCAGAGTGCCTTCAAATGGAATCTGTCCGCCAACTTCTCGCTGAACCGTAATAAGGTTGTTTCGCTGGCGGGAGCTTCTGTTTACTCGCTGCCGAGTTCCTATGCCGGTCAGTCGCTGATTCCGGGCCAGCCGTTTGGGGTCTTTTACGGCACGGACTTCCTCAAAGATGAATCGGGCAAATACAAGCTCGACGCCAATGGCTTTCCGCAGGGCGGCACCAGCAACGAGATTGTCGGCAATCCGAACCCAAAATGGCGTGGTGGTCTGGGAAGTACCTTTTCCTACAAAGGTTTATCGCTCTACCTGCTGTTCGACAAGGTATACGGCAACGATTTTTATAACGGTACGCGGGGGGCACTTTACCTGATTGGTACGCATGGCGACGTGGGTAACACATCCGTGGCACCGGCCGGGGGCCTGAAAGATATAAACGGCAACACGATTGCCGCCGGTACAAAATTCCAGGGTAACATTCAGGACTTTGGTGGGGGGCCGGTAGCCCTGAATCAGGCCTGGTATCAGGGACCCGGTACGTCGTTCAGTACGGCTTCTACCAAGCAGTTCGTCGAAGACGGCGGCTCCACCCGTCTGCGCGAAGTAACGCTGACCTACAGCCTGCGCAGTCCGGGGTTCCGCCGGTTCACTCACTTGTCCAACGTTGATTTTGCCCTCACCGGCCGTAACGTCGTTTTGTGGACTAAATACCGGGGGACCGACCCGGAGGTAAGCATCACGGGAGCCAGTTTAGCCCGTGGCCAAGACTGGTTTACCAATCCCAACACGAAATCACTCCTTTTTTCGATCAAAATCAATTATTAGTAACCCGTTTGACGCGGTCTAAATCGACGATACGATCATGAAAAAATCATTTTCCCATAAAGTTACGATTGCCCTGCTGAGCCTCACCCTGCTCAGTAGCTGCAGCGGGCTGTTTCACGAGCCAAGCATTGCCAGTAACCCCAACGCGGTGACGGATGTGGATGTGGCTACCCTGCTGTCGGGTACCCTCTTAGGCGTGGCGATGCTGCATGAGGACACCGATGTGCGCATTTCCGCCATCTGGGCGGGCGAACTCAACGGATTGTCCCGGCAGCACCAGACCTACGCCAGCTACATTGTGTCGGCTAACGCCTTCGCCTGGAGTCCGCTGTATCCGGTAGCGAGTCAGGCCCGGCTTATTCAAACCAAAGCCGACGTGGCTGGCGACAAATGGACCAAAGGCGTGGGGCAGGTGATGGAAGCATTAGCCATTGCGAAAGCGACCGACCTCTACGGCGATGTACCCTACAGTCAGGCGTTCGACGATGTGAAATACCCGACGCCTACGTTCGATAAACAGGTGGATGTGTATGCGGCTCTGCAAACGGTATTGGACAATGCTATTCAGAACCTGTCGGCGCCCGCCGGTCTGGCTTTTGGGGCGCAGGATTTTTTGTACAAGGGCAGCGTAGCGAAGTGGAAAGCAGCCGCCTACACGCTGAAAGCCCGCCTGTATTTACACACCGGCGATTACGCCAAAGCCGTAACCAATGCTACCACCGGAATCGGCAGTACGGCGGGTGATGCCCTGACGCCACACGGTACGAGTCAGGCCGTTGACGACAACCAGAACTATGACTTTTTCCGGATCACGCGGGCGGGTGATACGGGTTTCGATGGGGCCTACCTGCCCATGCTCATGCAATCCCGGATTAAATCGGCGAATACAAAAACCGACGAAACTGCGCTCTACAACCACTATTTTAAAGTAGGCATTTCGACTACGGGTGCGCTGGACCCGAACACGGATGATGGCGCGTTTGCCGAAGATGCCCCGCACCCGATCATTACCTACTACGAAAATCAGTTGATTCTGGCCGAAGCGCAGGCCCGGACGGGCGATACGGGCAGTGCGTTGACGGCGCTGAATAACGTGCGGAAAGGCTTGGCCAGTGGCTATTTCAATGGCAAAACCCTGCCCGCCACCGGCCTGAAATACGATGCCTACGTGATCGGCGATTTCGCCCCAACCGGCCTGGCCAACCCGACCAAAGCGGCTTCGGTACAGACGGCCCTGCTGTACGAAATCATCACCCAGCGGTATATCTACTTCCTGATGCAGTACGAAGCGTTCAATGATGTGCGCCGACTGGAAAAAGCGACGCCGGTGGTGCAGTTGCCGATTCCGCTCTACGCGGGTACGAAAAAACCGGAACGGTTTATTTACCCGCAGAACGAGATCAATACCAATCCAAACGTGCCAAGCCCACTGCCCGACCAGTTCCAGAAACTGCCTATTTATAAATAGGCGAACGGATACCTGATTTTACTGCGTCTGCGTATAGCCATGTAGTTTTTGGTTCGCCGTTGTTCCCCGTGCGGTCGCCCGCTCAGGGAACAACGGCGAACCTGTTTTAGCCGGTTACGAACGCTTTTATAATCCCCCTCAACCTGTATGAACGTACGTCACGCCGGAAATCCCGCAGGACTCAAGCTGGTGGCAATTGTTTTTTTCCTCCTTTTCATTGACCAGAGTGCGTTCGCTGTTCCCCCCACCGACTCCATCCGGGTGACCGTAACGGAAGGCACTAACCTGGCCGCGGCCCTTTCGCCCGACAAAAAAACCATTGTTTTCGATTTACAGGGTACCCTCTGGACGCTCCCCGCCACCGGTGGCAACGCCCGGCCCGTAACCGACGCCTTGGGCGACAG
Source organism: Cytophagales bacterium (assembly GCA_038327655.1). Taxonomy (GTDB): domain Bacteria; phylum Bacteroidota; class Bacteroidia; order Cytophagales; family Spirosomataceae; genus JBBQLG01. The sequence goes on from JBBQLG010000029.1 coordinate 12,564, forward strand.
TCGGCAACCCACTTGGTCGCCGGATGGAAACACGATTGCCTACCACGCCTTCTACGACGGGGATTACCACATCTATACGGTCCGAAAAGACGGGTCGCACCGGCAACAACTCACCACCGGATTGTCCGATAACCGCGAACCGCACTGGTCGCCCGATGGGAAGTCGCTTATTTTTGCGTCGGACCGGGGTAATAACTACGACATCTGGCAACTGACCCTCGACGGCGGCAAGCTAACCCAACTCACAACCGATCCGGCTAACCAGTACAACCCCGCCTTTAGTGCCGATGGACAGCAGATCGTCTACGTGTCCGAACGGGCCGACGCGCCGGGGCTGTACATACGGGACGCATCGGGGGAGGAGAAGCAGGTTGTTTCGACAACCGGCAAGTTAGCGGCCCCCATGTGGTCGCCGGATGGGCGTCAGATTCTGTACAACGTATTCACCCGAACGCGCTCCGGCTTAGATGCGGTGACGCTGGCAACGGGTCAAACCCGGCCGGTTACGAATGCGACCGACGATGTTTTTCCGTTTCGGGTAAGCTGGTTTTCGGGTGATGTGTATTTGCTGGCAGTGAACGGCAAACTGCGCAAAGCGACCCTTAGGCAACCCGCCGGAACGGATATTCCCTTCCGGGCGACGGTGGCCCTGGCGAAGCGAACCTACACCCGAAAAACCTACGATTTCAACAGCGCAACCCTTCAGCCGGTACTGGGTATCAAAGGGCCTTGCGTCTCCCCCGACGGGAAACAAATAGCGTTTGCCGCCCTCGGCGATCTGTGGCTGCTGACCATCGGCAACCCAAAGCCCGCCCAACTCACCAACGATGCCTTCGCCGAAACCGACCCTGCGTTCTCGCCCGATGGTACTAAACTGGCATTTATGTCGGATCGAAACGGCAACATGGACGTTTGGGTGCGGACGCTGGCTACCGGCGACGAACAGTGCTTAGTCGATGTGCCGGATGAACTCCATTTCCTGAGCTGGTCGCCGGACGGGTCGAAGCTGGCGTTTTATCAGGCCGACCCGCGCAACGCCTGGGGCCGCAGTACGCTGTTCATCGCCGACGCGAAAACGGGTCAGTTTGAGAAACGCCACGAATCGCTGTTTGTGCCGAGTCAGCCGAGTTGGTCGCCCGACGGGAAAATGCTGGCCCTGTCGGCGTTGCAGGTCTATTCGTCGCGGTATCGGGAGGGCATCAGCGAGATTCTGCTGGTATCGCTCGACGGCAAACCCGACCGCGCCGTTTCGCCCGAACAAGGCCGGTCGCTGGGAAGCCGCAGCAAAAATGGCCCCGTCTGGTCGCCCGACGGCGCGATGATGGCCTACATTCAGGACGGGCTGTTGTGGGTCGTCACGACCGACGGCAGCGGCAACCTGACCGGACAACCCCGCGTCCTGACGACCGAACTCGCCGAAGCTCCTACCTGGACCGCCGACGCCAAACGCCTTGTTTTCCTCGCCACCGACCGACTGAAACAGGTTGTCGTGGCCGATGGCCGGACCGAAGCGATCCCGTTGGACCTGACCTATCGACTCCCGCAGTCCACCGCGCAAACGGTCATTCATGCCGGGCGGCTGTTCGACGGGCGGTCGGCGACGTACCAAACCAACGTCGATATTCTGATAACCGGCAACCGGATTCGGGCCATCGAACCGCACAAAGCCGGCCGGTCGGGGCAACTCATCGACGCATCGGACAAAACCGTGATGCCGGGTCTGTTCGAGTGCCACACCCACCAACACGCTATGTCGGGCGAGCAGTTGGGGCGACTGTGGCTGTCGTTCGGCATCACGTCGTTGCGCGAGCCGGGTGCCGACCCGTACGATGCACTGGAACGCAAAGAAGCCTGGTCGACCAACCGCCGACCGGGTCCGCGCCAGTTTTTCACGGGTGGTCTCACCGATGGCCGACGCATTTACTACGGTGCCGCCGTGAGCGTACTCACGCCCGAACACCTCGACCGTGAACTGAACCGCGCCGTCCGGCTGAACTACGACATGATAAAAACCTACGTGCGCTTGCCCGACGCCATGCAGCAGCGCATCACGACCTTTGCCCATGCGCACGGAATGCCGGTATCGTCGCACGAGATTTACCCGGCCATGAGTTATCAGGTCGATGCCGTGGAGCACATTGGCGGTACCAGCCGACGGGGGTATTCGCCCAAGATTTCGGCGGTAAACCGGACGTACGGGGATGTGATTCAGCTATTGGCCGCGTCGCAGATGAACATCACGCCAACGGCTTCGTTGCAGGGCGGCTTCAACACGATGGTTGCCAAAGACAGCAACCTGCTGAAGAACCGGCAGTACCGCACGTTTTTCTCCGAGGCCTACACCATTCGGCTACTGACCGAATCGGCGCAGTTGCCCAAGCTGTATCCCGGGTACCTGGATAATTTCGGCAGTCTCCAGAAAACGCTGAAAGCATTGGTCGTGGCCGGGGCGCACGTAACGACCGGCACCGACAGCCCGTTTGTGCCGTACGGCCTGAGCCTGCACACCGAACTGCAATCGTTTGTGGGGGGAGGATTATCGCCGTACGAGGCCCTGCGGTCGGCCACCCTCTGGGCAGCCGAAGCCGTAGGCGTCGCAAACGATTTAGGCTCCATCGAACCGGGTAAGCTGGCCGATCTGGTTGTCGTAACCGGTGACCCGCTCACCCGGATTGAGGATGCCCGTAAGGTAGAAGTCGTCGTAAAAAATGGTACGGTCTATACCATCGACCAGTTACTGACCCGGCCGGTTGCCGGTCGGTAACGTCGATTTAAGAACCTGCCAGTTCTTTGTGACCGTCGCGGATGTGTTTGATCGCCTGCCGACCGGTATTCCACCGGCGAACGACGTTTACTTCCCGCACGTCGGCCGGGTCTTTGGGCTGGTTCGCCCGCACAAAATATTCGGTCATGGCGCCAGTCATTTGACTGACAATTTCGTCGATGGAACCGTCGATGAGTAAAGCCGGGTCCGTTTTAGCGATGTGAATCAGCGCACGGCCCATCGAGGCAGTATAAAACGCGCAGTCGATGTCCTGGTGCCGAACGGGTACGCCGTCGTGCAGCCGCTGCAAATTTACGCCACCATCTTCCAGCCGGGCTGCGGTGGGCAATTGCTCGGCGGGCTGCGGAAAAGCGGCATCGAGGGCACGGCGAAACGTATGCCACCAGGGTGGCTGCTGTCCCGACGGATTCAGGGTATCGCAGAAAATAACCCGCTGGGGGGCGTCGGCGTGTTCGGGATTCATCAGCAGCAGGGCCGCACCCAGATGACGGTCGTCGTGGGCGTGGCGTCGCTGAATCACAAAACAATGCAGCCGGGTATCGTTCTCCTGCTGAAACTGCTCGGTCATCTGCCGCACAAGCTTCAGTGAGTCGAGCATATAGCCTTTGGTGATGACGTGAACGGGTAACGTAGTGGTTTCTTCCGCTTCCCGGCGCAGTTGCCGGGCCAGAATAGTCAGGGCAGTGGTGTCGGAACGGCGGGTGCCAAAATAAAGGCCAATGTCTTCCCGAACCTGATCGGCGGGCATATCGGCCAGCATAACGCTATCGCCGTGATCGCCCTGCCGACTGGCCGAACTGTAACGGAACGGTACTTCGAGGTGCTCGCGGTGGGCGGCTAAATTGTAAATGCGCTGCTCAAATTTGGCCAGGAGGGGCTGGTAGGCGTCCTGCTGAAAATAAACCTGATCGCTGGAGCGGAGCAGGTGACTGGCAATGGTGTCGTTGTCGAGGAGTCGTTCAAGGGCATCCTCCCGATGCTTGAAGAAACTGCGTAAGGCTCCCTGTTCAATAAAGGCTTCGGTGTCGGTCTCACTGTCGGGGCACTGGCTCGGATCGGTGGTCTTACCCCGTTCGATCCAGTCGCGGAGGTATTGGCGGACGGCATCATCGAAGGCCTGATTTGCCTGAATGGCTTGCTCTTTTCGGTAGTCAGTTGAGCAGATAGTCTGACTATCCATCGGGTCTTCCTGATCGGAGAGGACCCGAGCGTGTATGTTCATAGAGCGAAACGGGGTTAAAGTGTGTTGATAAACGGTTACGGTTTTAATTACTTTTTTGTCTGCTCATGACAAAATCTGTCCGCTGGCTCACGTGCGTGGAACCGGTTTTAGCCAACCATTCTGACCCGGACGGCTGTGGACAGGGCCATTTTCGGTGAATGAAGGGGGTAAACGAAACGAGGTGATTTTGAAATTTCCGGAGTGTTTCTCCTGAGACTGATCTTCTGGCAGAAAGAGCAGCGGAGCACGGGACAGCCGACAACAGACCCGCGTATGATAACACCGAAAACGGCCAAAAAAGCCATTAAATCTAAGGCTTTAAATCGGGAAATTTTAGGATTTAAAGAAGCTTAACAATAAGAAAAAATTAGACTGTAATACAGTCGAAAATCAGGGCTGGTAGTCAGCAGATTACCCGATTGCGTGTGCCCGTTCAGAGCCGTGTTGGCATCTCCGCTCAAATGAAACAACCTGGTCCGGCAACGAAACCCTGCCGGGCCGGTTTGGGTTAATCCTTCAACAAACGTTTACGCACATGGAAGCCAACGAAAAGCAGGATAAAATCGTCGAAGCCCGGCTGAAACTCAAGCGCCGGTTTGAGGCCAAAATGGCCCAGACACCGTCTGTACTGGATCGTATCGACGGACCGCACAAACCACAGGGCAAGGGACCGCTAAACCGGCACGGGATGCCCGCCACGCCGGTTGGCCAGACCCTGACCACGAAATGGCCGGTACTGGATCTGGGTTATCAGCCCAGCATTCCGCTCGATAAATGGCAACTCAATATCGACGGGGAAGTAGAAGAACCCACCCGTCTGAAGTGGGATGACCTGATGGCCCTGCCTCAGGTAGAGGATATTAGTGATTTTCACTGCGTTACCACCTGGTCGCGGCTCGATGTGCCCTGGGTGGGTGTCCGGTTTATGGATGTTGCCGCGCTGGTAATGCCCAAAGGCACGGCCACCCACGTGATGTGTTACGGCTACGACGGCTACGCCACTAACATCGCCCTCGAAGAAGCCCTGAAACCGGATGTGCTGCTGGTACATACCGCCGACGGTAAACCCCTCACCCGCGAACACGGTGGACCGTTGCGCATGATTACGCCCCAGCTATACGCCTGGAAAGGGGCCAAGTGGATCAAGCGCATTGAGTTTATGGCTGGTAATAAACTCGGTTTCTGGGAAGAACGCGGCTACTCCAACACCGCTTATCCCTGGCGCAACGACCGGTATAGTTAGGGGTCGGTAGTCAGTGGCAAGTAATTAGTTATGAGTCAGGCGATCATGCACTTGCCACTACCCTCTGGCCACTAACTCTCAATAAAATAATAACACAGCATGTGGCAGATGGCCATGTGCGCATCTTCGACCCGGCCGTAGTGTTCCGAGTCGATCACGATTACTTCGCGGGCCAAATTGGCTAACCGGCCGCGTTTACCACCAATGAGCGCGATGGTAGTCAGGTCGTGGTCGTTGGCCCACTGCACGGCTTTGACAAGGTTGGGGGAGGAGGAGCCGCTGACACTCATGGTCAGCACCAGATCGCCGGGGCGGGCGTAGTTCTGAAGTTGCCCGACAAACACGTCTTCGTAACTGTAATCGTTGCCCAATGCTGTAATCCAGGCCACGTTTTCGTTAAGCGATAGACACCGGAAACGCTTTCCCAGCCGGTCCGACGCACTTTTGCCCAGGTCTGTCACAAAGTGCGACCCGTTGGTGCCGCTGCCGCCGTTGCCAAAAACAAACAATTGCCGGTCTTCCGCCCATGCTTTTTTCAATAAATCGGCAAGGTAGGCTACCCGTTCAAGGGGAATCGAACCGAGAGCGGCTTTCTGTTGGGCAAGGTAATTTTGGCAGTAGGTCATCAGAAAGGGGTTAGTGGGCAGGGGCTGGGGATTCGTGTAATGCACTAACTACTAATCCCTGATCACTGAAAACTACTTAATGCCAGGGCTCCAATGGGCACGGCGTCTTCGCCCAATTTGGCTAATAGAACGACCGGACCGGGGCGGAAGGATGGCATTACGAAACGCGGCAGGGCCGTACGGACAGCCGCCCGCAACGGTTCGCCAATGAGTGACAGGCTACCGCCGAGGACAATGGCCTGCGGGTGAAACAAATGCACCACGTGCGATAATCCCAACGCCAGGATGGAGCCAATTTGTTCGATGAGCATCCGGGCGACAGGGTCGCTTTGTTCATAAGCTGCGTGCAAAAACGTAGACTCCCGGCCGACGCTGTTGCCAATGAGTCGTTTCAGGGGCGAATCAACGGGTAGCTCGGGTAATAGTTCGCGAATTTGCCGGTCGATGGCCCAGCCGGAACAGGTCTGCTCGATGGTTTGTCCGTTCTGCCCCGATGCATCGGGTGGTACCAGCCAGAGGTGCCCAATTTCAGCTTCGCCGGGCGTCAGGCCGTGGTACAGTTGCTGATTCACCACCATACCGCCCCCAACGCCACTGCCCAGCGTTACGTAAAAAACGTGTTCAAAACCCGATGCTATGCCATACCGGGCTTCCCCCAGGGCGGCTGTGTTCGCGTCGTTCTCGATCCGAATTTGCGGGCAACTGGTTCGTTCGCGGAGCCAGCCCGCCAGATCAAAGCCTGCCCAGCCATCAATCTGGTGCGACGTGCTGATGCGGCCAGTCTGCCAATCGACCGGTCCGCCGAAACCCACGCCAATGGCCGTTGGCGGTTCGGTAAGATGCGTCAATGCTGTTTCTAATTGCGCCAGAATACCGGTTGCTCCCTGCTGCGGGTCAACGGTGTAACGGAAACGTTCTGCAATGGCTCCGGTCGAATTACCAGTGACGAGTTGCAGTTTAGTGCCGCCTATTTCGATACCTACAAGCATTGGATGGTTGGTCGATGTAAATTACCCGTTCAGTAAAGCCAGCAAATCCGGGTTCAGTTGAATCTGCGTAAAATCATTAATAATCAGGTTGGCACCGGTATGGGCCAACTCGTCGCTGGTGTGTGTTGTCGCCAGTGCCACAACCTTCATGCCCGCCCGAATGCCCGCTTCGATGCCCGCGACGGCATCTTCAAACACAAGGCAGCGGTTAGGTGGAACGCTAACCCATTCGGCGGCTTTGAGGTAAATTTCGGGGTCAGGTTTGCCGCGCTGAATCATCGACGCATCCACAACCACATCGAAATAAGACCGTATTCCCAAACCGTCCAGGGTAAAGCCAATGTTGCTGACCGGGGCCGAGGTGCCTACTGCGAGCCGGACCCCGTGTGCCTTCAGCTCGTCCAGGAAAGGAATCAGACCGCGGGTTGTGGCCAATACGGTGCGGTAGAGGTCCCGGTAAACGGCTTCTTTTTCTTCGGTATAGGTGGCCAGTTCATCGGCCGACAATGGACGTTCGAACAAAAATTCCAGCGAGTCTTTAGCCACGTGGCCGTTCATGTGCGCCATGTAACCGGCCTCAGTGAGAACTACGCCATGGTTGGCCGCGAACTGATACCAGGCCTGCAGGTGATAAGGCGCATTCGGAACAAGAACGCCGTCCATATCGAACAGGGCGGCAAGGGGGGCGTTGGGCATAGGAAGCAGTTTAACAGAGTGGCAAAGTTCTGAAACTTTACCAACCTTCATAATGAGTTGCTTACTTTACCGCTGTTGCGGTTCACCCCGAAAACGATGCTGATTTCGGCAGAACGGGGGGCGGACGAGGTGGCTCAGGAAATTGATTTTCCGAAAAATCAGGCGTATTGATTCAACAACTGCTTACTTCGTCAGCGAAGCCCACGTTGTGCGTCAAATTGCTCCTTAAACCACCATACACCATGAACAGTAATGGAAAAACAGTTGACTTTTTTTACGCTAAACTTCTTTCCAAGACGACCCGGGAAAAAAGTGAACTGACGATTATTGTTATTGCCATCATCAGCTTTTTTGTTCACCTGCTGCTGATCGCTCTGGTCGATTTTCACGTGCTGGAACTCAATGATTATTCCAAATTATTGACTAATCCAATCGCTGCTATTTACACGCCGTTTTCGTTTATCCTGATCTACGAGGTATACCTGCTGGTATATTACCTGCCGAAATCAACGACCACGTACATTGGTAAACAGTACGAAATTATCACGCTGATTCTTATCCGGCGGGTTTTCAAAGACTTATCGAAGTTAGAACTGACAGCCAACTGGTTCACCGTGAAAGACGATCTACAGTTCACCTACGACCTGGTAGCCACTGTTGCCCTGTTCTACCTGCTGTTCCTGTTCTACCGGCTGAGTGCCACCAAATCAGGTCTGGTCAAAAACCCGTCCGTCTCGGTGGAGATCAGAAATTTCATCCGCATGAAAAAAACGATAGCCATCTGTTTAATTCCTGTATTACTGGTTCTGGCGGTTTATAGCTTTAGCCACTGGGTGTATGAAAACTTCTTCTCGATCACGCAGGCAATCAGCACGATTAGGGACGTTAATAAAATATTTTTCGATGAATTCTTTACGGTGCTGATCTTAACGGATGTGCTCCTGCTGTTGATTTCGTTTCTGCACACGGATCAATTCAGTAAAGTCATCCGCAATTCGGGGTTCATTATTTCGACGATCCTGATAAAATTATCCTTCGCCAGCGAGGGATTACTCAATACGGGCTTGATTGTTATGGCTGTGCTTTTTGGGGTGGCTATCCTGGCCGTTCATAATCAGTACGAGAAAATACTGGTGCCGGAAGAGGAATAATGTGCATAGACTATTATCTGACTCGTGCGAAGTCATGGTAAAAAAGAACCCCGGCCACCCATGCGTTGTGCATCGGTGGCCGGGGTTTATCAATGCTGCCTGTACGGCAACTTTACCCGTTAGGCGCTGACCTTCATCCGAATCAGGTTCAGGGCGGCACCGGCCTTGAACCACTCGATCTGACCTTCGTTGTAGGTGTGGTTGGCCATGATTTCATCCGTTGAACCGTCGGCGTGATGCAGAACGATTTCCAGCGGACGACCCGGCGAAAACTCGGTCAGCCCGTCGATGTCGATGGTATCGTCTTCCTGAATCTTGTCGTAGTCGGCCGGATTGGCAAAGGTCAGGGCGAGCATTCCCTGCTTTTTCAGGTTCGTCTCGTGAATCCGGGCGAACGACCGCACCAGAATGGCCCGAACCCCGAGGAAGCGCGGTTCCATGGCGGCATGTTCCCGCGAGGAGCCTTCGCCGTAGTTTTCGTCGCCGACGACCACCGTGCCGATGTGAGCGGCTTTATACGCCCGTTGCACCGCCGGTACCTCGCCGTATTCGCCGGTCAGTTCGTTTTTCACGGTGTTGGTCTTCTCGTTGTAGAAGTTCACCGCACCGATGAGCATGTTGTTGGAAATGTTGTCCAAATGCCCCCGGTATTTCAGCCACGGACCCGCCATCGAAATATGGTCGGTCGTACACTTGCCTTTGGCTTTGATGAGCAGTTTCAGGCCTTTCAGGTCGGTGCCTTCCCAGGCCGCAAACGGCGCGAGGAGTTGCAACCGGTCCGACGTTGGGCTAACCATCACGTTCACGCCCGAACCGTCTTCGGCGGGTGCCTGATAACCGGCATCGTCTACGGCGTAGCCCAGCACGGGTTGTTCAATGCCCTGCGGCTCGTCCAGCATCACCTGTTCGCCGGCTTCGTTGGTCAGCGTGTCGGTCAGGGGGTTAAACGTGAGGTCACCGGCAATCACGAGCGCCGTCACGATTTCGGGCGAAGCCACAAACGCGTGGGTGCTGGCGTTGCCGTCGTTGCGCTTGGCGAAGTTCCGGTTGAACGACGTGATAATCGAGTTTTTGCGGTTGGGATCGTCCATGTGCCGCGCCCACTGCCCGATGCAGGGACCGCAGGCATTGGCCAGCACCACACCACCGATTTCCTCGAAGGTAGTCAGCAGCCCGTCGCGCTCAGCAGTGAACCGTACCAGTTCCGAACCCGGCGTGACCGTAAATTCGGCTTTGGCTTTCAGGTTCTTGGCCGCTGCCTGAGCCGCAATCGACGCCGACCGGGTCATGTCTTCGTAGCTGGAGTTGGTGCAGGAGCCAATCAGGCCGACTTCTAATTTCTCGGGCCAGTTGTTGTCGCGAACGGCTTTCGCGAAGTTCGAGATTGGCCAGGCCAGATCCGGTGTGAACGGACCGTTGATGTGCGGTTCCAGTTCCGAGAGGTTAATCTCGATCAGTTGGTCGTAGTACGTAGCTGGGTCCGCGTAAACGGCTTCGTCGGAGCGGAGATCCGCTTTCACCGCTTCGGCGGCATCGGCAATACCCGCCCGGCTGGTGGCCCGCAGGTAATCGGCCATCTTGTCGTCGTAGGCGAAAATCGACGTGGTGGCACCAATTTCTGCCCCCATGTTACAGATCGTGCCTTTACCGGTGGCCGACAGGCTTTCGGCTCCTTCGCCAAAATATTCCACAATGCAGCCCGTACCGCCCTTTACGGTCAGGATACCGGCTACGCGCAGAATCACGTCTTTGGCCGAGGCCCAGCCGCTGAGTTTGCCGGTCAGTTTTACACCGATCAGTTTCGGCATTTTCAATTCCCAGGCCAAACCCGCCATCACGTCGCAGGCATCGGCCCCACCGACCCCAATCGCGATCATGCCCAGGCCACCGGCGTTGGGCGTGTGCGAATCCGTACCGATCATCATGCCGCCGGGGAAAGCATAGTTTTCCAGCACGACCTGGTGGATAATGCCCGCGCCGGGCTTCCAGAAGCCGATACCGTATTTATTGGAAACAGAGGCCAGAAAATCGTAGACCTCTTTGTTTTTGCTTTTAGCGGTGCTCAAATCCTGATCGGCCCCTACTTCGGCCTGAATCAGGTGGTCGCAGTGTACCGTAGAGGGAACCGCTACCGTTGGGCGACCTGCCTGCATGAACTGGAGCAGGGCCATTTGGGCCGTAGCATCCTGCATAGCCACACGGTCGGGCGCGAAGTCGACATAGGCTTTGCCCCGTTCCTGGGCCGTGGTCGCCAGTCCGGCAGAGAGGTGGGCGTACAAAATTTTCTCCGACAACGTCAGCGGGTGACCCACTGCCTGCCGGGCTGCTTCGACACGCTCACCTAAACCGGCGTATACGCGCTGAATCATATCCAGGTCAAAAGCCATACTAAAAAGGGATTACTGTTAATATTAAACGAAAGCAGTACTATAAAGACAACCAATGCATTGCCTTACTTAATTCAGCGAATGGCTCAAAATTAGAAGATTTCAGGGGAAATATCGCACCCGGACCAATTCAGACGCGGGCCGTGTAGCCTGAAAAACGCCCGTTTACAGGCAACGAAACGGGTTTGTAGGCTGCGGGCCGTTTTTTATGCCGGTTTAATTGGCTTTGCCGCGATAATTATTTTAGAACAACGCAACCGAACAGTCACTTAATACGTACGTACATCACGCGTGTACTGCGCCATGTACAGTTTATTGATTTATAACCACTTACCCTGTTAATCACGATTATGAAAATTAATGTACTTGCCCTGGCCGGTGTACTGTCGCTGGGCGTTGCTGGACTGATTTCCTGTCAGGATGAGGTTAACCAGCCGACTACGTCAAATGTGGTGCTGTTACGGGCCAGCATGACCGGAGCCGCCGAGCGTCCAACACCCAACAACTCTACGGCAACGGGAGCGTTCACCGGTTCGCTGGATACGACAACCCGCGTATTGAGTTACACCGTGACGTACTCGGGCCTGACACCAACCATGGGTCACCTGCACCGCATCACACCCAACGCGACTAATTTTGCCGGTGGCGTTGAGATCCCGTTTCCTGCGCTTACTTCGCCCATCACCGGTACAGCAACCCTCGCCACCAAGAGCCGGGTCGACAGTATGCTGAACGGGTTTTATTATTCGAACCTGCACACGACAGCGTTTCCGGGGGGCGAAATCCGGGGCGACATCACACCGGTAACTAACCGGCCGGTGCGGTTTACGGCGGTTATGAGCGGAGCCAACGAAAAGCCCACGCCCAATGCCTCCACCGCAACGGGTCTGTTTGTCGGCTCGCTCGACCGTGCGACCCGTACGCTGACTTACACCGTTACGTACTCGGGACTGACACCAGTGGCAGGGCACCTTCACCGCATCAACGCAACTAACGGCACAGGACCGGTTGAGATTCCGTTTCCCAGCTTAGTCTCGCCAATTACTGCCACGACCACGTTTCCTACGCAGGGCCGGGTGGATAGCTTAGTCAACGGGTTTTATTACTCGAACCTGCACACAACAGCGTTTCCGGGTGGTGAGATTCGGGGCGATATCCGGGTGAAATAAGGAACAACGGGTTCTGTCAATCGACAGATCAACAGAAATCTGAAAGAGGGGTACTGCCGGTAAAGCAGTACCCCTCTTTTGTCTAAACATACTGCGCATACAGGCCATTATAGAGGTAGAATCAACGCTTAGGCTGCGCGTTATATGCATTGGCCGATGGGGAATTGCCGAACGTTCGCTGGTCATAAACTGTTACTTGCGTATTAATAATCCCCCTCTTTTGTTTCGTACTCCGGCCTTGTCGTGTTGCACAAGTCAATGCTTTTGCGTCTATATTTGGCGCAAACGGGCATTTCTGGCCCGGTATGTGCGTGGGTGCGAACGAGGAGACAGCATCAACCTGAACACCATACTATGAGCAAGAACTTAGTCATTGTGGAGTCGCCCGCCAAGGCGAAGACCATTGAAGGTTACCTCGGCAAAGACTTTACCGTGAAGTCGAGTTTTGGTCACGTCCGCGATTTGCCCAAAGACGGTATTGCCGTGGACGTGCAGAACGGATTTCGACCGGCCTACGAGGTGTCGCCCGATAAACGTCAGCTCATCAGCGAGTTGAAAAAACTGGCTAAAGAGGCCGACGTGGTGTGGCTGGCAACGGATGATGACCGGGAGGGCGAAGCTATTTCATGGCATTTGAAAGAAGCCCTCGGTCTGAAAGCGGACACAAATCGCATTGTATTCCGCGAGATTACCAAAAACGCCATTCTGAACGCCATCAAAGTGCCCCGCACCATCGACCTCGACCTGGTCAATGCGCAGCAGGCCCGGCGCGTACTCGACCGATTGGTGGGCTACGAACTCTCGCCCGTGCTGTGGCGCAAAATCAAAGGTGGCAGCACTGGTCTCTCGGCGGGTCGGGTGCAGTCGGTTGCGCTGCGTTTAGTGGTCGACCGGGAGCGTGAAATTGACAAGCACCAGTCGAAATCGAGTTTCAAGGTCACGGCGCAGTTCGTGGTCGACGGCGGCAAAATCCTTAACGCCGAACTGGCCAAAAACTTTGTTGCGGTCGATGAAGCACGGGCATTTTTGCAGGCCAACATCGGGGCGGGATATACCATCAAAAACCTCGAAGTAAAACCAGCCAAAAAATCACCGTCGGCCCCGTTTACGACCTCCACGCTGCAACAGGAAGCCTCGCGCAAGTTAGGCTACGCCGTTGACCGCACCATGCGGCTGGCGCAGGGCCTCTACGAAGCCGGTAAAATCTCGTACATGCGGACCGACTCGACTACGCTGTCGCAGGAAGCCGTTGAGAAAGCGGTCGCCGAAATTACGACCGAGTTTGGCGAGAAATACGTGCAGACCCGCGTTTACAAAACCAAGAATGAATCGGCGCAGGAGGCCCACGAAGCCATCCGGCCTACCAACTTCAACGACCGGGGTGCCGGGGCCGATAAAGACCAGAAACGGCTCTACGAACTGATCTGGAAACGGGCCATTGCTTCCCAAATGGCTGATGCACAGTTGGAGCGCACGACGGTAACCATCAGTATTCAGTTCGCCAACGGAGCCACCCGCGAGGTCGATCTGGATATTTTCGATGAAAACTATACGGCATCAAAACCTGTATCGAACGGCAAGCCTGCTGCTCCAAACCAATTCCCTAACGAACTGATTGCACAGGGTGAAGTCGTGAAATTCGACGGGTTCCTGCGGGTGTACTTCGAGTCGAAAGACGATGAGGAGGACGAAGACGCCAAAGGGATGCTGCCACCGTTGCGCATCGGGCAGGAACTGGCGTTTGGTCAGATGAAAGCTACCGAGAAATTTACCCGCCCGCAGCCCCGTTACGCGGAAGCCTCGCTGGTAAAAAAACTCGAAGAAATGGGCATTGGCCGCCCCTCGACCTACGCGCCAACGATCTCGACCATCGTGAATCGGGGGTATGTCGTGAAGGAAGACCGACAGGGGCAGGAGCGCAAGTTTACCGAACTCGTTTTGGTGCAGCGCGGACCGGTTACCGAGACAATCGGCAAAGAGAACTACGGCTCCGAAAAGGCTAAGCTCTTCCCGACCAATACCGGCATTGTGGTGAATGATTTTCTGGTCGAATACTTTCCTGACATTGTCGATTTCAAATTCACGGCCACGGTCGAGAAAGAATTCGATGAGATTGCCGATGGGAAACTCGACTGGCAGAAGATGCTGGAAGGGTTCTACGGCGACTTCCACAAAAACGTCGTCGACATTCAGGGATCATCCGTTGTTGGCTTCAAGACGGGTGCCCGCGAGCTGGGAATTGACCCCAAGTCGGGTAAGAAAATGTCGGCGCGGCTGGGTAAGTACGGCGCGTTTGTGCAGATCGGCGAATCGACTGAGGACGAAAAGCCGCAATACGCCAACCTGCGCAACGATCAACTCATCGAAACCATCACGTTGCAGGAAGCCCTTGAGCTGTTTTCGCTGCCGCGCGAAGTTGGGTTCTTTGAAGATAAAGCCATGACCATCGGCATCGGTAAGTTCGGGCCGTACGTGAAACACGACGACAAATACGTGTCGCTGGGCCGCGAAGACGATCCGTACACCATTGACGAAGCCCGCACCATCGAACTCATTCAGCAGAAACGGGCCGAAGCCGTGAGCGAAGCCATCGGTGAATTTGAGGGGAAACTCATCACCACAGGCAAAGGACGTTTCGGGCCATACGTCAAGATCGAGGATAAATATGTGTCCATCCCCCGCGCCGACCAGGGCGTGCCCATCACGCTCGAACGGGCCATCGAACTGATTCAGGCGAAGCGCACGGCCGAAGCCAACAAATACATCAAAGAGTTCGCCGAGAACCCGGCTATCAAAGTCGTGAACGGACAATATGGACCGTACTTAGCCGTGGGTAAGCGCAACGTCAAAATCCCGAAAGATGTTGATCCCGCCACCCTAACGCTGGAGGATTGCCTGAAATTAGCGGGTGACGACCCGGCCGAAGCCAAAAAAGCACCAGCCAAAAAAGTGGTTGCTAAAACAGGTACGGCCGTAAAGGCACCGGTCAAGAAAGCAACCCGGGTCAGTGCCACAGCCGCAAAACCGGCTGCCAAAAAAGCCGTCGCGAAGAAGAAATAAGCTGCCCGATTCTACCCAAAAACCACCAGTTCCACGCCGATGGATTGGTGGTTTTTTCGTATCTTGAGTCTATGAATTCACGTAAAAAAATAGTTGTTCTGTCCGGGGCGGGCATCAGTGCCGAGAGCGGTATCCGTACCTTTCGCGACACCAACGGCCTTTGGGAAGACCACAGCATCGAGGATGTTGCCACGCCCGAAGGCTGGCAGCGCAACCCGGACCTGGTACTCAAGTTTTATAACGAACGCCGGAAACAGGCATTCGCCGTGCAGCCCAACGCCGGACATCTGGCCTTAGTCGAACTCGAAAAGTATTATGACGTTACGGTCATTACCCAGAACGTCGACAACCTCCACGAAAAAGCGGGTTCGACGCACGTAATTCACCTGCACGGCGAGCTGAGTAAAGTCCGCAGTTCGGCCGATGAGTCACTGGTTTACGAATTGACCGAAGCGCAGTGGGAAGTGAAAAAGGGTGATGTCTGCGAAAAGGGTTCACAGCTACGGCCGCACATTGTCTGGTTCGGCGAGGCCGTACCCATGCTGGATGTTGCGGCCGAAGAAACCGCCGAAGCCGACATTTTTATCGTCGTCGGCACATCCCTGCAGGTGTACCCGGCCGCCGGATTGATTTACGCCGTGCCGAAAGGGAATCCGATTTACATTGTCGATCCGAACATACCCGACGTGGCGAAACGGCAGAACCTGACGCTGATTCCCGAAACGGCCACCGTTGGCCTCACCCGGCTGGCGCAGCAACTGATCGCTGAAGCAACGACCTGATAAACCATTGCTGGTACAAGCCGGTTAGACACGAACGCACCCGACGTTTTTGTCTAACCGTTTTTTTATGCAGGCACTGCCCGATCTGGCCGCCAAAACCCTTCTGGCACATGAAATCCTCAATCAGCACTATGGTGTTCAGGAGGTATACGGCCGGGCTGATCCGATGCACGAACTCATCGGTACCATTCTGTCGCACCGCACCACCCATGCCAACGAAGTAACTGCCTACCAGACCCTGCGTGAGCGGTTTCCAACCTGGGAGGCCGTCCGTGATGCCGCTCTGCCTGACCTGATCGACGCCATTCGGGCGGCTAATTACCCGGAGGTGAAAGCTCCCTACATCAAAAATGTGCTGACGGTGCTGATTGCCGAACGGGGTGAAGCGAACATTGATTTCCTGCGCGACCTGTCTACCGAGGCTGCCATGACGTGGCTCACCAATTTACCCGGTGTTGGCCCCAAAACGGCTACCTTACTGCTCCTGTTCACGTTTCAGAAACCCGTGCTGCCGGTCGATACGCACGTGCACCGGGTGACGCAGCGGATTGGCGTGATTGGCCCGAAAGTATCGGCGGAAAAAGCGCACACGCTCCTGTTGTCGTACCTGCCCGCCGATGCTAAAACGCTGTTCAACTTCCACAAACATTTCTACTGGCACGGGCAGCGCGTCTGCACCTGGTACGACCCGAAGTGTGACCAATGCGTACTGCGCGATCACTGCGATTTTTACCAGACGGGACGCACGGCCCAACTTAGCAGTACACCAAAGAGCAAAGCACGGATGTAAGCCGCCAGACCGTTACCTGGTACCGTACTTTCGTTCGTAGAATGTTTTCGACTGGCTCACCCAATCGTCACGCTCGATGCGGCCGGGGAAAAATTCGATGATTTCGTTCACCTTGTCGATATCTTCCTTCTCGAAATTAGACACCTGCCGAAACGTATAAATGCCCAGACTATGCAGTTTCCGCTCCAAAAAAGGACCAACGCCCACAATGTCCTTCAGATCGTCGGCTTCGGCGGCTGTTGCCAGACCAATCCGGTCGAAATTCAGTTCGGTGGCCCGTGCGGCAATCCGCTGCAAGACCGCCGATTCAGAATTGCCGGTCATGGCCGGGATGGCGGCTGTGGGTAGTTCGGGCGTTGGCAGGATAGGTTCGATGAAGGGACGTTCGGGTGCGAGGGTTATCGGCGCGTCGGTCATGAGCGGGGCGAGAACAACCACGTTGTCTGTTTCTTCCGGGACGGATACGGGTAGCACTGGAATCTCCTTTACCGGCTGAACCGGTGACGGCGGGTAAACGGTATGGGTTGTGGGAACGGTCACTTTGATTTTCGACTGGCGGCACTCGGCCAAAGCAACGTCCTGATCGGCAATAGCCGTTCGAACAGCGCGGATGCGGCCATTCAGAACCAAGCGGGCAATGAGCCAGCCCACAAAGGCCGCAAAGGCCAGTAACAACAGTATTTCGAAAATCGCAACGGAACGGCTTAGGGGATCTAATCCAAACATAATCGGGGGCTGTTTGAGAAATCTGGTGATGGGTTCGTAACGGGTAGCATTACAGAACAGGTCGTAAGGCAAAGTCGCTTACGAACGGCGGGCTAACTCGGTGGCTTGCCCTACCCAATCGTCGCGTTCGATGCGGCCGGGAAAGAACTCGATCATCTCGTTCACTTTTGTCATGTCTGTCGGCGTGAAACGGGCGATCTGTCGGAAGGTGTAAATGCCCAGCGCGTTTAGCTTACGCTCCAGAAACGGACCTATCCCCACAATCTCCTTCAGATCGTCGGCATTGGTAGGGCTGCCGAAGCCAATCCGGTCGAAATCCAGTTCGCCCGCTCTGGCCCGAATCCGGTTCAGAATGCCCTGATCGTCCCTATCGGGTGCGGTTGGGACCGGTTGCCGCTGACAATCTTCCAGTTCGCGGTTGGTACTGGCTAAATCGCCTTCCAGTTGCGCCAGCATACCCTTTCGGGAGATGTAACCAATGATAAAACCCAGCGTACCAGCGATCAGCAGCATAATCCAGTGCTGTAGATTGGCATTGGGCAGGTTGAGGGGGTTCATGTCGAACATAAACGGAATGAGTTTCGGAATGAATGGGATATAACCGCTTGTGGTAAGTTGCCGATTACGGGATACTTACTGGACCACCACCGTTACCCGGCGATTGGCCCGGCGCCCTTCGGCCGTTTTGTTGTCGGCTTTGGGGTCTGCTTCGCCTTTGGCCACCACCCGAATCTGTTCGGTAGCCATACCGGATTGCCGCAGCCTGACCTTTACCGAATTAGCCCGGTCACGCGAGAGCTGAAGATTAATGGCGTCGCGGCCGAGGTCATCGGTATAGCCCGTCAGCACCAGTTTTTTGTCTTTATGAGCCGCCAGATAGATGGTCGCTTCCGCAAAGAATTTGTTGGTTTCGCCCGTTTTGATGTAGTACGCTTCGCCGGGCGGGAAGTAAAGATTGATTGGCTCAAAAACGGACGTATACGTTTCTTTAGCGGCTAATGAGGCCTCTGTAACGGGGGCTGTTGGCCCGGCAGCGGTAGTCTTTGTAACGGGCGTTGCAGCGGTGGGTTTAGCTGTAGTCCCCGAATCCGCTACTGCTGTATTGGGCAGGGTTGCCTCCGGAGCTGCTGCCGATGGGGATTCACTTACGGGGGTGTCGCTGCCACATAGCTGCTTGATGGTGCAAACGTGCCACCAGGTAGCACCGGCCATCCAGACCAAAAGCAGAATAACCCAGGGAAGTCGGTTGGTAAACATGCAGGAATGGAGTTGGTAAAGTCCCGACGACCCCGCCACTGAGCGAAAGTCTTTCGGGTAAAAGGTCAGCCAAAAATACAAGTCTGACCGGTAAATCCAAGATTATCAATGTTTTCCTGAATAACGCAGTATTGTTCTTTGGTTTCCAACGAAAAAAGCCTTTCCATTGCTGGAAAGGCCTTTCGGTCGTAAATATGGACGGGCTGACCCGCTGCCGGGCGTTTACCGGTTCATCGAAATCAGGAATTCTTCGTTGTTGCGGGTGCCTTTTAGCCGGTCGAGCAGGAAATCCATGGTTTCCATCGAGTTCATGTCGGCCATGTGTTTGCGCAGAATCCAGACTCGTTGCAGGGTTTCCTTGTCCATCAGCAGGTCTTCCCGGCGCGTACCCGACGCCATTACGTCAATAGCCGGGTAGATCCGTTTGTTGGCTAATTTCCGGTCCAACTGAAGTTCCATGTTGCCGGTACCTTTGAACTCCTCGAAAATAACTTCGTCCATTTTCGAGCCGGTGTCGATCAGGGCGGTGGCAATAATAGTGAGCGAACCGCCGTGTTCCACATTCCGGGCCGCACCGAAGAACCGCTTGGGCCGGTGCAGCGCGTTGGCATCGACACCCCCCGACAGAATCTTACCCGACGACGGCACTACGGTATTGTAGGCCCGCGCCAGTCGCGTGATCGAATCCAGCAGAATGACCACGTCGTGCCCGCATTCGACCATCCGTTTGGCCTTTTCAAGCACCATGCTCGACACTTTTACGTGCCGGTCGGCCTGCTCATCAAACGTCGACGAAATCACTTCGGCGTTCACACTCCGGGCCATGTCGGTTACCTCTTCCGGCCGCTCGTCGATGAGCAGAATAATCAGGTATACTTCGGGGTGATTTTTGGTGATGGCATTGGCAATCTCTTTCAGCAGGACGGTCTTGCCGGTCTTAGGCTGTGCGACAATCATACCGCGCTGTCCTTTGCCGATCGGGGCGAACAAGTCCAGCATCCGGCCCGAATACTGACCCGGTGTGGTGCTCAGTTTCAGTTGCTCTTCGGGGAAAAGCGGGGTGAGGTACTCGAACGGAATCCGGTCGCGGATTTCTTCGGTCGTCTTCCCGTTCACCGTCGTGACGCGCAGCAGGGCAAAGTATTTTTCTCCTTCTTTCGGCGGGCGAATGGCCCCCCGGACGGTATCGCCGGTTTTCAAACCAAACAGTTTGATCTGCGATGGCGACACATAAATATCATCGGGACTGGCTAAGTAGTTGTAATCGGCTGACCGCAGAAACCCGTAGCCACCGTCCTGCATGATTTCCAGAACGCCTTCATTGTCAATAATACCATCGAACTCACGGACGTGCTGATTGTACTGTCGGCGAATCCGGTTGGTGTATTCCTGGGCTTCGCGCGAGGGCTGCGGGGGTGTTGCCGGGGCACTGCCATTGGCCGTAGTCGGCTGCGGAGCCTGGTCCGGTTCGCTCTGTGCGTCCCGCGCCGACGGAAACTGCGCCGATTCCGGTGATTCGGCCGGTGCGTTGTCTCCTTCGGTCCGCGGTGGCGAATCGTCGGTAATAACCGTTGGCGTAATAAAGTCTTCTTCGGGTTCTGTGCGGTAATTCAACGCACTCTCATCGGCAACGGCACGGGGCTGACGATCGCGCGGGGTATTGCCAACGCGTGGGTTAACGTCGTTCCGGCGGTTGAGTCCGGCCGTGCGGTCGGTTCGTTCCGGGATACTATTTTCGCGCCGGGGCCGCCGGTCGTTGGGCTGAGAGCCGGTGCGGGTATCGGTGTTGCGCGACCGAAACTCGGTGGCCGGACGTCCGTTGGCTGTTGCTGCTTCTTCCGAACCATTCGTTTCAGTGGGCGCTTCCGGCATTGTTGCCGATGCGGAAACAAGTGTATCGACAGATGCCGATTGTGCGGTTAGTTCACTGACCGGCTCGGTCGGGGATTCCAGCGAATCAGATGTTGCTCCGTAGGGGGGGGCATCTACTGTGCCGTTCGATGAGGTAGGCTGTTCGGCCGCTGCTGCTACGGTCTCGCGCCGAACGCGGGGCCGGGGCCGCTCAACCGGCGCAACAGCCCCGGCTTCTACAGCAAGTGCAGGTGTAACGGGAGCAGTAACGTCGTCGGCTGAGACGTCGGAGAAAAGGGTAGGCTCGGTTTCGCTCACGGCTGCGGGGCGGGGCTTGCGTCCCCGGCGGGCGGGTTCGGCAACCGGGACGTCTGTAGGCTCTTCTGGGCCGCCCTCCTTCATGGCCTCGCGGTCTATGATTTTGTAAACCAATTCTTTTTTCGAGAAACTGCCGGCATCGCTGATAGCCAATTCATTGGCAATCGTGCGTAGCTCCGATACGAGTTTCAGATTTAATTCGTCTTTTGTGTGCATACTGGGTAGGTTCGTAACGTAACCTGCTCGGGCCGTTGGCGTGGCCCGGTGTTATTGGTTGGGATAAAATGCGGGAAATGTGGCCTTGATGGCTAACGGTAGACTGGCTAAGGCCGGGTCTGGTGAATCAAATACGAATTGGAACAATCATTAAATGAAACAGGAGTAGCAATCTTGGGCCGGGTTAGAGGCCGGGCGAACCGGACTACCGAAGCGATGAATGGTACGCGGGCAGCCGGGTGGTTTGGACAACTCCGGCGTGAGGTACGTCGGCAAAGATAGAGCAATGACCCGGTTTTGTCAAGATAACGTTTTACATACAAGAATGTTTCCCGTCTCCTGGTTAATACAGCATAAATCGTACCTAACCTGCATAGCTGCAATTTTTTACCGCATCGGTGACCGGTGCGGCAATGACTCTTCGTTAAAAATACTTAAATCATCGACTGTTTCTGCCCCGTAATCTACCGGCTGAACGTTAGGTAAATACGCACGATTTATGAATTTGGTAATCGACTGGGGAAACTCATCGCTCAAATTAGGTTGGTTCGACGGGGAAACCCTCGTCCATACAGGACACACCGATACGCCCGATACGCTCCCCGGTTTGCTGGCCCATCGGCCCGCTTCGCACGTAATTGTTTCGTCCACCAATCGACCGGCCGACGAGTTGCGTAATCAACTGAACGCCATCGGCGGGGTGGACTGGCTCACGCTGGATGGCACTACGCCGGTACCGATTCGTAAACACTACGATACGCCCCATACCCTGGGTGCCGACCGGGTGGCGGCTGCGGTGGGGGCTACCGCCCGGTTTCCGCAGCGGAATTGCTTAGTGCTCGACATGGGTACCTGCCTGACGGCTGACTTTGTCGAAGCGGGCTTCGAACCGGACGGGGCTACATTTCAGGGCGGATTAATTGCGCCGGGGCTGGTGATGCGTTTTCGGGCCATGCACACCTTTACGGAACGGCTCCCGTTGGTGACGGTAGGGGAGGAGTGGCCGGATTTGGCCTCCCGCAATACCCGCGAGGCCATGCGCAGCGGGGTGATGAATGGTTTGCTGTTCGAACTAAACGGGATTATTGATTCGTACCGTAACCGGTATGCGGAACTGGCCGTGCTGCTCTGCGGGGGAGATGCCCCTTTGTTTGAAAGTCGCCTGAAACCGACCATATTTGCAGTGCCGGAACTGGTGCTGGTGGGATTGAACCGTATTTTAACATATAATGTCAAGGATTTACAAGGGGAATAAACGAAGCGTTTGCCTGGCGTCGCTGACCATGTTGCTGACCCTGTCGGCCACCGTAGTGCGGGCACAGGGCTTGGGTAACTCGCCTTATTCGGCACTTGGTTTAGGCGAGACGTACGGCGAAGCCAACGTGACCAATATGGGAATGGGTAGCATTGGCGTAAGCAACTCCAGCGCATTCTTTTTGAACAGTCAAAACCCTGCCCTCCTGGCCCGCCGGACGCGCTTTACTATTTTTGAACTGGGGTTACTGGGACAGTCTCGGCAACTAAATCAGAACAGTGCCACCCAGAAAAGTTTTGGGGGCAACCTGAGTTACGTCGCGCTGGCGTTCCCGATTTCGTCGCGCTGGAATTCATCCATCAGTCTGCGGCCCTACAGCTATGTCGACTACCAGACGCGGCAGACCGGCACGGTTGGTGCGCCGGCCAATTACCCGACTGAATATATTTATTCGGGGAAAGGCGGTCTGAACCGGGCCATTTTCTCCAATGGGGTGCGGCTGGGTAAAAACATCTATGTAGGCGCAGAAGCGTCGTTTGTGTTCGGGAACGTCATCAGCAACTCCGATGCACTCGTAACGGCCTCCTCCAGTGACCTGCAACTCTCCCGAACTGACCGCATCAACTACCACGACCTGATTTATCGCTTAGGTGCCGCCTGGCGACCCAAACTGAGCGAAACGCGGTTTCTGAATCTGGGTATTACCTACGACCCCCAGGTGCGCATCAGCACCAGCGAATCCAGTATTTACCAGCAGACAGCCAATGGACAGCCTATCACCGGAGCCGATACCCTGTCTGCCAATCAGAGCCGCTCCGTTACGCTGCCGCAGCAACTCCATGCGGGCATCAGTTTCGAGAAACTCAATAGTTTTCTGGTAGGCGTGGACGTGGGCTACCAGCCGTGGGCTGATTACCGCAACACCGCCAATCAGTCGGAGGGGCTGAAAAATGCCCTGTCGGTCTCCAGTGGATTTGAATTTGTCCCGAAAAGTACCTCGAACCATTACCGCGACCTGATTACCTACCGGGCGGGCTTCCAGTACAAACAAACGCCTTATTACCTCAGTGGACAGCAGTTAACAGACATGAATGTCAGCCTGGGGTTATCGCTGCCGATGGGTAATTACTACGTCAATCACCTGAACCTGTCGATTGTGGGCGGTCAGCGGGGTTCTTTAGTGGGGTCACAGGTGCGCGAACGCTACGTTCGGCTGGCCTTGGGGGTGTCGCTCAATGACTGGTGGTTCCGGAAATCAGTGGTCGATTAAATCCGCATCAGGTGCTGTTTTTCAGGTATTACGGTCGGCAGTGGTGCGTCCGACTCAATTATTGGGTGGGCGCTGTGGTGGTGCTTGGCAGTTTGACCGGGTTGATGGCCTGCGAAGAAACCCGCAAGCCCCGCAAAACGGTGGCTCCGTACAACGGACCCATCGAGGAAATTGCCAATGTGAAGATGCTCTACAGCGAAGCCGCGCTGTTGAAGGTGAAAATGACCACCGCCAGTCAGTTGCGCTACGTAAGCGAAGACCGTAAATACCCCAACACCGTCAATATCGAGTTTTACGGACCCGCCGGTGATGTCGTGACTACCTTACGCTCCGATTCCGGCCGGTACAGCAAGGCGAAGGATATCTACACGCTCATGGGCCACGTAGTTGTCCTGAAAAAGCTGACGCGGGAAAAACTGCTGAGCAAGGAACTGAACTGGAATCCCAACACAAAAAAGGTTTACACGGAGCAGCCGGTAACGGTATTGAACCTGCTTACGGGTGAGAAACTGTACGGGTTTGGTATGATTGCCGAGCAGGATTTCTCCAAAACCAGTTTTCGTCGGGTGAGCGGTCAGTTTGGCAGTCCCGGCCTTTAGTAGCGGGGGGTTGGGCAGGTAACCAGCACTTTGCTGATGTCTTTCACGCCGGAAATAGTCGTTTCATCGCCCCATTTGTTGTACACATAAGTCGTAATCTCGGCTACTTCGAGGTCCGACAGTTGCACCTGAGCGGGCATCACCCGGTTATAGCGTTTGCCATTTACCACAATCGATCCTTGCTGTCCATTGCGGATCAAACAGATCACCGTGTTCTTGTTGGCCAAGTAATCTGATTTAGCCAATGGTGGGTAGAGTGATCCCAGACCGGCACCATCTTTCTGGTGGCAGTTGGTACAGTTAAGCTGGTACAGCCGGATGCCCTCGGTAATGTATTTTTCCCGCTTGATCTCCTCCGGGTCCTGACAGGCGGATGTCACCAGCATCAGCACAAGAGCCGATGAAAGCGCCGTCAAAATCGTACGGAACGTAAACCCGCTCGGGGCGCTGAAGCGAAAGGCAGGTGGTTGACTCATTTCTTGTATTCGGCCAGGAGGGTGTCCATGTCCTTCATCAGCCGGTCGACGCCCTCTTCGGTCGTGCCGTCGTAAATGCCCCGGACGTGCTTTTCTTTATCCACGAGCACAAACGCGCCCGAATGCACCACCCCGCCCGGTGCCGACGAATCTGCCTGCGCCGTAACCATGTAAAATTTCTCCCCGATGTCGTAAATCTTCTCCCGGTCGCCGGTCACGAACAGCCACTGTTTTCCCGTCACGCCCAAGCCTTCGGCGAATTCCTTCAGCACGGGTACGGTGTCGTGGTTCGGGTCAATGGTATGCGAGAGCAGCATGACATCGGAGTTGCCCTTGAATTTTTCGTACACCCGTTTCAGTTGCACCTTCATTTTAGGGCAAATCGTGGGGCAGGTCGTAAAGAAGAAATCGGCGACGTAAATTTTACCGTCGAGCGTTTTGGCTGAAACGGTATCGCCGTACTGGCTGGTGAACCGGAAGTCGGGAATGGTACGGTAAATGGAATCGACAACCGGCTTGCCATCGACTATTTTCGTAACGGCCTGGCGCTCACCCAGAATCGGCAGCTTATCGGTCGACTGGCAACCGGCCAGTACGAATAAAAAGGCAAGCAGCCATCCGCTATTTTTTAAGGTACGTCCGAGCCTGCTCAATGCTGGTATTAATCTTTTGCCTGACATCGTTGATCTTTGTTTGTTGCTGCGTGAGGTAATTCAGGGCCTGTTCGGGCTTGAGTTGTTGCAGCGTGTCCCCTTTGTAGCCCCCCATCCAGCCCATCATCAGGCTGTCGGCCTCCTTAAGGTGCCGGGTCAGCAGCAGGGTTTGGGTTTTCTCTTCGTCAATGCGTACCGTTGCCGACGCATCAACCGTCTTCAGGCTATCGAGCGAGTCGGCCCGGTGGCGGAGTTGCTTGTTGAGCTTAAGCATATCGCCGATTTTGGGCATCACCTCGTCGTGAACCGCAAAAACGTCTTTTTCGGCTTTATCAACGTCTTCTTTGGTGACGCCCGACGAGCAGGCAAGCAGACTGGACCCGGTTAACAGCACTGCGGCAATGGGAAGAATACGCATGGAAAAATGGAGGGGTTACTACAGTATTAAGCCATTCGGCCGGGTTTCCGTTCACTTACCGGCCGGAACCGCAACGGGCTTTTGCTTCAGAATTTCGCGGGCATTTTTTACCGCGCTCGGCGACGGATTGGCCCCGCCGATCATCTGCGCAATCTCGCCCACGCGCTCGTCGAAGGTGAGTTTTTTGATGCGGCTAACTGTTTTGTCCGACGAATTGTCTTTGTACACGAAGTAATGCGCCGAGCCCTGCGCGGCAATCTGCGGCAGGTGCGTGATGGCAATAATCTGGTGGTTGTGCGCCATTACCCGCATCATGTTACCCATCTTGATGGCGATTTCGCCGGATACCCCGGTGTCGATCTCGTCGAAGATGATGGTTGGCAACGACCGTTTGCTGGCTAAGATGTACTTAATCGCCATCATCAGCCGCGAAAACTCCCCGCCCGAGGCTACGTTCTTGAGTTGCTGCGGTTTAACCCCTTTGTTGGCACTGAACAGAAACGCCACCGTGTCGATGCCCGCCGGGGCTGGTTTGCCCGTTTCCGCCTGAATCTTGAGCGACGCATTGGGCATCCCCAAATCGCGCAGCAGACTGCCTATTTCATGCTGAATCGGTTCCAGTACGGCCCGCCGGATGTCGGACAGTGCCGTCGCGCTCACCATCATCTGCTGTTTGGCCCGGTCGGTCTGTTCGCGGGCGTCGGCTAAGTTCCCGTCTAAGTTTTGTACGATGCTCACCTTCCGTTCCAGTTCAGCCTGCACGGCCAGCAGCCCGGCCACGTCCTTAACCTGATGCTTCGTCTGAAACTGGTAGATCAAATTCAGTCGGTCGCGGACGGCTTCGGCGCGGGTATCGTTCACCTCGACTAAATCCTGTTCCCGGCTGACATCATTGGACAGGTCACGGAGTTCGATGAGGGCACTTTGGGCGCGTTCCTGCAAGGGCGCGTACTGATCGGATAGTTTGGTGACGTGGTTGAAATTGCTGACGGCTCCCTTCAAAAACGTGACGACGGATTGCTCGGCATTGTCGAGGTATTCGTAGGCTAATTGCAGCCGTTCTTTGATCTCTTCGGCGTTTTCGAGGATGTTCAGTTCCTGCTCCAGGTGTTCCTGCTCGTCGGCCTGAAGGTTGGTTTTGGCTAATTCTTCGTACAGGAAATTATTGTAATCGAACTCCCGGCGCATGGCCGACGCTTCGGACTGAAGCTGATCGAGGGCGGTTTTTTTAGCGCGATAGGCCTGATAATCGGTGTGATAGTGCCGCAGGGCGTCGTCGTCCTGTGCGTAGGTATCCACCAACTGAAGCTGATAATCGTTTGATCCCAGCAACACCGAATCGTGCTGTGAGTGAATATCCATCAGTTGGCTGGTGACGCGCCGGAGGGTTTCCAGATTGACCGGCGTGTCGTTGACAAAGGCCCGCGTTTTACCGCTCGGCACGATCTCCCGGCGGACGAGGCAGGTGGACGCGTAGTCTAATTCCTCTTCCTCAAAAATACTTTCCAGCAGATAGCCTGATACATCGAACGTGCCCTCGATGATGCATTTGAGGTCGGGATTGTATAATACTTTGGTATCGGCGCGGTTGCCCAGCAGCAGGCCGATGGCCCCCAGCATAATGGACTTTCCCGCGCCCGTTTCGCCGGTAACGATGTTCAACTCGCGGTCGGGAGACAGCTCGAGTTTCTCGATCAGGGCGTAATTTTTTATGAGTAAATGCGACAGCATACGTAAGGGGCCTTACTTCTGTAACAAAGCCGGTGGCGGTAAAAGTTTAATGAGAACGGTGTTCCTGAAGGGGAGTTACCGGTAGCCGTCGGGCTGCTTCAGCGAACCAGTTTGCGGTAGACTTCAGTTTTACCGGGGTCCAGAAACGACAGCAAATCAAACGCTTTTCGGCGTTCGTCGGTGGTTCCTTCGAACATTATATTCAATAATTCGTCGGATTTGGCGTCGAAGAACGAGTTGAGAAGCACGGCACCGGGGCGTTGCTGCGAAATCTGCCGGATGGTCGTCAGCAGGCCCATCACCTGTTTTCGGGCCTGCACGGGGTTGGCCGCGAAGTTATCCAGCGACTGCCGGTGGTAAGCATAAAAGCCATCCCGAAAACTGAGCAATTGCTGACTCTGCATATTTTCGATGAGCCAGTAGCGGTTTCGGCGGTCACCACTGGCCCCCCATCCTGCTCCCCCGCCACCCTGCTGGGCGTAGTTCATGATCTGATAGGCCCGCTGCACAAACGGATTACCCCCCTGCTTGCTGAACGAATCGTAGTCCGAAGCCAGCACAATGTTGGCGTAAAAAGCGAGCATCGACGTCAGTTCGTCGCTATAGGCATTGTCCCGAAAATAAATGGGGCTGGTGGGTAACCACGCAAAGTTGAAGGACCGGTCTACGTAGCTCATCGTTGGCGTTTCGTAGGTCGTTCCGTACACGGGCCGGGATACGATCAACTGCGCGGTACCCTCGAAAACGCCTTGTGACAGGGATTTTAGCAGATTTATGTTCAGCGTGCAATTGATGCGTTCGGCCGGGGCAAACTGATCGTTGGTCCACCGCCGGGAATTCATAAACTCGGTAATGACGCTTTTCAACTGGTTGAAATACCCGAAATCGGTTTTCTGCTGGGCAAATAACTGGTCAGTGTTCAGGTTCACGGTGCAGTTTATTTCCTGCGCCCGCGTGGCTGTGGTAACCGTCAGGAAGGCGAACAGGATAAAAAGTTTTTGGGCGTTCATGTTGTGTGTACCCAGACACCTACGTCTGGTTTTGGCCGATTGACTAACTACCAGACGTAGGCGTCCGGGGTACGCTGAGCAGACGGGCTTCGACCAGATTCAGCAAATCCAGTGCCACCTCCTCTTTGGTTTTAAGCGCAAATTCGTGCGTTTGCCCGTCCCTGTCAATAACGGTTATTTTATTGGTATCGTGTCCAAAACCCGCACCGGCGTCGCGCAGGGAGTTCAGGACAATCCAGTCTAAATTTTTGGCGTGTAACTTCTTGATTGCGTTGGCCTGTTCGTCGTTGGTTTCCAGCGCGAAGCCCATCAGTAACTGACTTGCCTGCTTCCGCTGACCCAACGTGGCCGCAATGTCGATGGTTTTGGTCAGCTCCAGTTGAAACGTCGACTCGTTCTTCTTGATTTTCCGGTCGGCGGGATGCGCAGGTGTGTAATCGGCCACGGCCGCGTTCAGAATTGTAAGGTCTGCGTTACTAAACTGCTCTACCGTGGCATCGAATATCTCACGGGCCGACCGCACGTCGATGCGGTGAACACCCGTTTCGGGCAGGGGTAGGGCGGTTGGACCACTCACGAGCGTAACCGTGGCACCCGCCTGCGCGAAGGCCCGTGCAAGAGCGTACCCCATTTTGCCGGTTGAGTGGTTACTGATGTACCGCACCGGGTCAATGGCTTCCTGCGTGGGTCCGGCGGTGATTAGCACGCGTTTACCCGCTACCGCATCGCGCCGGGCAAAATGCCGGTGGAGTACCTGCACAATGGTCTCCGGCTCGGCCAACCGACCTTCGCCCACTAAGCCACTGGCCAGTTCGCCGTGCTCGGCCTGAATAATGGTGTTGCCGAACGAGGTTAACCGGGCCAGATTTTCTACCGTAGTCGGGTGGCGGTACATATCCAGGTCCATGGCCGGAGCGAAAAACACCGGACACTTGGCAGATAGATACACCGCCGACAACAGATCATTGCAGAAGCCGTGGGCACATTTTGCCAACGTGTGGGCCGAAGCAGGAGCAATTACGACGGCATCGGCCCACAGGCCCAGCTCAACGTGATTGTTCCAGTGCCCATCTCCCTGACCGGGCGCACTGCTCGTAAACTGCGACAGCACCGGTCGTTTGGCCAGCGTCGCCAGCGTTAACGGGGTAATGAACTGCATGGCGGCTTCGGTCATCACCACCTGCACCTCGGCCCCTGCTTTCACCAACAGCCGTACCAGCAACGCCGATTTATAGGCGGCAATGCTACCGGTAACACCTAAAAGAATCCGTTTGCCCTGCATAGGATGGCGGCCAAAATAAAACCGCCCGGACGGAGTTGTTCCGTAACCGGGCGGTTTTCAGTGATAAGAGATCATTTACTTACCCGCTTCTTCCTCCAGAGCGTTGCCGTAGCGGAAGTACACTTTGCCCTCCAGAAACTCGTCCGTCGCCACGGAAGTTGGTTTGGGCAACCGCTCGTAGTATTTCGAAATTTCGATTTGCTCCCGGTTTTCAAACACTTCTTCCAGATTGTCTACCGCCGATACAAAGTCCGACAGCTTGTTGCTCAGTTCTTCCTTCATTTTGGTCGAGATCTGGCGGGCGCGTTTCGAGATGATAAAGACCGATTCGTAGATGTTGCCGGTGGCGGCTGCGATTTTGTCGGTGTCGCGGGTGATAATCGAAGGATTTGTTGCCATACGTCAGTGTGCCGGAACGCCGGTGCGGTTAATCAATGGATGGTATCCGGGCCATAAGCAACTGAAGGCCAGGGTTATGAATTAAATTAATTGGCGGTCGACGCTTTAGCCGGTCGATTGGCATCGGCGGTTGCTTTGGCCTTTGCTTTTTCGGCTTCCCGTTCTTTGTCTAAAACCGCCAGCCGGTCGAGTTCTTTCACGCTGACCTCACTCATGCGTTCGGCCTGTTTCAGAAACTTGCTTTTTGGGTACTTCTCCCGAAAGCCCTGGTAGTAACCGATGGCTTCCTGATAGCGTTCCTTTTGCTTGCTCTCCAAACTGTTCTGCGCCAGGCTGAACTCGGCATCTACTTTCAAAAAAGCCAGTTCTTCGTTGTAGGGTGAATCCGGAAATTCTTTCTGAAAGTTGTTGATCGCGATGACCGACGACTTATAAGCCGCAATATTGAAGCCGCTGGTTTTGTAGTACAGTTTGGCTTTTTCGTACGCTTTCCGCTCCAGTTTGTTGCGGAGCGTCATGATCATTGTGGTACATTCCTCGCGGAACTTACTCTCGGGGTAGGCATTGACAAAGTCCTGTAAGGCCGAAGTTGCCGTAAGGGTGTTGGACTGATCGAGGTTGTAATTCGGGGCGTCTTTATACAGAGAGAACGCATACATATACATGGCTTCCTGGGCCAGTTCGCTGCGGGCGAAGGTCTCGTAGAACTTCTTGAACAGCGTCGAACTCAGTAAGTACTGCTGCTGATTGTACTGCGTATAGGCGTAATAAAACTGCGCCATCTCCGATTCGGTACTCCCTTTCAGCACGGGTATCAACTCTTCAAACAGGATACTGGCGTGGTACCAGTCGCTCTTTTTGTAGTAACCAACGGCGGCTTTATATTTGGTATCAGGATTGGTCTCTTTGTTGATCCGGGCGAATTCACTGCTGCACGCAGTGAACATGGCTATCAGAACAACGACCAGCAATCCAACGCTCAAACGATTTTGCATAGGGCCGCAAAGATAATAAAAAACAATCGGGCTATACCCTTCCAACGAAGGTATAGCCCGAAAAGTGTCTGGTTAGCGTCCTACTGATGGCGAACGAGTAATTTCTTGGTAGCTACTTTCCGACCATCGACGGAGAGCTGGTAGAAGTAAACGCCGGTCTCCATGGTGCGGGTGGCAATGCGCAGTTTGCGGTCGGCGGGGTCAAGACTGTACTCGGCTACCGGAGCACCCAAAATGTTTAACAGCGTAAGTCTGGCATCGCCCGCTGTTAATTGATAGTCGATTTCGGCACTCTCGGCGGCCGGATTGGGATAGACATTAGAAACCACCACGTGTTCGTTGGCAAAC
Source organism: Cytophagales bacterium (assembly GCA_038327655.1). Lineage (GTDB taxonomy): Bacteria > Bacteroidota > Bacteroidia > Cytophagales > Spirosomataceae > JBBQLG01. The sequence continues at coordinate 44,268 of JBBQLG010000029.1, forward strand.
AGGCGATCCTCGGAACTGCGAAGGGACTCGGTAACGACAGGCCGACTCTCCGCCTGAACGACTGCATTGGCTGTTGATTCGGGTTGAGCCGCCTGTTGACGCGTTAGGGTTACTTTAGCTGGGGCGGGTGCAATCAGCAACGAGCGATAATAGTCGTTGATAGGTAGACTTTTATGCAATGTAACGGCCCGGTCTAAACTGGTAACTTGTGGGTAGCGTAAAAACGGAAAGTTTTTAAACTTATCGCTGGAAAGCGGAGTGGGTTTCGAGCGACCCAGTTCCAGCCGACTCCGCGTGCCAGGCCCTGTCTGGGCGCGCAGCGAAGTGACCAAAAAGAGGCCGAGTAAACACCCATATACACGTAAAGTTTGTTTCATTTCTGTAAATCAACGAGATACAATTTCTCAACACAAACCTACCATTCGAAAAAGACAAAGTCAACGGCGTTCTGTCTAAAAAATTGTTAAATTTTATTAATCTCTGGTTAGAACCATACCTACCGGTAAAGGTTTAACGCGATATCAATTTTAATCGGACTATTCGCTGTTTAGTAACAATAAGTAAAAACCGTGCCACGATTTTGGTGCGAAGCATTAATGCGGAACAACTTCCGATGGTTATGGCTTTCGGAGCTTCCGGTTCAATTGCTGTTCGAGTTCGCTACCTTCCGCCGACGCAGGTGTTACCCGGTCTTTTTGCTTAGCCCTTGCTGACTCCCGGGAAACAGCTGGCTGTTGTTTTGTGGCCCGGTTCGTTGGGATCAATTGGGGGGAGTTGGCAGAGGTGCTTGAAACGGCCGGTAGGGAGGCTCCGGTAGCGGTAACAGATGCCGGTTTTGGAAGTGGTTTCTCCATAATAGGGGCTATTACCGGCAGTGGTTTAGCCGCAACGGGATGGGTAACAACGCTGTCCCCAGCAGGAATAACCCGCGTGAGGCTGTCCGCTGTGGGTTTGACTGGTGTTGTGTTGGCTACAGTAACCGGCGTTTCAACAGGTTTGACCGGTACGGTGGATGCAGAAACCGGATTCGGGATAACAGGCATTGGTTTGACGACCGTTTTACCGATTAGAATCGGCTCACGCACACGCAGGGGCCGTGCCGCCAGCAGTTGCAGGGCCGGTAGCGTTACTCTTACCGGTAAAATTACATCGGCGGACTTAACGGGAACTGATTTGTTGACGACGGTCGGTAGTTCCGGTGTTTTGGCGGCTACTGGCGGCAAAACCGGCTTAGTCACAACCGGAGTACCGGGTGCTGTCAGTAGGTCAGCGATGGGCTTGGTAACGGGCTTGATGGCTGGTGCCGGAGTCGTTGCGGAATTGATTGCGGCTGTTAGCTGGGTCGTTATCTTATCCGTTGCCGTCTTAACCAGGGCTGCTGGTAACGCCGGGACCCGGTCGCGCAGGGTGGCGACCACATCCTTCGGAACGGTTGGTTTCGGCTCCGCTACGGGCGTCGGGTTCAATAGCTGCGCCTTCGTGGGTTTCTCCTTTTCGCGCCACCGGAATCCGTCCAACTGTTTTTTCGACTCGGTTAGTTCTTTGGGTGGGGTCAGGTACATATCCGGCCGACCATAGTTGCGAATGCGCGAAACGCGGCTGGCGGTGAACTCGATGTTCATCTTGCTGCATTCGGTGCGGTTCATACCTACGAGCCGGTTTTTCTCGTCCACGGCAAAATAAATGGTTTGTCCGTTGCCTTCCACAATTACCCGTTCGAGGTCTGTTTTCTCGACCATCGACGTTGAACCGGCTTTCGTAAGAATCGGTGCGGGGGCAGTCGCCGACGTACTGAGGGGTTTACCAGGCGTTTTTCCGGGAACCGGGCGCGGTTGAGCCGGTACGAGCAGTGTCTGGAAAAAGGCGGTGATAGCGCGCCCTTTCACCTGATTAAAATTACGGAGCGTGTCCTGCGAAATCACGAAGGCCCGGCTGCGTAAAAACATCGTATTGATGCGGTTGTTCTTCAACTTCGCTGTCATGGAGTCGGCTTCCATCTGGTAGTTCTGGCTCCAGACAATGGGCTTTTTGTAGAAGTACAGCAGCGAGTCGTTCACGTCGTACACCAACGAGTCGCACTTGCTCTGTAAATCGGATTTAAAAACCACCACGTTGCGCTGTCCCACCAACTTCTTGGTTTTGGTAGTTTTGTTGTCGAAGCTGAACAGCGTATCGGCCCGCATAAACAGCGTATCCCGGTCGGCTCCCTGACTAATGGGGCTTCGTACCAGGGCGTGGCCAATCATGCGTGACACCCCGGCTTTTCCGTTGTAGCGGCCGTGGTCGCCGGTCAGCGTCGTATTGTCTTTTTTGGCCACGATCACCACGTTGCCGTGTGCGATGCCTACTTCGTTTACATTGTCGAAGTTGAGTGTATCGCCGGTGAGGGTGTATTTTTCGGTGTCGACGGTGGCGCGCTGCCGGAAATTAGAGACGCGGGTCGTGGTGTTGTACTGACCATTCCGGGCCACCAGTACGCCATCTTTGCTGATGATGCGGGTCGGCCCCTGAAAATCGGCAATCTTCGAGAGGGAATTATACAGCAGCGAATCGGCCAGGATTGTCGTTTTATCTTTGCCCACGGGCTGGTTCAGCAGCCGGACGTTGCGCTGGAAGGTGAACTGTTTGCTGCGGGTATCGTAATAGCCCTCGTCGCTGGTCAGGATGTTTTCGCGGTCGACAATCCGGCCCTTTACGGGGTAATGGGCGATGCCCGTCAGCATGTCGTAGTCGAGCCGGGCGGTGGTCAGGGTCATTTTCCTGTCCTTCAATGAGACATGACCCAGCACGTTTGCCTGGCGGTTATTGCCGTAGTAAAACAGGGTATCGCCCCGTACGTTGATGGTATCGCCCTGCACCATGCGGACGTTGCCGTACGCTTCGATCACGTTGGTGGTTTTGTTCTGAATTGCCAGATCGCAATACAGCACGACGCCCTTCTGCACTAATTTCACGTTATGGTACAGCTTATACACGACGGCATCGGGCTGGTTCAGAATCGTCAGGCTATCCGCGTGAACCAGTTCAACTTTGTCGGCGGTGCTACCCATCGGTGCAAAGGGCGGGCGACCCGTCTGGGCAAACCCACGCCCGGCCAGCAAGCCAACCAGCAGCAGGCAAAGCAGCAGACGCACCGTACGCGAAAAAACAGGGATCATCGTTTGAATCATGAATGGGCAAAATTATGGCTTCGGCAGCAAACCCAACGTTTAGTGACCGGTTTTTAACCTTTATTAACCAACATTGCCGGGTGGGCGTTCCTTTTTTCGCGCCTGCCGACCCGGTGTTGCTGGCCGTGAGCGGTGGTTTGGATTCGGTAGTCATGGTGCATCTGTTCGGATTGGCGAAGCTCCCGTTTGCCATTGCCCACGTGAATTTCGGCCTGCGCGGCACCGAGTCGGATGGCGATGAACAGTTCGTTTTCCAACTCGCAGATCAGTACGGCGTACCGTTCCATACGACCCGGTTTGCTACGGAACAGCAAGCGACCGAACAGGGTGTTTCCATTCAGATGGTGGCCCGAACGCTGCGCTACGACTGGTTTGAACAGATTCGGGCCGAACAGGGCTACGCGGGCATCGCCACGGCGCATCACCGGAACGACGTACTCGAAACCCTGTTGCTTAACCTCACCCGTGGTACCGGTTTGGCGGGATTGCACGGCATCGCGGCCCGGCAGGGAAAGCTCATTCGGCCGCTGCTGTTCGCCGACCGGATCGAACTGGAAACCTTTGCCGCCGAACACAACCTGACATGGCGCGAAGACCGGTCCAACGCCACCGACGACTACGCCCGCAACCGCATTCGCCACCAGGTGATGCCCGTGCTGCAAACCCTGAATCCGAACCTGCTCCACACTTTCAACACGACCGTTGAGCGGCTTCGGGCGGCCGAAACACTGGTACAGGAATCGCTGGAACAGACAGCAAAAGGCGTGCTGAAAACGACCGGCGGGCAAACGATTATCGACCTTGTCAGGCTCCGAACCCTGTCCGAACCCCAGTTCCGGCTGGCGGAGTGGCTACGGTCGT
>JBBQLG010000030.1:0-47984 GCA_038327655.1 Cytophagales bacterium
CCATTGGCGGCTGTTGCCTGTTTGCTCGCCGAACGAATTTTGTACAATTGCTCGAACAGATTGGCGCCAATGAAGCCACTGGCCCCAAAGACAAAGATTGGCCCGTTTAATTTTTGGATTTTTTCGGTGAGCAAGGTGCAGTACGTTTGTTGTTTTCCGGTCGCAAAACTAACGGAAATGCCTAAAAGTAAGGTGGTCACCCGGGCTTTTCTCAATAACGGGATAGCTGCCCATCCCATTGGATTGGGAAAATGCCGGGGTGAACGGCCATCTTTGTGCCGACAAACCGGGTTTCTATTCCTGTCTCGCCCCGCTCAACCGGTGAGTATACGACAAACGACACGCCATTATTTCAATCCATTTTCCCATGACGGGTACGATTCTGCTCATCGACGACGAACCCAAACTGCGCCAGCTTCTGGCCCGTATCCTGAGTCTGGAAGACTACCGTGTGCTCGAAGCGGGTGATGCCCTGAGTGGCCTTGCCGTCCTGGAGCGTGAAGAAGAGGTGCATCTGGTAATCAGCGATGTGAAATTACCCGACAAAAACGGGATTGCGCTGTCCGCCCAGATTAAGCAACAGCACCCGGCCACCGAAATTATTATGCTCACGGCCTATGGTACCATTGCCGACGGCGTGACGGCCATGAAAAACGGAGCCTTCGATTATATTGTAAAGGGCGATGACAACGACAAGATTATTCCGTTAGTGAGCCGGGCGGTCGAGAAATCACAGTTGCAGTTTCGGATCAAACGGCTCGAAGCCCAGGTGAACCGGCGGTATGGGTTCGAGACCATCATCGGTCAGTCGCAGGCCATTCAGCAGGCCATCGGGCTGGCACGTAAAGTTGCCGTGACCGATACCACGGTGCTGCTAACGGGCGAAACCGGCACGGGTAAAGAAATATTTGCGCAGGCCATTCACCAGGCCAGCCCGCGCCGGACGGGATCGTTTGTGGCCGTAAACTGCAGCGCGCTGGGTAAGGATATTCTGGAAAGTGAACTCTTCGGCCACCGGGCGGGATCGTTTACGGGAGCTACCCGCGACAAAAAAGGCTTGTTTGAGGAAGCGAATAAAGGCACCATCTTCCTGGACGAAATTGGCGAAATGCCGCTCGACCTACAGGCCAAACTGCTGCGGGTACTCGAAACCCACGAGTTCATGCGCGTAGGCGACACCAAACCAACCAAAACCGACGTACGGGTAATTGCCGCCACGAATCGCGCCTTGGAACAGGAAGCAGCTACCAGCCATTTCCGGCTCGACTTGTACTACCGGCTCTCCGTATTCACCATCGAACTACCCGCCCTGCGCGACCGACCGGGCGATATTCCGGCCTTAGCCGAACAGTTTGCCCGGCAGGAAGGCGCAAAAGTTGGTCGGCGCGATGTACGGCTCAGTCCGGTACTAATGGAGAAACTCAAAAAACAGCCGTGGAAAGGCAATATCCGGGAGTTAAAAAACGTAATCGAACGAGCCGTAATCCTGAGCAGCCCCCACGACGAGTCCGGAACGACCATCACCGAACTGACCGCCGACCTGCTACCGCTCGACATCCAGGATGGATTCAGTACGGATGCGGACGCTCTCGATTTAGCCAGCGTGGAGAAGCAGCACATTCGCCGGGTACTGCGCCACGCCAACGGCAACAAAACCGAGGCCGCCCGACTGCTCGGTATCGGTCTGACAACGCTCTACCGGAAATTAGACGAGTGTAATCTGTAACGGCGACCTTTCCAAAATGACAAAAGACCCTACCAAAATGGTAGGGTCTTTTGTTTTTAAATCAATCCACCAATCCAGCTTAATTAATCAAAACTATGACTATCAGCATCTTACATGAAGTTCGATTAACTGTATCCTGTTTTGGATCAATTCTTGGCACAAGGGATTTCGATTAACCAATCGTATCAACTAACCTGTCTATGGGCACTCTCCTGCTTCTGATTGCTACGGGGCTTCTTTGCTTCGTACTCTTTTACAAATCCATCGAATGGTTTGAGAAAATCTAACGACCGCTACGGTATTCATCATGATTACACTCCTGTTCATTGTTTCGCTGCTTGTCTTTGCCTACATGCTGTACGTACTGATTAAGCCCGAGCGATTTTAGTCCACACGCGGCCTCCGTGGCCCGGCTCTGCTCCATGGCGGTGCTATTAATTGAAAACTACTCATGACAAACGAAATTCTGGGTGTGGTGCTCATGTACGGGCTGACCGTACTGCTGGCCCTGCCCCTCGGCAAACTGATTGCCAACGTCTACGCCAACAAGCCCAACATCTTCGACTTTATGGCCCCGCTGGAGCGGCTGCTTTATCGGTTGGGGGGCATTGATCCAAAGCGCGAGATGAACTGGAAAGAACATTTAATCGCCTTGCTGACGATCAACCTGGTGTGGTTCGTCTACGGCTTTTTCATGCTGCTTTTCCAGGGCAGTCTACCGCTCAATCCCGACGGTAACCCCTCGATGACGCCGGATCTGGCCTTTAATACGGTCATCAGCTTTATCGTGAACTGTAACCTGCAGCACTACTCCGGCGAGTCGGGTCTGACGTATCTGACGCAAACTACCGTAGTGATGTTTTTCCAGTTCGTATCGGCTGCGGCTGGTATGGCGGCACTGGCTATACTGTTCAAGGCCCTGCAAACGCGGGTGGCCGATCAACTTGGCAACTTCTACGAATATTTCATCAAGAGCATTACCCGGATTTTACTGCCGCTGTCGCTGTTGCTGGCCATTATTCTGCTGTTTAACGGCACACCCGCCAGCTACGAAGGGAAAGACAGCATCATCACCATGCAGGGCGACACGGTTGGCGTTTCGCGCGGGCCGGCGGCCAGTATGATTGCCATCAAACAGCTTGGCACCAACGGGGGTGGCTACTTTGGCGTGAACTCGGCGCACCCGCTCGAAAACCCGAACTACCTGACCAACGTCATCGAAGACATTGCCATTATCCTGATTCCGATTGCGCTGGTATTTGCCTTTGGCTTCTTCCTGAATCGGAAAAAATTAGGCTATTCGATCTTTCTGGTGATGACCATCGGGTTTTTCTCGCTGCTCACCCCGTCGATTCTGGCGGAACTGAAAGGTAACCCGGCCATTACCCGCATGGGTATCGACCAGGCACTGGGTAGTTTGGAGGGCAAGGAGATCCGGCTTGGTTCGGCGGCTTCGGCGTATTGGGGCATCACCTCAACGGCTACCTCAAACGGCTCGGTAAACGCCATGCACGATTCCATGACCCCTCTGTCGGGAGCCATGCAGCTACTCGACATGATGATCAACGCCTTCTACGGGGGCGTCGGCGTGGGCCTGCTGAACTACTTTATTTTCCTCGTTATCGCCGTTTTTATTGCCGGTTTGATGGTGGGGCGGACGCCGGAATTTCTGGGTCGCAAGATCGAAGCCCGCGAAATGAAAATCGCGTCGCTGGTTGCCATTCTGCACCCGTTTCTGATTCTGGCGGGTACGGCGCTATCGTCATACGTGGTTGTCACCATGCCCGATGCCGACTGGGTGGTGAAACCGGGAGCATGGCTCAACAACCCCGGTTTCCACGGTTTTTCGGAGATGCTGTACGAATACACATCGGCGTCGGCCAACAACGGGTCTGGATTTGAGGGCCTGGGCGACAATAACTTCTTCTGGAATTTCACGACGGGTGTCGTGCTGATTCTGGGTCGTTACCTGCCCATCGTCGGGCCGATTGCCATTGCGGGTTCACTGGCGAGCAAGAAGTACGTGCCGGAAGGTTCGGGTACGCTGCCGACGGATAACGGAACCTTCGCGTTGATGACGTTTGCCGTAATTGTCATCATTGCAGCCCTGTCGTTCTTCCCGGCACTGGCCTTAGGGCAACTGGCCGAGTTTTTCTCACTGAACAAGTAAGGTGGCGATGTGGGTGAGTACTTTTTCGAGTGTCATCGGCTCTGAAGGGTGTACCGGTCCGGCGTCCCGGTTTTCTTCGGAGCCGATGTGCTGGTGGTGGGGTGAGGTGGGCAGGTCGACGGGATGGGCATTGTCCCAGCGGTGGATGAGTTGATAATCGCCGGTTTGCCAGTGATAACTGTAATCGATCCAAAGGGTGTCCCTGACTACGTTTTCCCGGATATGCAAAACAGACTGGTCATTGAAAATGATGCGCCCACGTATTTGTGCAAGGTTAGGGCGCTCAGCAGGGTCAAGTGGAGTGGAGGCAACAATAAAATGGCTAAACGGGTCGAGGTTATGGCTCATTTGACTAACCGGGACAAGCGTTTTTCCACCCCACGAAGCACGGTTAGTTCAGCCCGCCAGTCCATAATGTCATCTTCGCGCTCGAACAGACCAACTTGTGTAAGCTCATTGAACTGTCTAAAAAACTCGTCATAACCCATACCATATTTCTTTTCGAAAATATCGATTTGTGTCATACACACCTTCAATTCGTGCAGGAGTTCATCCCGCATTTTCTGAATAGCGTAGTCGGTGCTTGATTTGTAACCCATCTCACGAAAGACACCTTCGACAGAATATTCTTCAACTGTCATAACGATTTTAATTTTTACCAAAGATACCGAAAATGGCAAAGCAACAATCCTCCCAAAATCTGCTCCAGGGCGGAGTCGTCGGAACGGCGATCCGGGAGTCCTTTATTAAACTGAATCCGGCTGTTCTGATTAAGAATCCGGTGATGTTTACCGTGGAAATCGGCACGTTCGTCATGCTTTTAGTGACCGTATACATTGCTATTTCCGGCGACACCACGCAGGGCACAGTCGGCTACAACATCATTATCACGGCCGTGCTGCTGCTGACGATTCTGTTCGCCAACTTCGCCGAGGCCATTGCCGAAGCGCGGGGTAAGGCACAGGCCGAATCGCTCCGCAAAACCCGGCAGGAAACACCCGCCAAGGTGATCCGGCCGGTGGGCAACATGTACACCAACGAAGTACAGATCATCTCGTCGGCGCAGCTCGTCAAAGGCGACGTGTTCCTCTGCGAAACGGGCGACATTATCCCGTCGGACGGCGAAATCATCGAGGGCTTAGCCACCATCGACGAATCGGCCATCACGGGCGAATCAGCCCCGGTAATCCGGGAAGCGGGTGGTGATAAATCGTCGGTGACGGGTGGTACGAAAGTGCTGTCGGACCGGATTAAAGTGCAGGTGACCACGCAGCCCGGCGAATCCTTCTTAGACAAGATGATTGCGCTGGTCGAAGGCGCGAGTCGGCAGAAGACGCCGAATGAAATCGCGCTGACGATTCTGCTGGCCGGATTTACCCTGGTGTTCATCATCGTCTGCGTCACCCTGCAACCCTTCGCGGTCTACGCCAACACGCCCATTACGGTAGCGGCTCTGATTTCGCTGTTCGTCTGTCTGATTCCAACCACCATCGGCGGGCTGCTGTCGGCCATCGGGATTGCCGGTATGGACCGGGCACTGCGGGCCAACGTGATTGCTAAATCGGGCCGGGCGGTGGAAACGGCGGGCGACATCGACGTGTTGCTGCTCGACAAAACGGGTACCATCACCATCGGGAACCGGAAAGCGACCAATTTTTATCCCGCACCGGGGGTAACGGAAGCCGACATGATCCGGGCCTCGGCCCTGAGTTCGCTGGCCGACGAAACACCGGAAGGTAAGTCGATTGTTGAACTGGCCGGTACGCCCGTAACAAGCCGTCTCTCGACCGAAGGGTCGACGATGATCAAGTTCACGGCCGAAACGCGCTCGTCGGGTATCGACATGCCAACCGGCGGTCGGGATGGTGGGGCGCTTCGGATTCGGAAAGGGGCAACGGACTCGATCCGTAACATTGTGGTAAAGGCGGGCAATACATTTCCGCAGGCGACGGAAGATCAAGCCAAAAAGATCGCCGGTAACGGAGGAACGCCGTTGGTTGTGATTGAAAACGAGCAGGTCAAAGGCGTGGTCGAGTTGCAGGACATCATTAAGCCGGGCATTGCCGAACGCTTCGACCGCTTGCGGAAGATGGGTGTGAAAACGGTGATGGTGACGGGTGACAACCCCCTGACGGCCAAGTTTATCGCCGAAAAAGCAGGGGTCGATGATTACATTGCTGAAGCCAAACCGGAAGATAAGATGCAGTACATCCGTGTTGAGCAGCAGGCCGGCAAACTTGTGGCGATGATGGGCGACGGCACCAACGATGCCCCCGCCCTGGCGCAGGCCGACGTAGGCGTAGCCATGAACTCGGGTACGCAGGCCGCCAAGGAAGCCGGTAACATGGTAGACCTGGATAACGACCCGACCAAACTGATTGAAGTCGTGGAAATTGGCAAGCAGTTGCTCATCACGCGGGGTACGCTGACGACGTTCTCGATTGCCAACGACGTGGCCAAGTATTTCGCGATCGTGCCCGCCCTGTTCGTCGCGTCGATTCCCGCCTTGCAGGCCATCAACATCATGCGGCTGCACTCGCCGGAGTCGGCCATTCTGTCGGCGGTTATTTTCAACGCCATCATCATTCCGATGCTGATTCCGCTGGCCCTGCGCGGAGTGGCTTACAAGCCCATCGGCGCGTCGGCCCTGCTGCGCCGGAACCTGTTCATCTATGGCATTGGTGGCTTAGTGGCTCCCTTTATCGGCATCAAGATTATTGACCTGCTGGTCGGATTGTTTGTATAACTGTACCCCAGACGCCCACGCCTGGCTTTACATCAACTCTATTACCGAAAACCAGACGTGGGCGTCTGGTCGGACCGCCGAAGCGGGTACACTATGAAAAATCACATCATGCCAGCCCTGCGACTTACGGTCGTACTGCTCTTATTAGTCTCTGTTGTTTATCCGCTCGTGGTCGCGGGCATCGCCAAACTGGCTCCCGGCGGGGGCAATGGCGTGACGGTATCCGCCAATGGTAAAGTGGTTGGGTACGCGCTCGTTGGGCAGAAATTTACCGAAGACCGGTACTTTAACAGCCGTCCCTCGGCGGTGGATTACAACGCAGCCGGGTCGGGCGGGTCGAACAAAGGCCCCTCGAACCCCGACTACCTGAAAACGGTACAGACCCGCATCGACACGTTTATGGTGCATAACCCCGGCGTCGACAAGAGCGCGATTCCGGCTGAACTGGTCACGGCATCCGGCTCGGGTTTAGACCCCGACCTGTCGCCCGCCGGTGCCCTGATTCAGGTGAAGCGGATTGCCAGCGTACGCGGTATTCAGGCCGAACGACTGACCAGCTTGGTAAACGAACACACCGAAGGCCCGTTGCTGGGCGTATTTGGCCCCTCGAAAGTAAACGTGCTGAAATTGAACGTTGCCCTAGACGCGCTCAAGTAAAGTAACCCGTCAGCGTCTGCTCAAACAGGAACAGACGCTGACGGATCAAACACCTTAATTGCCTGCTTCCTTCGCGTGGTTCAGCCCTATTACAAAGGTCGAAACCGGCGAAGACACAGGTCTTATCTCCCGAGTACAACAAAACGCGTAAGCCCATTTTTACGGGCAGCTTCCATTATGAAAAATCTTTTTACCTCCATAGCTGCCCTTTCGGCGGCTGTCAGCTATTCGTTTGCCCAGGTTCAACCAGCAGACACCACCAAAACGGCTAAACAGGCGGTTTCGGCCCCGGTTCCGGCTGTGTCAGACACGGTTGCGGCCGTGGCTCCGGGAAAATTTACGTTCTCCGGGTACATGGACACCTATTACTTCGGCAACTTCAACAAGCCGTTCGATCAATTGAACACCGGCGTGGGTGGCGGTGCCCGTGCTTTCGATCAGCGGGCGGGGCAGTTTGGCATCGGACTGGTGCAGGGCAAAGCCACCTATTCGTCCGATAAAGTCGACGCCGTTTTTGACCTGACGTTTGGTCCCTTCGCCGATTTGGGTAACTACGGCAACGTATTCTCGCTGAATGGCGGAGCGGCAACGTCTACGTCGCTGGCCATCAAACAGGCGTACATCTCGCTGAAAGCCACGCCCAAATTAACGTTTACCGCCGGTCAGTTCGGAACGCACATCGGGTATGAAGTAATTGACGCGCCGATCAACTACAATTATTCCCTGTCGAACCTGTTCAACAACGGACCGTTCTATCACATCGGGCTGAAAGCGCAATATGCGTTCAGCGACCGGGCGTATCTGATGGTGGGCGTGGTCAACAACGTCGACCGGATTTACGACAACAACCACGCGAAGGGGTTTATTGCGCAGCTATTTGTCAGCCCCGCCAAAGGGTGGAACGTGTACCTGAACACCGCCATCTCGAACGAAGCCGACCGGAAGGCCAACGGCAAAGATTCGACGGGTATTTACGAAATCTACGACCTGACGACGACCTATCAGGTTACGCCTAAATTCCTCCTGGGACTGAACGCCGTAACGGGCTGGCAGCGGGGCGGGTATCAGCAAAAATTCAACCCCTATGCCACGAACACGTTTACGACCCAGCTAACCAACTGGGGTGGAGTGGCCGCGTACACCAACTATGCAATCACCAACACCTTCAGCCTGGGTGCCCGCTACGAATTCTTCGACAACAGCGGTGCGGCACGGGCGTTGCTGGCGGCCGATGGCAGTGGCGTAACCATCAACTCGACGACTATCACGGGCAATTTCACGCTGGCGGATGGTCACCTGCTGTTAAAACCGGAGTTTCGGATCGACAGCTACAGTAAAAACAAGTTTGTCGATGGTGATCAGAAACTGACCAAAAGCCAGTCGACGCTGGGGATGGCGGCTATTTTCAAGTTTTAACGGCGATGGGTTTATCGGGTTGCGCGGGTTTGTAGCCCGGCCAAAGCCAGTGGTATGAGCGTACACCTGCACCGACATGGTCCGCTGATCCGGGTTAGTTTCCCGTCAGCTACCCTGTCCGGTGCAGGTGATTCCATTAGGAGTTGTCGACGTAACCGAACGTACCGGTTTAAGCGATTATGCTGCCCGTCGGCGACTGACATTACCTTTCCGGCTCATCGTTATGAAATTCTCGTACCGGGTCATTAGTGTATTACTGCTCAGTCTGCCGCTACTCCTGGTGGTGCTTTTCTGGGACCGTTTGCCGGTACAATTACCGATTCATTTCGGCCCCGACCGGCAACCCGACCACTTCAGCAAGCGTCAGGAATGGTTCGTAATGCTGCTGGTACTGTTGTTCTTTCTGAACATGGTACGGGCGGTAATCCTGCGATTCGTGGGCAGACAGCGAAATCTGACGCCGAAGCAATACCTGTCGCTGTATCTGCTGACGGCCGGTTTTGTGGCGGGAACGCTGTCGCTGGTTATTTTACAGAGCCTGTATCAATCGCCGGTTTATGCGGATTGGCTGCCGGTACTGTTCTTTCTGTCGGGGAGTGGGTTTATTTATTTCGCCGTTCCGCCCGTTCTGGCAGAGCTACCGGAGACGCTGAAAGAGCAGGCGGCATTCAACGGTCAGATGGCCCGGCGGCTGGCCGCGCTGCAACGCCTACACGCCCTGTCCCGACTGGTCGTTATACGGGCCAATCTGCTGGTCGTTGTGCTGATGTTTTTCGCTAACCGAAGCGACCGCTGGACAATGGGTATCCTGGCAAACGTACTGGCCTACGCTTTTTTGTTCATTCTGACCATTGCCACGAACCGAAACATCACTCAGTAGCCTGCCGGTGAACCGGAGCCATTTGTACTCTTTTTAACCCATCCGAACCAGCCCCCTTTTGTTCTATGCCTGCTCTATCTTTGTACCGCGCTGAAACAGTGTCGCCTTACCGGCTATCGGCACACTCACCTTACTGCTCCGAATCATGACCTCTGACGAACGCGATCAGTCCGCCGAACAGTTTCTCCGGCTCATTCAGGAGTCCCGACGGGGCAAGTTCAAGATCTACATCGGCATGAGCGCAGGGGTGGGTAAATCGTACCGGATGCTGCAGGAAGCCCACGCCCTGCTCCGGAGCGGGATCGACGTGAAAATCGGCTTCATCGAAACCCACAACCGCGCCGAAACGCACGCCCTGCTGGATGGTTTACCCGCTATTCCGCGCCGGAAACTGTTTTACAAAGGCCGCGAACTGGAAGAGATGGATGTGCAAACGGTCATCAATATGCATCCCGAACTGGCCATTGTCGACGAATTGGCGCACACCAACATTCCCGGCTCGAAAAATGAAAAACGCTGGCAGGATGTACTGGAGATTTTAGACGCGGGCATCAACGTCATCAGCGCGGTCAATATTCAGCACATCGAAAGCCTGTACGACGAAGTGCGGCAGATCACGGGCATCGACGTCACCGAACGCGTACCGGACCGGGTGCTGCAAATGGCCGACGAAGTGGTGAACATCGACCTCACCGCCGACGAACTGATTACCCGCCTGAAAGACGGTAAGATTTACGACAAGGCGAAGGTCGAGATGGCACTGGGTAATTTCTTTCAGGCCGATAAAATCCTGCAACTCCGTGAGTTGGCCCTTCGGGAAGTAGCCACCGCCGTGGAGCGAAAGATTGAGACGACGGTACCGGTCAATGCAAAACTACAGCCGGAGCGGTTCATGGCCGCCATCAGCTCGAACCAGGACGTAGCCAAACGGGTGATTCGGAAAACAGCCCGGCTGGCGAGCTATTACCACTCGCGGTGGTTTGTGCTTTACATCCAGACGCCCGCCGAAGACCCCGACCGAATCAAATTAGACGTGCAGCGGCACCTAATCAACAACCTGAAATTAGCCACTGAACTGGGTGCCGAAGTGATTCAGGTGAAAAGTAAAAACATCGTGGATGCCATTGCCGAAACGGCCGAACAACGCAAGGTCACCACGGTCTGCATCGGCAAACCCCACGTCAATCTGATTCAGGTAATCCTGCGGACCAATGCCTTCAATAAACTGCTCAATAAACTGTCCGATTCCGACACCGACCTGATTATTCTGTCATGACCATCAAAGCCAAAATATCGCTCGGGTTAGCTTTTATGTTCGCCATCATTCTGGGTTTGGGCGGGCTGGGCGCGTATTATTTAACCACCCTCGCCAATGATGCCCGCGAGATTCTGAAGGATAACTACGTCTCGCTCCAGTACGTCAGCGACATGCAGAAAGCCCTGATTACCCGCGTGTCGGACCCCGATGCCTTCCGGCGTTTCGACCAGACGCTCCAGGCGCAGCAACGCAACGTGACGGAGGAGGGTGAACAGGAAATTACCGACGCCCTCCGGCGCGATTTCAACCGGATCCGCAACAGTAAAACCAATGCCGTCGACTCCTCGGCTCTGAGCCGACTGCAAACCAACCTGTTGCAGTTGGACGACATCAACCGGCAGGCGATGTTTCGGAAGAATGCCGTTGCCGAGCGTACAGCCAAAGAAGCCATCGTTTGGCTGGCGTCGGTGGGGGCAATCTGCTTTCTAATTGTGTTCAGTTTCATCATCAACTTCCCCGGCTACATCGCCAACCCCATTCGCGAACTAAGCGGCAGCATCCGGCAAATTGCCGATAAACACTACGAAGAACGGCTCCATTTTCGCTCCAACGATGAATTTGGCGAACTGGCCCGCTCGTTCAATTCGATGGCGCAGAAATTAGACGAGTATGAACACAGCAGTTTGTCGCGCCTGTTTTTTGAGAAGAAACGGATCGACACGCTGATTCAATTGATGAACGACGGCATTATCGGGTTAGACGAGAAAAAAGTTATTCTGTTTGCCAACCCCGTCGCCTGCCGGTTACTGGGCGTTACCGAGGCCGATTTAGTCGATGAATATGCCCCCGACGTAGCCTCGGTGAATGACCTGATGCGCACCCTGATTCACGAACTGATGCAGCCCGATAAACCGGCGGCTGAGGGCGGTCTGCTCAAAATTTACGATGTGGGCACGGACGGCAAAGGCAAGGAAAGCTATTTCAAGAAGCAGATTCACGCCGTAACGGTTACGCCAACCGGCGAAACCGAACCTCAACCGGCGGGCTACGTGATCGTGCTGGCCAACATTACGTCGTACAAAGAACTCGACGTGGCCAAAACCAACTTCATCGCTACGGTGTCGCACGAGTTGAAAACGCCGATTTCGGGCATCAAGATGAGCCTGAAGCTGCTGGACGATCCGCGGGTGGGGCAACTCAACGACGAGCAAAAACAACTCATCAGCCACATCCGTAGTGATGCCGAACGGCTGCTGAACATTACCGGCGAACTGGTAAACATGGCGCAGGTCGAATCGGGGCAGATTCAGCTCACCATCGAGCAGGTGGCTCCGGCGGATATTGTGCAGTATGCCACCAACGCCCTGCAACTCCCCGCCGACCAGAAAGGCATCCGGTTCGAGATTAACCTGCCGCCCAACCTGCCCGCCGTGAAAGCCGACCCCGACAAAGCCTCGTGGGTGCTGATTAATTTTCTGTCCAACGCCGTCCGGCACAGTCCCGAAGAAAACAGGATTGAGGTCTCGGTGCAGCCGGTCGATGGGCAGGTGCAGTTTCGGGTGCGCGACTACGGAGCCGGTATCCGCACCGAACACCGTGCCCGCATCTTCGACCGGTATTTTAAAGCACCCGGCTCCAATGGCCAAACCAGCGGTACGGGCCTGGGTTTAGCCATCTCCAAGGAGTTTATTGAGTCGATGGGGGGCGAAATTGGTCTGGAAAATACCACCGACGGGGCTGCTTTTTACTTCCGGCTACCAATGGCCTGAAACAGTGACGCCCGTTACCGGTTGCGCCGTGCCTTGAAGGTATAGCGCAACTGGTAACGGGCGATTGGTCTACCCAATAGCTATACCAACTCCGGTACGCTATACGCGCCCAGCACGTCGGCAACGGCCTCGTCGTACTGGGCGGGGGTCATGGGCAGGTAATGCCACTCCAGTTTATTTTCCATGTACGACACGCCTTTGCCCTTGATGGTATGAGCGATAATGGCTTTGGGTTTACCATTCGCACTGGCGTTCAGCCGGTCGATGGTGGCCGTAAGTTGCCCGATGTCGTGTCCGTCTACTTCCACCGTGTCAAAGCCGATGGCCTGCCACTTGGCTACCGACGCAGTATCGCCCAGTACGTCGGCGGTGTTGCCGAAGCCCTGCAACCCATTTTTATCAATCAGCATCACGAGGTTATCCAATTCGTGAGCGAGCGCAAAATGAGCGGCTTCCCAGGTGGTGCCTTCGTTGGTTTCGCCATCGGAGAGTAGCACGTACACGCGGGCGTCCGAACCAGTCAGTTTATTGGCTTTGGCAATGCCCGACGCAATGGGCAGTCCGTGGCCAAGCGAACCCGTGGCAAACGGAATGCCTTTGTGCTGACCGGGGGCGGGATGGGCGGGCAAGGTGGTGCCGTTCTGGTAAAATGTTTTCAGGTCGTCGTCGGTCAGTTCGCCGAGGTAATGCAGGCAGGTGTAGAGAGCCGCAGCCGCGTGGCCTTTGGAGAGGATAAACGTGTCCTGCTCCCGCTTGCGCTCGATCAGCGTGGCAATCATCAGGTCGATGCAGCTCAGCGAACAGCCGATGTGGCCGGCATGAGCCTGGTTGTATAAATCGAGTACTTTCAGCCGAAGCTGTCGTTGTAAGTCGTGTGTCATCGCTGTTCAGGTTGGTCAGAGAGGAGATAGTTCTCTGCTAATTTACGACCGGAATAGTTTCCCAACCGATCAATCGGCTGTAACTACTCCTGGCAACAGGCTCAATACCGGTATTTGCTGCCGTGGAGGTCAAAAATGGTAACGCGTTGTCCCGTACCGCCCTTCCGAAGCACAATTTTATCCGGCTCGGCGGGGTCAATGCGCTGCCAGTAGGTAGCCGCAGGCGGCAGGTAAACGTTCACCAACTGCGCATCCAGAAGCGAAACCGCCGAATAGGTCAGGTCGATTTTTGACTCGATCAGGCGCTGGCGGTTGGGGTACAGAATGGTATCGCCGGGCTGGTACTGACGGATAAGTTGCTGAGCCGCTGACCAATACGGGTTGGGTAGCCGGGCTACTCCGAAAGAAGTGTATTTCAACTCGGTATCGGCGTAGATTTTGGCGAGTAACTGACCCACAAAAACGGCTTGTATGCCCATTGCGAGCCATAAAGGCGCACTAAACCACCACCGGAGAGTAGCCAACTGGTGAAGTCCCATCGCCACCAGCACCACGACATACGGAAACGAAAAGCCGGAATACCGCTGGGTAATCCCAAAGGTATGTCCCGACCGCCAGGCCATTCCCATCAGAAATACCGTCGGGAAAAAGGCCAGCAGTGCCAGTAGAACAAGGAGCCGTTTCTGGTCTGATCCGGTTACGCTGCGGGCATACTGCCAGACCAGGTAGCCGACCGGCACCGTTGCCATCACCAGCATGTAGTGCAACGGTGCCGCCGAATAAATGGGTAATCCAATCAGGAGCAGAGCCGGTAGCCCTATTTTTACCCACAGGGGCGGATTGTCGTTTCGGTAGTAACGGACAATCACCGCCGTGGCGGCTATCCCCAACCCCACGGCCACGGTTGTGTTGCGCAGGCTCAGCAGGAAGGGACCCAGCCCGTTGGATACGATAAATAAGTCGGCAAAAATGGGCGTTACCCGTTTGAGAATGTTGGGCAGGGTCGCGGGCAGAATCTGTCCGTACGGATTATTGAACGGATTGGTCAGGGCCAGTTTTCGGTACAGCGTCGCCTGGTAATTAAGCGTGAAGAACGTGTACTTACCCCCGCCATATACGAACCACAGCACGATGGGAACGAAGCCCAACAGCCCGGCCAACGCCAGTCTGGTCCAGACCCGGACATCGCGCAGATAGAGCAGAGCGTACAGGCCATGGCAGGCAAAAACCGTAATGGCTAAGTAATGCGACAGTACCGCCGTGGCTAAGGTCAGGCCGTAAGCTGCGTAGAGCCACCACGGAGCGGGCGTTGCCGGGGCCGTCGGGCCGGGTAGTGGTGACCGGGGGTGCCGTTCCAGAATGAGCAGAAAAAGGTGCGTAGCCAGCAGGGTCAGCAAAAAAGTCATCGAATAATTGCGGGCCATGTGGCTGTACGCAATAAAAAACGGTTCGACGGCGGCCAAGGCGCAACTGGTTAGGGCAATGGTTTCGGTAGTAGCCGGATTTTCGGTGCGGACGTGGCGTTTGACGAAGATATACAGCATCAGCACCAGCAGGGTACTGAAAATAACGGACGGTAGCCGCATCGAAAGATCACTCAGGCCAAACGCGTTCATCCAGGCCCACAACACGCCGTAGTAGGCCGGACTGTTACCGATGTCACCCCGGATATTGGCTTCGATAAAGTCGGCAAACGTCTTGGGTTTCCAGAATTCGCTGGGGGTAAAATAAGGCTTGGAGAAGACATCGCGCTGGTTAGAACCCTCTAAGCACACCCCCTGACTAATCAGCAATGTTGATTTCTCGTCGAAGAAAATGCCGTAGCTGTCGACCCGGTAGAGCCGCAGCAATGCGGCTACGACCAGAATGGTAATCAGGATGAACTTCGCGTTACGGATCGCGTACGAATGCATAAAATGACTGAACTTACCCGGCAAAAGTACGTCCAATTCCGGTCTGTCAGCGTTTGAGGATGGTAAATTCTACCCGTCGGTTCTGCCGTCGACGCTCGTCGGTTTCGTTACTGGCGATGGGTTTGCTCGGCCCCCAGGCTTTGGTTTGTACCCGCGCATCGGCAATGCCATGCTCAATCAGGTACTCTTTGACCACCCGGACGCGGTCTTCGGAAAGTTTCATATTCAAGGCCCATTCGCCCTGATTGTCCGTATGACCTTCCACCAAAACTTCCATGGCGGGGTATTCATTCAGCAAGGCTACCAGCCGGTCCAGTTCGGTGGAAGAGCCGGGCAAAAAGTCGGCTTTACTCTGCTCGAACAGCACCTCCCGCATGATGATTTTCTGCCCTGTTTCGATCGGAACCAGCAAAATAGTCCGCCGGATGTCGCGGAACCGTTTGTCTTTGGTCAGGTCCAGGCTTTCCGACAGGGGAAAATAACCGGCTTTGATGGCGGTTAAGGTATACGCTTTCTGCGTGGGCAGAATGAGTTTGTACTCGCCCGTTTCGGGGTCGTAATCGGCTTTGGTGACCACCTTGCCGTCCTGCACCAGCGTCGAAACGACTTCGGCGGCTACCGGCTTTTTGGTGAGGGCGTCCAATACCTGACCCGACACGATGGCCACGGGATCGGGTTTGATGGCCGGAAACAGCTTAAGCCGGAAAATATCGTCCTCCCCTACCGAATTCGCACTCGAACTCAGGTACGCATAATCGCCGGTGGCCGGCACCACAAAATAGCCGTCCCACTGGGGCGTGTTGATGGCCGGACCGAGGTTTTCGGGTTCCGACCAGTTGGTCCAACTATCGTCTAACCGGCGGCTCACAAAAATATCCCCATCGCCAAACCCGGAGTGTCCCGCCGAGGTGAAATACAGCGTTCGCCCATCAGCCGCCAGAAACGGGGAACTCTCAAAGTCGGCGGTATTCAGGACCGGCCCCAGCGAACGCGGCTCCGACCAGCTTATCTTATCGGGTTTCAGAAAGGAAACGTACAGATCGCGTTCGCCTTCGGTGTCTTTCCGGCGAACGGCCATGATGATCACATTCCCTTCGGGACCAATCACAAACTCGGCCTGCGCCGGTTCATTCAGCGACCCGGCGGCAACGCTGTAATTGTTGGCAATTTTACATTCTGTGGGGGTACTCCAGCCAATCTTGGTTTTGGTCGATTTCGAGAGACCAAACATCAGATCCCCGTTCGGCTTGTATACATTCAGCAGGTACATGGTCCGGCCATCGAGCGACAGACTGCTCACGGCATTGTCGCCGGCGTTGTTGATGGGTGGCCCCAGATTGGTGGCTTCGGTCCACTGCGCGGGCGTACCGGCCGTGGCCGGGGCGAGGGTCGACACCCAAACGTCCTGCCGGTCGGGACTACCAATATTGCCTTTGGAGTTGCCACGGGTGAAATACAGCGTTTTGCCATCGGGCGAAATCACAGGCGCGATCTCTTCACCGGTTGAGTTGACGCCCTTGCCAAGGTTTTCTTTGGCCAGATCGGTGGGCGTTCCTTTGGCGACGTTGATGCGAATCGTAGCGGGCGTACGGCTATCTGACAGACCGATGGCATCAATCTGGTTAGGTCCTTTACTGCGACCGGGAATGAGAAAGACCTTTACCTCCTTGCCCATCAGGGCCGAATCGGTCGGAAAAATGCGCAGCAGCGGGTCGGGGCGGGAGGCCGGGCTATCGTTCTGGTAAACGGCGTGCTCGCGGCCGGTCTCGTCAATCACGATTACCCGCGAGATGGCACCGGGGTTGGCACTTTCGGCGACTACGACCTGCCGCACCCGCGTGGGTTTGGCAAAGCCCACGTGAATCCATTCTTCGACCGGATTGTCGGGGTAGAGCGGAGACCAGGCGCAGGGACTGTCGCCGGTTTGGGGTAGTTTGTTGGGGTGGCCCAGGGCCTGAACGGCTTTGTACTGGCGTCCGTAGGTTTCGCCCTTTGCTTCCGACGATACCCCAACCACGCGGCTGGCCCACTGAATGGGTGGATCGGCTACCGGGGTCGTTTCGGGCTGCGCCCGGCAAAGTGACGCACACAGGCACAGCACAAATCCAGTCAGAAGAATTGGCAACTGCATAGGTTTAAATCTGGTCGATTAGTTGGTCATCACCCGGTACTCCCACGGCCGGAACGTCAGAATCATTTCGGATTTCAGTTCTACCGGCTGGCGGGTGAACACGTCGGTATAAATTCCCTCGAATCCCCCGCCCGACAGCCGGATGGTATGGGGCTGATCGCTCAGGTTAATCACTACGGCGATGTGGTCGGTCTCTTTCTGCCGGTGAAAGGCGTAAACGGACTCATCGCTTCCGGTGCTGATTTTAACGGGTTCACCACCGGCCAGGCCGTTCCAGAGGGCTTTGTTGCGGTGTTTGAGCGTCAACAGCGCCTTGTAGAAATCGGCTTTTCCGTAGTTACCCCAATAGATGGGGTCTTTCTCGAAAAATTTCAGTCGTTTACTCAGGTTCGCTTCCATCCCATTGTACACGAGCGGCATGCCATCCAGCGTAAAAGCCAGTGCCGTACAGGCATCCCCCCCCGCCCCGAACGATTCCGTGAGGGTGCCGTTCCAGGTGTTTTCGTCGTGATTCTGCGTAAAATTCATCTGGTAATAGCCTTCGGGGAACCGCTCCCGGTTCCGGGTCAGCAGCGAGTCGATGGCGGTGGCCGGGCGGGTGCCTTTGGCTATTTCTTTCAGGAGTTTGTGCATGCTCCAGCCGTAGTTCATGTTAAAACAAACCTCGAACTGCTTCGGGTCGTCTTCCCACTCCGACAGCATGAATACGGGCTTGATTTTATCCAAAGCCGGGCGGACATCGGCCCAGAAATCGTCGGGCACCAGACCGGCCACGTCGCAGCGGTAGCCATCCACGTCGCATTCGCGTACCCAGTACTGCAGCGCATCAATCATGGCCGCCCGCATGTCGGTATTGTCATAATTTAGGTCCACCACGTCGGTCCAGTCCGTGGGTTTGCCCTTCTCGTCTAAGGGCGTGGTCAGTTTCCCCTTTACGCGGGTGTACCAGTCGGGGTGTTGTTTGATCCAGATGTGGTCGTGGCCGGTGTGGTTGGGCACCCAGTCGAGAATTACCCGCAGGCCCAGCTTGTGCGCACGAAGCACCAGTGCCTTAAAGTCGGCCAGGGTGCCGTAGGCGGGGTTTACGGCTTTGTAGTCGGCGACCGCATAGGGGCTGCCGAGCGTTCCCTTTTTGTTGGTCTGACTGATGGGATAAATCGGCATCAGCCAGATAATATCGGCACCGAGTTCTTTCAGCCGGGGCAACTGCGCTTCAACGGCTTTAAAATTCCCTTCGGCCGAGAACTGCCGGGTATTTACTTCGTATATCGTTGCGTTGCGTGCCCATTCGGGAGCAGGGGCCACGCGGGATGTCTGACTGCTGTCGGCGGCCGGGGTCGAACTAACCGGCCCGTCAGTCGGGGTTTTGGTTGATGACTGGCAGGCCGTTATCAACAGCAAACCCGACCACAAACCTATTAATGCTATTTTGTTCATATAATAAAGGTCGCGCAAGGGAAACAATGAACAGGTAGTCGTGTCAGGCAACCGGAATGGGTGGGTGGGCCTTCAATTGCCGGATGGCTGCCAGCGGATCATCGGCCCCAAACACCGCCGTACCGGCCACCAGCGCATCGGCCCCGGCCTGAACCAGTCCGGCCGCATTGCCCGGTCCGACGCCCCCGTCAACTTCAATTAGTATCGGCATGTCACTTAGGGCAATCAATTGTTTGAGTCGCCGGATTTTAGCGTAGGTGTGCTCAATAAATGTCTGGCCGCCAAACCCCGGATTTACCGACATCACCAGAACCTGATCGAGCACCGGCAGCACGTCTTCCAGCAGGCCAACGGGCGTGTGCGGATTCAGGGCTACCCCCGCCCGGCAACCCAGTTCCCGAATGTGGGTCAGGGTGCGGTGCAGGTGCGTACAGGCTTCGTAATGAACGATAATGGTACTGGCTCCGGCGAGGGCAAACTGATCGAGATACCGTTCGGGCTGGATAATCATCAGGTGAACGTCGAGCGGTTTGGTGGCGTACCGCCGTACGGCCTCCATAACGGGAAAACCAAACGATATATTAGGGACGAAAACGCCATCCATCACGTCGATGTGAAACCAGTCGGCGTCGCTTTGGTTTATTAGGTCAACGTCACGCCGGAGGTTCGCAAAATCAGCCGCCAGCACCGACGGAGCCAAAATGGGTCGGGTCATCACTAAAAAAATTAATGGCTGTAAAGCTACCTTTTTTTGCCGGATTGCCGAAACTCGCGGTAGGCAACGGTCGCCCGCCCCGCCCATACCGCCGGGACTTATTCGTTTATGATCTTTATGAACCCACAGGAACGCATTTACCAGTTAACCGAGCAGCTTAATCACTACAACTACCAGTACTACCAGCACAGTATCTCGGAGGTAAACGATTTCACCTTCGACAACCTGCTGGAAGAACTGACCGCGCTTGAGCGTCAGCACCCGGACCTGCGCCGGCCGGACTCCCCCACGCAGCGCGTCGGCGGTACCATCAGCAAGGAGTTTGCTACGGTCTATCACCGCTTTCCGATGCTCTCGCTGGGAAATACCTACTCCGAAGCTGATTTGATGGAGTTCGATACCCGCGTCCGCAAAGGGCTGAACGGCAAGGACTTCGAGTACATCTGCGAACTGAAATTCGACGGGGTAGCCCTGAGCGTAACCTACGAAAACGGATTGCTCGTGCAGGGCGCGACGCGGGGCGATGGCGTCCGGGGCGACGACATTACCCACAACATCCGCACGATTCGGACCATGCCGCTGCGGGTAACGGCGGAAGATGTATCCCTGACCGACGTCCCGTCTCTGTTCGAGGTGCGGGGCGAAGGCTTTTTGCCGCTGGCGGAGTTTGAGCGCATCAACCGGGAGCGTGACGATATTGGCGAAGCCCCGTTGGCCAATCCGCGCAATGCCGCTTCAGGAACTTTCAAACAGCAGGACTCGGCGGCCGTGGCCAAACGCCGGTTAGACTGTTACCTTTACTCCTTCTTATCCGAACCCGCCCCGGATGGCACCGACGTTTTTCCCACCCACGAAGAAAGCCTGATCGCCCTCAACCGCTGGGGCTTCAACGTCTCGCCCACCTGGCGAAAATGCACCACCCTGGACGAGGTGATGGCCTATATTAACGAGTGGGATACCAAACGGTTTACGCTGCCCCTCGGCACGGATGGAATCGTCATTAAAGTAAACCGCTACGATCAGCAGCGCGACCTGGGCTACACCGCCAAGAGTCCGCGCTGGGCCATTGCGTTCAAGTACAAAGCCCAGGCTGCCAGCACCACGCTCAACAGCATTACTTATCAGGTCGGGCGGACAGGGGCCGTTACGCCGGTGGCCAACCTGACGCCGGTATTACTGGCGGGTACGGTGGTGAAACGGGCATCGCTGCACAACGCCAACGAAATCGAGCGGCTCGGCGTCCGGCTCGGCGACGTGGTATTTGTGGAGAAGGGTGGCGAGATCATTCCCAAAATCACGGGCGTCGACCTTAGCAAACGGACCGAAGCGACGCAGGCCATTAGTTATCCGACCGCCTGCCCGGCCTGCCACACGCCGTTGGTACGCAAAGAAGGAGAAGCGCACTTCTACTGCCCCAACGAGCGCGGCTGCCCCCCCCAGAAACAGGCCCGTTTCGAGCATTTCATTCAGCGCCGGGCCATGAACATCGAGAGCCTGGGTGAAGGCAAAATCGAATTGCTGATCGACAAAGACCTGCTCCAGAGTCCCGCCGATCTGTACGAACTGACGCCGGAGAAATTGCTCGGCCTGGAAAAAACGCATGTCGGCACGGACGAAACCGGCAAGACCCGCACCGTTCGGTTGCAGCAGAAATCCGTCGAGAACATTCTGAACGCGATTGAATTATCCAAAAGTCAGCCGTTTGCCAATGTGCTGTTTGCGCTCGGCATCCGGTACGTAGGCAACACGACCGCGCAGAATTTCGCGGATTATTTCGGGAACATCGACGCGCTGGTGGCGGCCGATTACGACGGACTGCTGGCCGTACCGGATACCGGGCCGCGCATTGCCCAAAGCGTAGTGACGTGGTTTGCCGATGCCGACAACCGGGTGTTTGTGGAGCGGCTGCGGCTGGCCGGTTTACAGATGGTATCGGAGAAGAAGGTGGTTGAGCGCGAAGGGGCCGGTCTGGAAGGAAAGACATTTCTGTACACCGGCACCTTCGCTAATTTCAGCCGCGAGGCCCTCGAAGCCCGGATTGAGGCCAACGGCGGGCGATTGCTGAGTGGCATCTCCAAAAAACTGAATTACCTGATTGTAGGCGAAAACCCCGGCCCCTCGAAGGTGCTGAAAGCCGAAAAATTAAACGTGCCCATGATTGACGAGGATGCGTTCATGACCCTACTGACGAGTAAGGAGGGGCCTGATAAAGAAGTTGTTAACTTTGTAGAGCAAGCATAAAACAGGGTTAAAGTCAAACACACCCGACATGGAAGCCAACACTAATTTTGACGAGATCAGGGCTATTTTGAAAGAAACAGCCGAACAGCAGCGTGAAACGCACAAAGAGGTGAGCCGGATTGCCAAAATTGCAGGTGACATCGGGAATAAATTCGGTTCATTCACCGAGGGAATGGCCTTTCCGTCGATGGAGAGGGTATTGCGGAAACAGTTCGGCATGAAAACCGTCACGACCAACTACAAAACGGAAGCGGGTTCGGATACGCTCGAGATTGACGTACTGGGCTTAGCCAATGGTGATATAAATGCCGCCGTGATTGTCGAGGTAAAGAGCCATTTCAGAAAACGGGATATTGAACAAATGTTCAAGATAATGGACCGCTTCCGGCGGCTACATCCCGAATATGCGGATAAAAAACTCTACGGCATCATCGCTTATGTAAACGGGGCCGGGGAGCAGCGCGAAGATGCCCAGCGAGCGGGACTGTTCGTGGCATCTATTCACGACGAAGTATTTGAACTCAAAACCCCGGCTACGTTTGTGCCGCGCGACTTTTCGCAGACCCCAGCCCTATGACAGGGCTTTCCCAACCAATTCGCGTAACTTTGTCGTAATACAAACCGGTCGTTTTTATGAATACCCAGTTCCACGGCGTTGGCGTCGCGATTGTTACGCCCTTCCAGGCCGACCATACCCTTGACTTCGACGGTTTTGGCCGGGTCATTCAACACGTATCCAGCGGGGGTGTCGATTACATCGTGCTACAGGGTACTACCGGCGAGTCGCCAACGGTAACGAAAGCGGAGAAACAACAGCTGCTGCAATACCTCAAAGAAAACAACCCCAGGAACTTGCCCATCGTGTATGGCGTGGGCGGAAATGTCACGTCCGATGTGGTGGCGGGTATGCGTGACATTGATTTTGCGGGTGTCGATGCCATTCTGTCGGTGTGCCCGTATTACAACAAGCCGGGCAAGCGGGGCGTTATCGAGCACTTTACGCGCATTGCCGATGCCAGCCCGGTGCCGGTTATTCTCTATAATATCCCCTTCCGGACGGGCATCAACATGAGTGCCGAAACCATCTGCGAACTGGCGCAGCACCCCAATATCATCGGCGTAAAAGAAGCGTCGTGCATAATTGAGCAGTGCATGGAAATTGCCCGCGACAAACCAAACGATTTTCTGCTCATCTCCGGCGACGACGTGCAGGCTCTGCCCATCATCAGCATCGGGGGGGTAGGCGTCATGTCGGTGATTGCCAACGCGTTTCCGGCTAAATTCACGGCGATGGTTCATGCCGCGCTACAGGGCGATTTCGCCACGGCCCGCCACGAACTGGGCCATTTTCTGCGCATCGACCCGTTGCTCTACGAAGAAGGAAACCCCGTTGGCGTGAAGAACATTCTGGAAATTATGGGGCTGATTTCGGCCGAAGTACGCCTGCCCCTGGTGCGGGCCTCCGACGACCTGAGCGACCGGCAGCGGGCCGTGCTGCAGCGCGACCGACTGCTGGAACTGGTTGCTTAACCGAATAGTCGTTAACGGGTCATTCAGGTTCATTGATCAGGCATTGCGGGTTCTCAGGTGCCGATCATACGTGACAATCAATGACCATTGAATGACGATCTGATGACCATCAATGACCGCCAATGCGCCCAAGCCTTCTCCGTTACCTGATCCTGCTGCTGGCCATCGTTCTGTACGCGGGTGGCTGTTCGCGGGCGGTGTTGCAGTATTTTTACCAGACCGGGGTGGCCGCCGATGACTACCGCTACGGCGACCTTTACCGGCTCTCGAACCTGCCACAGTTCAAAGAGGAATCAACACCCTGCGCATCCATTCTGCCGACAAACGCACCGGCCGGGCGCGGCACCAACCTGTACATCATCGGCGATTCGTTTACCGAACCGGAGCGGCTCGCGGCCCGCGACTTTCCGGCGGATAACTACCTGCGTACGAAATGGGAAAACCCAAATCGGGTGCAATTAGATACGACCAAACGGAACATCCTGCTGATCGAAACCGTTGAGCGGCACTTCCGCGATCATTTTTCGCAGCCCGTCACGGCTTTGGCCGTTGTGGCCGATACCACTCAGCAAGCGGCCCAAACGTCGCCAACCATTGGTCAGCGCATCCGGGACGTTGTCGGCCTGATTCAGCCCGCAGCGGTGGTAGAAGAGCGACTGGAAACACTGCTGTTCGGGCACGGCTGGGCGTTGTGGTGGAAAGAACGGAAGGCGGCCTTTACCCTCGCCGTATTTGACCGGATTAACCCGAAGGTATCCCTGTCACGCGATAAACAACACCTTTTTGTTGGCCTGGACACGGATACCACTACCGGCAAAACAGCCCTGTTCATGCCCCTGCCCGACCCGGAACTGAGCGCGTATGTCGACAGCCTCAACCGGACGTATAACCGCTACCGGGCATTGGGTTTTGCCAAGGTGTACCTGTCGATTATTCCCAACAAAGCGACCCTGCTCGACCCCGGAATGGGTCATTACAACCACCTCATCGAACGGGTTCAGCAGCATCCGCACCTTCGGATGCCGGTAGTTGATGTGTATTCAGTGTACCGAAACGACCGCGAACCCCTCTACGCCCTCAGCGATTCGCACTGGAACTGCCGGGGCCGGGCGCTGTGGCTGCAAACAGTAAATGCGCGGTTATTCTCTCCTCAATAAGGCCCACACAGGCAGCAGGAACGTACCAACGCCAGACCCATACACCGGGCAACCGCCTGAACCTGGTGATGGCGTGGCGGTAACCAAAGCGATATTCGCTACTTTTGAGCCACAGTACCTTCGGCAAATTCTATTTATCTGCCGTTTTACTACGTACCCATTAATTTTATAATGAATTACGACCGCATTTATCAATACCGATTTCAACAGGTTTCGCATGAAAAAAAACGAGCCATCTGGAAGGAAATTGCCGAGTTTTTTTATCACCGTCTGAATAAGCCCCGGCGTGTTCTGGATTCGGCTGGGGGCATGTGTGAGTTTATCAATGCCGTTCCTTCAGAAGAAAAGTGGGTTATTGATATTTCGCATACCGTTCAGAATTTTGCCGCCCCTGACGTAAAGATTGTTATCGGTGATTCGCTGAAGGTTGACCTGCCCGCCAACTATTTCGATGCCGTATTCATCTCCAATTTTCTGGAGCACTTGCACAGTCAGGAGCAGGTAGCGCACTTTCTGGAACGGATGTATGCTACGCTGCGGCCGGGTGGAAAAATTGCCATCATCGGGCCAAATTTCAAGTATGCCTACCGCGAATACTTCGATTTTGCGGATCATACCGTCGTTTTATCCGAACTCGGTGTGGAAGAGCATCTGTACGGCGCAGGCTTCAAAATCGAACAAACCCATCCCCGATTTTTGCCCCTTTCCTTTCGCGGTGGTCTGCCAGTACATAAAATGCTGGTACGCTTGTACCTGAACATGCCTTTTGTGTGGTTCGTACTGGGCAAACAATTTTTAATTATTGCCGAAAAGCCAGCTTAGCGCCCGGTTCATTTCGGTACTGGTCTTTGGCTGCGTTTGTCTCAATTAGCCAAGTACACGTTCGACCATTCGTTGGCTTTCACGGTGAATGTACCGGACCATTTGGCCGCGCAGGCCCCGGTTTGTTTTACTTCATAGCGGTAGGTGCCCGCCGGACGATTGACGGTGACGAAATCCCGGGTATATACTACCGGGGGTGCGTTGCCGGGCTGATAGGTTTTGCCGGTACCCTGATAGACTCCGTCCACAAACACATCGTAGGTACACGAGCTGTTGAAGTTCGTCCAGAAAATCACGTCGCCGGTGGTGGCCGTTATTTTCTGGGCCGTACATTTTCCGTTGGTAATGGTTACGCTGTACTGCCAGTAGGAAGCCACCGGGGCGGTTCCTTTCGCAGTTATCAGGTACGTACCGGCCGGTTTGGTAATGGTCACCCAGGCCGGATCACCACAGGCCGGCACGGTGTTGTCTTCGTTGTAGCTTTTGATCGTGCCGTAAAACGTTCCGTCGAGAAAAACGTCGAGGTTTCCCCTCGTTTTCACCGCTGAACTCACCACGACAGTACCCATCACGGGCAGGTTGCTGACGTCGACCCGCTTGGTAATAAAGTCCTGTTCGCCAATTCCGTTTTTGGCGGTGATGGTTACGTTATAACTCCCGTTTACGCTGTAACTCACTACCGGATTCACCTCCGTTGTGGCCTGACCATCACCAAATTTCCATTGGTAGAGGCTCGCGTTTTTCGACAGATTCGTAAACTGAACCGACCCGGCTACGCCTGATTTATACGAAAAATCAGCCACGGGTTTGGGTATCGACTGCACAGAAACGGCTTTTTGCGTCTGGTCCTGCACCCCATCGACCCGTTTGGCAATCAGCGTGATGGTGTATGAACCGTTCTGTGCGTAGGTGTGCGCCGGATTTGGATCGGTTGAGGTGCCCCCGTCCCCGAAATTCCACTGGTAAGCCACTGCGTGCTGGGATGCATTGGTAAACTGTACTACGCCGTTGGTCCCCGGCGCATACACAAAGCCAGCCACAGGCTTGGGATCGGGTACGGCGGGTTTGCTGCAGCCCGAGAACAGGGCGATCAGGACCAAAACGAATAAAAAGCTATCGGTAAAAAGTGCGGGCTTGGCTGTAGACACAGGAGCAATTATTGATTAACGAACCAGTAATCAACAACCTTACCAAAGCGATTTGTATGGCTAATTTTATCCCATCCTCAAAACCGCAACACGTAAAACTGGCAGGTAAACGTTTGCCCGAACTCTTCGATGACACGGGACCGGGTGGGTTGAAAATCGTATCGTTCGTAGAAGCGGATCAGGGCCGGGCGGCTGGCATCGGTCTCTAACTGAAGTTCGTGAATGCCGCGTTCCAGACACCGTTGCCGACAAAAATCCAGGATAGACTGAAAGAGATTTTGGCCCGCAAACGCCCGCCGGATGGCCACTTTGTGGATGAACCCGGCGGTATCGTCCGGTACGTTGGCATAATACAGCGGGTCCTTCCATTGCAGAATGAACGTTGCCGCCGGTACATCGTCGACACACAGCACGTAGCAGTTATCGCGGGTATAGGCATCAATCAGATTTTCGGGCGTCAGCGTGTCCGGCTCCCACATGGTCTGACTGGTATCCACGAGCCACTGACCCACTTCGCGCAGGAGATGGATAAACGTATCGGGTTGATCGTTACGAAAGGTATAGGTCATCGGTTATATTGAGATCGCGGGTGCGACGCAATATAACCGGCTCACTTCATCGCCCAAGAGCCATCGTTAAAATAGCGATGACGGCATCGGGTGTTTCGTAGGGCAGCAGATGACCGGCGCCGGGAATAACGGTCAGTGTAGTACCGGTTGGCAGCAGGGGCAGAACGGCCGTTTTCAGCAAATCGGCCGGGATATTGGTATCCTTCTCCCCTACGGCGACATAAACCGGTACCTCAATCCGGTCCAGCCGATCCGTAATATCTTCCCGGCTGCCGCTTTCGAGCCAGGCCCGCCAGGCCACTGCCGACGTCTTTATATTGTCGTCAATGATCTGATGCTGAGTAGCTTCGGGTAGTATTATCGTGGTGATTTCGTGCAGGGTTCGTTCGGCGGCTTCGCGTTGTCCGTGTTGTGCCAGCAACTGTTTGCGCTTGTCGTCGGGAATGGGTTCGGGCGAGGGGGGCGACGGTGCCAGCAACACCAAGCTCCGCATACCGGTTGGACGACGGGCCGCGAGGGCGAGGGCTACTTTGCCGCTCATCGAGTGACCCACCAGCACAAAATCGCGGTCCGGGGCGCCGGTCAGTCCGAAGTGTTCGATCAGGTCGGCCACATCGTCGGCCATATCATCGACCGAATAACCGGTTTTCGGGGCGTCAGAGTCCCCATGTCCGCGCAGATCCACGGCGAGGCAATGAACCGGCAATTGCGTGGTGATGCGGTCAACGACAACATCCCACTCCCGTGCCGAACCGCCA
This sequence comes from Cytophagales bacterium, assembly GCA_038327655.1. Classification (GTDB taxonomy): domain Bacteria; phylum Bacteroidota; class Bacteroidia; order Cytophagales; family Spirosomataceae; genus JBBQLG01. The sequence goes on from JBBQLG010000030.1 coordinate 27,925, forward strand.
AAGTAGTGCAGAAACACCAGAAACGTTGTGCCGTTACCCTGCTCCAGTACATTCAGTTCAGTACCATCAACGGCGATCTTCATAACTCTACCTTTAAGGTGGCGGGGCGGTCGGTGAACTCGAGCATGGGGGCAAAGGGAACTATCGTAATCTGCCCGAATTCTTTCAGCAGACTCCGGTATGCGTCCAGAACAGGCCGGGGCTTACGGTCGAGGTCGTACAACCCGCAGGCATTGACCCGGTTGTTGAGTTCGCCCAGGGCCGTATCCCAATCAATCTGGTCAATCAGGCTGTACCACGTAAAGCCCAGCACCGGCACGCCATGCTGCCGTGTCCGCAAAATATTCATCCACTGTTTCCAGAGCCAGGCGGGGGCTTCGTTCGCGTCAAATACGTTAGTTTCGGTGTGCATCACCGGCTTTTTGTAGCGCTCGTAATACTCACGGGTAATATTGGACCAGCCCAGCACGTCCTGCGATTGCAGAATGGATCCGTCCGGCAGTTTCACCATCTCGTTCCGGCCGTAGTAATCGTTACCCATTACCTGATAACCAGGGGGTTGTCCGGCCATAAACCAGTCGTACTCGGCCCGCGTCAGCCCGTTATCCATCATGTAAATACACACATCGGCCGAGGGCGGATGCGAATAGAGCAGATCGAGCGACAGAAACCGCAGTTCGTTTATCAACCGTGTTTGCTTCGATGGGGTGGCACTGGCTTCGTGCATGTACTCGGCCGATTCGCTCTGCACGATCACGCAATCGGGGCGTTTTTCGGCGATGCGCTGATTGCCCAGAATACTGGCGGCTACGGCGTGTTTCAGGGCCATAACAAACCCCCGGTCGGTCTTTAACTGCTCGTTCCAGGTGCCATCTTTACCGCTCAATCGCGCCGTCACGTAAATCTCATTCACCGGCGTATAAAACCGTACCCACGGATACCGCTCGGCCACGGCTCCGCAGTAGTCGGCAAAATGAACCGGGAGTTCGGGGTTTTGAAAATTGCCCAGCCAGTCGGGAACGCCAAAATGCAGCAGGTCCAGAATGGGCGTGATGCCCTGCCGCTTGATTTCGGCCATGGCCAAATCGGCAAACGTCCAGTCGTACTTACCCGGCCCCAGATGGATGCTATAGTACGGCAGGCCATAGCGCAGGAACTTCAGGCCGAGTTCTTTCACCAGACCAATATCTTCTTTGTAGCACTCGTAATGGCGACACTCCCGGAGTTGGTCGCGCCGGACACTGCCGTTCTGAATGGTCGGGTACGAACACTCGATGCCCGTTGCAAACATAAAATTGCCGGGGTTAGCATCGGGCAGGCCACTGCCGTCGTGTCCGCTGGCTCCGCCAAACTGATCGCCGGCGTATTCTTTATCGCCGTATTTCTTTTTGATAATGTCGAGAAAACTCATGCCTGCGGTTAATTAGCTGCTAAAAATTTGTCGGCCGTCCGCAGCGACAGGGCCATGATGGTCAGGGCGGGGTTAACACTCAGTCCGCTCGGGAACGTCGAATTATCGCTGATATACAGATTCGGAATCTCGAACGACTGCCCGTCGGGATTCACCACGTTGTGGTCGGCTGCGTGTCCCATGCGGGCGGTGCCGATCACGTGCGCGTTGCGCGGAAAGGCCCAGAGGTTATGCGCACCGGCTGCGGTCCAGATGTCGCGCATAATCCGGTCGGCATGGGCGGTCATGCGTTGCTCGTTCTCGCCATTGGTGAAGTGAATACGCGGTTTGGGCAATCCGCGAACGTCTTTTTCGTCCGACAGTTCGAGGTAATTGTGGGCGTAGGGTAAACAGTCGCCCAGGATGTTGATACCCGCCACGTGGTTGTACTGCTGCATCGCCGTCCGCAGGGGATCGCCCCAAAGCCCCCGCCCCCGCGCCATCTGCGACGCATAGGTCACGGGCATCACGCCGATGGACTGCAACAGGTAACCACCGGCAAAGTCAACCGGTCCACCGTCGCGGCCTGCGGGGCGGTGGGTGTCTTCGGAAATCAGCCCGCCGGGAATGCCTTTGTAAGGCCGGATGTCCTCGTCGAACTCGCCCCAGATTTGCAGCCCCGTGTGCGCCATCACGTTTTTCCCCACCTGCCCGCTGCCATTGGCTAACCCATTCATCAGCAGCAGTCGGGGGGTTTCGACCGCGCCCGCACACAGGAAAACGTGTTTGCATTTCTGCCGCTTCTCCACCCCTTCGTGTATGTACACAACCTCGCGGATGCGCCCCGAATCGCTCATGACGAGTTGGGTCACGAACGATTCGGGGCGGAGTTCAGCCCCATGTTCAACGGCCAGCGGAATGTAAGTCACGTCCATGCTCGCTTTGGCCCCCACGTTGCACCCCGCCTGGCAAAAACCCCGGTTCAGGCAGGCCTCCCGCCAGCCCACACCCGGCTGAAAATACCGCCCCGACAAAGCCGCATTGGCCGCCGGTGATGTGTTGATGCCCAACTGGGCGGCTCCGCGCTGCATGAGCTGTGCGGCCCCGTTGAGTGGCAGGGGCGGCAGTGGATAACCCTGGCTGCGGGTTGGCCCCCACGGGTAGGGCGACGGACCGGAAATGCCCAGAAACTGCTCTACTTCGTTATAATATGGTTCGAGGTCGGCAAAATCGAGCGGCCAGTCGTGTCCCACCCCAAAGTCGGTCTGGATGCGCAGGTCGTCGGGCTGTACACGGGGCGTGTAGGCCGTATAATGCAGGGTAGAGCCGCCGACGCCCATGCCCGAATTGTTGTTACCCATCGGCAGCGGGTCGGCCCCGGCACTCAGCCGCTCGTCGTTCCAGAACAGAAAGTCCTGCGCCCGTTCGTCAGTGGCAAAGTCAACGGCGGGGTTCCAGTGTTTACCGGCTTCGATGGCAACGACTTTTAAACCGGCTGCCGCCAGCCGCGCCAGCAGGGGTGCCCCGCCAGCCCCGGTGCCAATTACAACGGCATCGACGGGTTCGTTCAGGTCATACCGGCGCATGGGTTGCCCGGTCGGAGTGGTCGTTGTGGAGGAGTGAAATTCAGACATGGTGGTTGGTGGTTGGTGTCGGTTCGCGGTCTTCACGCTCGTTCAGGCCAATACGGGTCCAGCCGGGCGGATTCGATGAAACAGCATCAGCCATGCCGACATAGCCGATTTCTTCCTGCGCCAACGGGTGAGCGTAGTATGTTTCCGTTACCTCGACGAGTAATTCCTCAAAAAACCGATTGGTCGGCAACTGCTCCCACACGCCACTCAGTCCGGTATCTCCGCGCTGAATGCGGAGCAGTACATTGTCCTGTTCGGCAGCAGTCAGGCTTGAAAACGGTTGATTATACGTTGTTTGGGCAGTTTCGTCGATGCCGCGCAGGCCGAGCCGAAAAGCATCGCCGTCGTTAGGCATGGTGTCGTACCGCCAGCCGTTGGTTTTTCCGCTGCTTAATCGCTCATCAATGGCACTGACGAGATCAATCGGCTCGGGGCGGTCGGGTTGGGGAATGAGCCGGTCACAGACTTGTTTGAGCAGTGTAAATTCAGCCGCCGTAAAAAATTCGGGTGGTCGGGGCGTGGCAGTCAGCCGTTTCAGCAGGGCCGAACGGGTGGCGTCCGTAACCAGATTGGTTTCCAGCAGGGCACGAACGGTGCCGGTGGGGTAAGGGGAATCAGTCATGAAAAATAGGGGTGGTGAAAGACCGATACAGGTTTGTGCCCCTATCGGTTTAAAAATCAGCCAAGTTTTCCGCCGGTCACTTCCACAATGCTGCCGGTCATGAAACTACCGTCGGTAGAGGCCAGCAACACGTACGCCGGGGCCAGTTCTTCGGGCTGACCGGGTCGGGAGAGGGCCACTTCGTGACCAAAGTTATTCACTTCGTTTTCGGGCATCGTACCGGGAATGTTGGGGGTCCAGACGGGGCCGGGCGCGACGCAGTTGACGCGGATATTTTTGGGACCTAACTGAATGGCCAGCGACTTGGTAAACGCATGAATGGCCCCTTTGGAAGCCGTATAATCCACTAAGATCGGGTTACCCACAATGCCCACGATGCTGCCGGTGTTGATGATGCAATCACCATCGACCAGGTGCGGTAAGGCGGCCTGCGCCATAAAAAAATAGGCAAAAATGTTGGTCTCGAACGTCCGGCGGAGTTGCTCTTCGGTGATGTCTTCGAGCTTTTCCTGAGCCATCTGGAAGGCCGCATTGTTCACCAGAATGTTCAGCTTACCGAATTTTTCAACCGTCTGCTCTACCGCTTTTTTGCACTGATCCGCATGGCGCACGTCGGCTTTGATCACCTCACACGTCCGGCCTTCTTTCTCGACCATCCGCTTGGTTTCGGCGGCATCGCCACTATTTTCGTTGTAAACGATGGCCACATCGGCCCCTTCTTTGGCGAAAGCGACGGCTACAGCCCGCCCAATGCCCGAATCGGCACCGGTGATGATGGCAATTTTGTCGGTGAGTTTACCAGCCGCCCGGTAGCTCGACAGATCACTGTCGGGGGCGGGGTGCATGTCGGACTGTTTGGCGGGGTAAGGCAGTTGTTCGCCCTTGATGTCGCTCGCTTTGGGGCGCGATTCCTGAGATTTCATACGTTGGGTTGGTTGAGTAGCCGGACAGCGAACATTCAGTTGCTTGACCCGACAGACAGAATAACCAACTGAACGTGATTTGGTTGTGAAAAGCGGCAGTTTAAGCACAACGGTTTGATCAACAGCACCTGGCTTTGGCGTAACCGGCTGAAACTGTTTCTGAAACGGCTCGTCCTGTACATCCTGCGCTGCTGCCCCATGAGCAACTATCCCCCGAAAGAGTAGCCCGCAGGAGTGTACCCTATTTTCCAGCCCTGTTTGCGCCGTTTCTGACCGAAAATGGTTAAAATTGGGCTGATTTTAGACTTTCATTCTCCTCGCTACATGGCGCCCGTTCCGGCTCTGCACCGTTTTCTTGGCCTTCGTACGGGTGAAGCCCCTACCGTCCGGCTGTTTTTCCTGCATAACTTCCTCCTCGGTATCGGCACGATCTTAGTGTACGTGTCGGCCAACGTAATTCTGCTCGAAAATCACCCCGAAACCAGCCTTCCCGTCGCGTACCTCACCTCGGCGGCCGTGATGATGGGCGTGGCCAAACTATACACCTATTTCGAGCATCACCTGGTGCTGCAAAAACTGGCGGTTCGGGTGCTGATGGCCGTATGCGTACTCACCTTTGTGATGGGCATTCTGGTGCTGACGGGGCACTCGGTGGCGTCAGCGGTGGCCATCATGGCGGGCTACCGGGTTATCTACCTGCTGACAAATCTGGAGTTCTGGGGCATTTCGGCGGTAGTATTCGACGTGCGGCAGGGCAAACGGCTGTTCAGCGTGATCAGCGCCGGCGACATGCCCGCCAAAGCATTGGGAGCCGGGCTGTCGGTTATCGTCCACAACCATACCGACCTCTACTGGCTGCTGCTAACGGCGTTTGGGGCTTATTTAGCGGCTCTGGCGGTACTGCGGTACACCCTGGCCTCACACGCCATCGACACCTCGCCCGCCCCCGTCCGGCTGCGTCGCCGGGCGCAGCCATCCATCGTCAAACAACTCTTCGGCGGCAACGACCTGGTATTTGCCATGTGCCTGAGCCTGATGGCTATTGCGGGCGTGGTTACGAGCGTGGAGTATTTCTTCTTCGTGAATGTCAAACACAAATTTCACGATCAGGCGGACCTGATGCGCGTAGTGGGTACCATTCTGGGAATGACCTACCTGCTAGCGATGGTCTTCAAACTGATATTATCACGCCAGACATTCGAGCGGTTCGGCGTGAGCCGGTCGCTGGCCGTCCTGCCCATGAGCGGCCTGCTGGCCCTGGTCCTGTTTGGTATTCTGTACGAAACAGGCATTAGCGAAGAAGGGCTGCTGATTTATTTCTGCGGGTTGTATCTCCTGCTCGAAGTGCTGCGACGGGCAGTATTCGATCCGGTTTTTCTGGTGCTGTTTCAGCCCCTGTCGCCCCCCGACCGGTTGCAGGGCCACACCTTGGTCAAAGGGTTTTACGAACCGCTGGGCATGGCAGTGGCGGGTCTGCTGCTGCTGGTCGTCAACAACCTGCCGCAAGCAGGGCCGTACGTATCGTTTGTCTGGATGGCCGGCTTCATGGGGCTGGCCCTGTTCTGGCTGCGACGTACCTACGGCACCTACCTGCTGACGCTGAAGGATACGCTGGGACGCCGGTTTTCGGCAACCGACGAACTGGCCATGCCCACAACGGCAGTTCCGGTTATGCTCGAAGCGCTTCGCAGCCCCCAGCCCGACGACGTACTCAACGCTTTTGCCTGGCTTCAGGAACACCAGCCGACGGTGTTACCCGAGCAGGCCGACTACCTGCTGGGTAACCCCGACAAACGCATCCGGTTACGGGTGCTGACGGCGTTACAGGGTAAAATTGATCCGGCCCGGCTACGGTCGCTGGCCCTCAACGACCCGGAAGCCAGCGTCCGGCGGTGGGCGGCCTATTGGCTGGCCCGCCGGACTACCGATGCTGACCGCCACGTATTGCTGCTACACATGGACTGGGCCGTACAAACCGGTCTGATTGACGGCTGGCTCTCGGCGGAACCCGATAACCGATCGGCCCGGCAACGCCTGCACGAACTGATGGCTTCGGGTGAAGCCAATTACCTGCGGGCGGCCCTGCCCCTGAGCCGTTTCCTGCCCGACGATGAGCGCGTTACTTTTATTGGCGCGCAGCTTGGTCATGGCGATACGGGCGTACAGGTAGCGGCCATCCGGGCGGCAGGCGACGTTGTCCACCCTGAACTCACCAACCGGTTAGTCGCCCTGCTGACGGATTCGACGCTGTGGCACAAGGCAGCAGACAGTTTGGTTCAGCTCGGGTCGGCGGCCGTTCCTTACCTGCGGGACGGATTGGACGCGTCATCGTCCGAAACCTTGGTGCGCCGGGTAGCGGGCGTGTGCGGGCGTTTGACTACACGAGACGGCCGCGACCTGTTGCTCGAACTGGCACAGTCGCCAAACCGGTTCCGGCGGGCTGCCGCTGGTCGGGAACTGAAACTACTTGCTCCCGAACCAACGGATGCCCCTGTGTTTCAGACCCTCCTGACCGACGAATGGCAACTGACCCAACGGCTGCTGCAGGGCCAGCAGACCGAAACCGACCCAGTTATGCTCTCGGCCATTACCTACGAACTGGGTGTGGTGCAACAGCGCATCTTTACCTGGCTGGGGCAACTCTACGATACCGGGGCAGTAGCCGATGCGCAGCGGGGTGTGGTCCATGCCGCCCGCGACCGCAAAGCCAACGCCCTCGAAATGCTCGACAATCTGCTGCCCCGCACCACCTATCAGGCCCTGCAGGAACTGGTCGATACCGGTTCGGGCCGTCCGGCGCATCAGGCCATCGACCAGTTGGTCGGCCCATCGACGGAGACCGAATTACTGCCGGATTACCTGCTCAGACAGGGCGAGAACGTATTTTCGGACTGGACCATCAGTGTGGCCCTGCGGCATATTGACGTTGGCGAAACCAATGCCAACCGCCTGTTGCCCCTGCTCGACTCGGTCAGCCTGCTGGTTCGCGAAGGAGCACTCGATCTGCTGCAAAGCCTGCCCATTGGCCAGTGGGCACGTTACCAAACCCAACTCGCGGCCCTCAACAAACTGAACCCGGTTACGATGAGCCATAATACCACCACCAACCACATCTCCGCCGTTGAGCGCGTACAAGCCCTCAAACGGACCGCCCTGTTTGCCGGAACGCCCGAAAACGTCCTCGCCAGCATTGTTCCCATTATGAAGGAAGTGACGTTCTACGACGGCCAGGAGATCTTTGCCAAAGGTGACCCCGGCGACTGCATGTTTATCGTTTATGACGGGGAGGTGGGCATTTTCGACGGCGACACACAGTTGGCCACCGTCACCAAGGGCGGTTTCTTCGGCGAACTGGCCCTGCTGGATGCCGAAACCCGCTCGGCCTCTACGGTAGCGCAGTCCTACGTGGTGGCCTTCCGCATTGACCAGGCCGATTTTTACGACCTCACCGAAGAGCGGGGCGAAGTCCTGCAAAACATCATCCGCGTCCTCTGCCAGCGGCTACGGAAACAGAATGAATTGATTCGGGGATAAGGATTTTTGATGTATCAGGGGCTTTTAGCTGTTCAAACTCATTCGCCATGAACATTGTAAAGGTGGGTAACTTAAAAGGAAATTTCAGCGGTTTCCGTGATCGGAGTACGCTGTTTGAATTTGTCGACGGCAGAAGGTGGCGACAGAACGAGTCTACGTATTATTACCATTACGCCTATTATCCGGAAGCGGTTATTGTCGAGGAAAGGGGTATGTATTACCTTAAAGTTAGTGGAATAGCAGGCAAATTAGAGGTAGTTAAGGTGTCATAGAGGGTACCTTTTTACGGTCTTGACTGTGCCAGCGGCTGCGGAAACAAAATGAGTTGTTGCGGAGCCGGGGGTTTGGATTGAAGCAACTTGTACGGGTTGATCATCTGACATTAATCGGCAAACCATCGTAAACTTCAGGCCTTCCTATCCCCCGGAAGCGCTGTTATTTGCACGAAACCTGGCCTGCTGCCCGTTCTCAGCGCCGAAATAATCTCCGCTTTCCTGCCGGAGCGGGTACGTAACAGGCCATCGGATCGCGGGGTGAGGGCCACAGCAACGGAATGGACGTTGACACGTAGACGTTTCCCCCGCGTGGGCGGCCCAGTGTGAGCAACCCCGGCAAATGATCCGTGCCGAACACGACCGGTCCCAGCCGCACCGCCAGCCCCACACAGAGGTTGGCATAATTGCCCTGCCAGCTTACGGGCAGCGACACTTCAGCCCGTGGCAACTCGTAGCGGGGCGTTACGGCTACCACCGCCGGGCGGTACAACCCCACCGCAGCGGGCGACAGCAGCGGCTGCACCCAGGTGCCATTCACGTACAGGTTCTCGTCCAATTTATAGTCTACGCTCAGGTTCAGGGCCGTAGGCAGCACCGACCGAAAAGATGTTTGACGTTGCGCCTGATTCGCGCCCAGAACTTCTTCGACCCGACTGAAAAACGCATCGGCATTCTGAACGCCCTGAAACGACCGGTGAACCAGCGACCGGTCAGTACCACTCAACTGATCGTACTGGGTTACGTACGTCGGGTTATTGTATCGAATCATACCCACATCCGTCAGCGAAGCCGATACCCGATATTTGTACTTGTTGCGGGAGGCATCCTGTAGCCGTTCTCCATTTTCGGTGTAGCGGTACCGCCGGGCATCGGGCCGGAACTCGTACACGACACCCAGATCGACACCCCAGCCCGCGCCGGGGCCACCACCCACCAACCAGCCACCACTCGGACTTTTGTACGAGGCCTCGGTGGTATAGCCGTAACTGCCCGACCACTGCCGGATGTTCAGGGCGGTCAGTCCCGGAAAATCCGGGTCGGCTGTGAACTGGTAGCCGACATCGGAAACGGCCAGGTGAACATTGTACAGGCCCACCAACCGCTTCAGACTGGCACCCACTTTCCAGAACTGCTCATCGCTGTTCCGGACGACGTAGCCCAGCGTGAGGCCAATTTCGCCGAAGCTGCCAAAATTAGCCGTACCGTGCTGCCCGGCTACCGCAGCCGTCGGCAGCACCTGTGATCCCGGCAGCCCGGTGCGGATGAGGTGCGCCAGTCCCTCGGTGGTATTGGTTACGGCCCCGCCCGCCCGGACGCGGGTGGTGATGCCAACGCCCCAGCGACCGGTTCGGGAGGAAATCATCAGGCCCGGTCCGCGAATTTCACCCCCGCCAAACGCTTTTTTAACCCCGCCATTCAGGCGTTCGGGCAAGTTATCCGGGCTGAAGCGGGTATCGCCGTTTGCATTATGGAACGGAGCCGGTACCCGACCCAGCAAAAAGCCCGGCATGGAATAGGGGGCCTCCCAGCGTACATAGTTATTGTAGCCGTATCCATCGAAACCTAACAGATTTATAGAGAGCCGGTTGCGGGAATCGGCTGCCTGAGCGGGTTGTTGAAACAGCGCGTTTACCCCGGCATAATTGGACGGCGACAGACCCAGCCAGTGCTGCGCATCGGCCCGGCTTAGGGTCAGCAACAGGATTAGAAATAGAATTATTCGGGTCAAAAGCAGGAATGTGTAGTCCAGTGGCGGGGCGTAAAGGTAGGAATCTGCCCGTAAAAACCGGAGCTGTTGGCCGAAACCACCGGCCAGGCTTATGAGTAGCCATCCATCCCGTTTGGTTATCCCCCGATTCGGCGATATATTGTTTCGCAAAAAACGTATCCGCCATGCAGAAACAGTCTCAATCACTCAACGGCAACACCCAATCGCAGGGGCAGAAGGGAAAATTCTCGTTCAAGAAATACCAGACCGAAGGCTTTTTCGACGAAATGTTCAACGCCGACCAAACTGTCCGGCCCGGTTACGTGCCGTTTCATCAGCGGGTTGAGAAGCTGGGCCGTGAAGACCTTATTGGGCGGCAGCACGCGGCCGAACGTGCCCTGATGTCGATGGGCATTACCTTTAATGTCTATTCCGAAGGCGAAGGCACCGAGCGGATCATGCCCATCGACATCATTCCGCGCATCATCGAAGCCGCCGAGTGGAACCACTTAGAGCGGGGATTGATTCAGCGCATCACGGCCATCAACCATTTTATTCACGATGTTTACAATGATCAGCACATCCTGAACGACGGCATTGTCCCCCGCGACCTGATCGAGTCGAGTAAGTGCTTTCTCCCCTCCTGCATCGGGCTGCAACCGCCCAAAGGCATCTGGTGCCACATTACCGGTACCGACCTGATCCGGGGCGACGACGGGCAATACATGGTGCTGGAAGACAACCTGCGCTGCCCCTCCGGCGTGTCGTATATGCTCGAAAACCGCGAACTGACGAAGCAGACTTTCCCCGACGTGCTGGCCCGGACGGGTGTGCGGCCGGTATCGGATTACCCCACGCGGCTGCTGCAAATGCTCCAGTTTATTGCCGACCGGCCCAACCCAACGGTAGTCGTCCTGACACCAGGCATCTACAACTCAGCTTATTTTGAACACTCGTACTTAGCGCAGCAGATGGGTGTCGAACTGGTCGATGCGCGGGATTTAGTAGTATCGGGCGGGTACGTGAAGATGCGGACGACCAAAGGTTTCCAGATCGTAGACGTGATCTACCGGCGCATCGACGACACGTTTATCGACCCCAAAATGTTCAATCCCGATTCGATGATTGGGATTCCGGGCATCATGGACGTTTACAAAAAAGGACGGGTTGCCTTAGCCAATGCCCCCGGCACCGGCGTGGCCGACGACAAAGTGATTTATGCCTACGTGCCGCGCATCATCCAGTATTACCTGAACGAAGAGCCGATTATCCCCAACGTCCGCACCTACATCTGTGGCGAAGATCAGGATTGCGAATACGTATTGGATAATATTGAGCAGTTGGTGGTGAAGGAAGCCAACGAAGCCGGCGGATACGGGATGCTGATCGGGCCGAAGGCCGATAAAGCTGAGCATGACCTGTTCCGGCAGAAAATCCGCGACAATCCCCGCAACTACATCGCGCAGCCGACCATTTCGCTCTCGCGGGTGCCGTGCCTGATTGGCGATCAACCCGAAGGCCGTCATGTCGATCTGCGGCCGTACATTCTTTATGGCGACGGCATTAACGTGATTCCCGGCGGCCTCACGCGGGTAGCCCTGCGGAAAGGGTCGCTGGTGGTTAACTCGTCGCAGGGCGGAGGTGGCAAGGATACGTGGGTGCTGTATTAGGGCCGGGCCGATGCATTGGTTAGTGGTTTGTCGTTTGTGGTTTGTAGTTACCCATTGGGTAGACAGGAACCACAGTCTACAATCCACTAACTACCAACCACTACTTACTAAGTCAGAAAAGCGTTCTAATTTTGGGGCAATACCGTTCTGTTGCCCATGTCCCCGACTGAATCAACCGCCATCGACGTCTCCATTCTGATTGTCAATTACAAAACGCCCCACCTGCTGACCGACTGCCTGCGGTCGGTGTATAGCCACACCACGGGTGTATCGCTGGAAGTAATTGTGGTCGATAATGACTCCGGCGATAACAGCCGCGAGATCGTTCTGGCGCAGTTTCCGGCCGTTCAGTGGATTGATATGGGCTACAATGCTGGTTTTTCGCGGGCCAACAACCGGGCGATGAACGCAGCCACCGGTCGCCATTTCCTGCTGCTCAACTCCGATACCCTACTGGTCGACAACCTCATTGCCCGTTGCGCCCATCTGCTCGATACCCAGCCGGATGTGGCCGCCGTCAGTGCCATGCAGATCAACCGCGAGGGTAAGGTGCATTATCAGGTCTTTGATACATTTGGCAAGCTACGCCGTCACTTTTACATTGTCCCCCAGGGGCCTTTTTTTCAGAAATGGCTCCATCGACTCATTCCTGATTCGGTATTCGCCGACCCCAACCAGGCCGACTGGCTGATCGGTGCTTTTCTGATGACGCCCCGGCGGGTAGTAGCCAAGGCTGGACAAATGGACGAAAACTTTTTTTTGTACGGCGAAGATGTCGAATGGGGCTATCGGCTGGGCAAACAGGGCCGGATGCTGCTCCTGAAAGACGCCTTTTATGTGCATCTGGAATATGGCAGCAGCGATACCTATCAGCAACAGGTCGTCACGCACATCAACCGGTTCAAGACCCAGATGCAGGTTTCCAATCTGCTCTGGATTCGGAAACAGTACGGCGCGGGTGCGTATTTACTATTGATATTACATTACATTACGATGATACCGGTCATTTTTGGCTGGAAAATACTCGTTAACCTGCGAAACGGTGTCTCTCCCCTGAGTCAACTGGCCAATCAGCGGGCGTTTGCCCGGCAAGTAGGCGTATTTTTGCGCTTCTTTTGGAAGACACTACTTAACCAGACGTACTTTTACAAGATAAACTGATTACCAACTTAGTGAACAAATGCGCATTTTATTCGTAAGCCCAGTGGCTAACCGATCGGGTTCGGTTACAACGTTGCTAAATTACATGCATTATGCCCCTAAAAATGCTCATACCTTTGGCTTTTTTAGTCGTCGACCGGGGCAATTAGCGGCTGATGGCCTAGATTTTAAACAATACGACAGTCAGCAGTCAGACCGGTTCAGCTATAAAATATACGAAGCGGCTTATCACCGTTTGTTCAAAAAGGTGCCTCACATCCGGGCACTACAGAAGGCACACGCCGATTTTAAGCCGGATTTATGGTATATTAATACGATCGCTATGGTGGATTACGCCAGTTTAGCCATCGAACTTAACCAACCGTACGTACTCCACGTCCATGAACTGCCACAGGAATATGACGAGCAGAATTACGAACCGTTCAGGCAAATGCTTGATCACGCCAAAGTACTGCTCACAGCCTCGCAGACGGTGGTGGAAAACCTGACAAACATGGGCTACCAGAACGTAGTCCTGATGCATGGATTGATTAACGTCGAACAAATTCGGGCACAGCGCGACCGGATGGCCGTCCGGCGCGAACTGGGCTTTACCGAAACGGACTTTGTCTGGCTTATGTCCGGGGCTTGGAGTACCCGGAAAGGATTCGATATGATCCCAACCATTGTGCGTCATCTGCCTCCGCAGGCGCAGTTCGTCTGGATGGGACCGACGCGGCAAACGGGATTGACTTATTACGTCGAACAGTACATCAAGACATACAAACTGCCGGTAACGTTTCTGAAAGAGCAATCGGATTTTTACTTTGATTACTTTAATGCCTGCGATGGCTTCGCACTAACCTCACGCGAAGATTCATACCCCATTGTGATGCGGGAAGCCGCCGTACTGGGAAAACCTATCGTTGGCTTCAATTCGGGCGGGATCAAAGAGTTCGTGAAACCGGGCATGGGCGAAATGGTCGAGAGTTTCAACCCCAAAGATCTGGCCGATGCCATGATCCGGGTGATGAACGGGCAAAACTCTATTGATGTAACTCGTCTTCAATCGGCCATTACCAGCGACAGTCAGCGGGCCGAAGCTCTGCGCTGGATCAACACGCTGGAGGGCGTCATGGCCGTTGCGGGTGGTCACTGAAAATAGGGAAAGACAACCCGGTTTTCATACATTTTCTGTCCGCTAAATCGTTGATAGATTAAATCCAACTACGCATGAAATTCACCTATACTGGCTGGCTGGCAGTTGTCTTGTTGCTGGGGCTGCTCTGGCCAACCGTTTCGCAGGCAACACACGTCCGGGCGGGCGTTATCACCACCCGGCGGATTTCCAACACGCAGCTTACCTACGAAATTACGCTGACGGCCTATTACGATGAAGTGAACGGCCGACCGGCCGCCATGCAATCAAACAGCGCCCTGATCTGCTTCGGCGACGGAACGCAGGCCGACGTAGCCCGCGTGTCGATTACGCCCATCAACGGGGGTAGTTCGTCCATCAACATTTACCGGACTACCCACACGTACCCCGCCCCGGAAGCCTACAAAATTTCGGGGCGGATCCAGAACCGGAACGCGGGTACCAAAAACATAAACGATTCGGGCAACACGGTCTTTTACGTGGGCACAACCATCCAGGTCAATGCGGCCCTGGGGCAGAACAGTACGCCCGTATTGCTGAATGCGCCCTTAGACTCGGCCCGCACGGGACAGAAGTTCTGCTACAACCCGGCGGCCTTCGACGTGGATGGCGACAGCCTGGCGTACCGGCTGGCAATACCCGCCCAAAGTACCTCTAACAACCCGTGTCAGCAGTTGGACGTGGGCGGTCACCGCAACGTAACGGCGTTCAGCACCAGCACCGAAGCGGGTGCGCAACCACCAACGTACGGCATCAACGCGCTCACCGGTGACCTTTGCTGGGATGCGCCCGGCGAGATTGGCCAGTACAACATGGCCTTTATTATTGAGGAGTGGCGCAACAACGTTCTTATCGGTGAGATAACCGTCGACTTGCAGATCGTTGTCGTTGACAGTCCCAACAAACGGCCGCTGCTTCAGGTGCCGCCCGACCTCTGTGTAGTGGCGGGTACCAACATCAACCAGACTATCCGCGCCACCGACCCCGACGGCAACCGGGTCACCATCACCGCTTTCGGTGGTCCGTTCAATGTCGGTGCCGACGGACGAACGCCCGCTACGCTCATTGCGCCCGCACCGGCAACCTTCCGGCCCACGGCTACCCAGCCACAACCCCAGCCGGGTTCGGGTACGCTGAGCTGGCAGACCAACTGCAACCACATCCGCCAGGAGCCGTACGATATCGTGTTTAAGGTAATGGACTCACCAACCAATAAGGCTACCTCGCTGGTGTCGTTCCAGACCATGCGCATCCGTATTTTTGGCCCCGCCCTGCAGAACGTAACGGCTAAGCCGACCGCCGACGCCACCGGCCGGGCCATTCAGCTTAACTGGACACCGTATACCTGCGTACCCACCAGCACCTCGGCGCAGCCAACGGCCCTGCCCACTCAGATTATTATTTACCGGAAAGAAGGCTGCGGTCCCGATCCTGTTATTGAGTGTACAACGGGCATTCCGGCCGGACGCGGTTATGTCCGTATCGGCAACGTCCCCTACACAACCAGTACCTTTACCGACAATCAGTCCTTGCGCCGGGGGGTACAATATCAGTACCGACTGGTGGTGCAGTATCCTCAGGCGACTGGTGGTGGCGTGAGTGTTCCTTCCGACCCGGTCTGTCTGAGTATTCCTTCGCTGGCCCCCGTCCTGACCAATGTTACAGTCGACAGTACGGGCACAACCAACGGCGTAATCACCGTCCGCTGGACCCGTCCGCTGGGCCTCAGTGCCGGTGATCTGGGATCGCCCTACGAGTACCGGCTTTTCCGGGCCACGGGTATCAACGGTTCGGCGTTTACGCAGGTTCTGACCCGCACTACGGCATTAGCCACCAACGTACCGGATACGGTTTATCAGGATCGGTTACTCAATACAACCGCCAATGCGTACACGTACCGGCTGGAATTTTATTACACCGACCCGAATACGAAACAACTCACCCGGCTCGATGCCACCGATCCGGGCAGCAGCGTTCGCCTGACCGCTACGCCCACCAACCGCCGGATTCAGCTAAGCTGGCAGGTGGTTACCCCCTGGAGCAACGACAATCAGGCTCACCGCGTTTACCGCAGCACCCGGGGACCGAACGGGCCGTTCAACCAGATCGGCGTGGCCAATGTGGGTGGTCCGGCCAGTTATACCTACGTCGACACCGGAGTCGATGCGGTACTGGCCGATGGCAATACGAGTTTGAGTGCTTTGTCGGCCGACAGCAGCTACTGTTACCGCGTCGAAACAGTGGGCCAATACGCCGATCAAACCCTTCGGCTGCCCCTGCTGTACAATTTTTCGCAGATTGTGTGCGCCATGCCGACCGATACCACCCGGCCCTGCCCACCCCTGCTCCGGGTCGATTCGCTGAACTGTGCCACGCTCACGGCCGAGAGTTTCTGCAACCAGACCAGCTTCACCAACAACCTGATGTGGCAACCCGGCACCGGCCCTACCTGCGACCCCAATATCGTCCGGTACAATATTTACTACAGCCCCTACACGGATAGCCCCACCTCGGCCACCATTGGAGCGGCAACGGCCCCCACGCTGACGTTCCGGCACGATAATTTGCCCTCGTTTGCGGGTTGTTATTACGTGACGGCGGTGAGTCGGCGGGGGTTGGAAAGCAGTCCGAGCAACCGGGTCTGCGTCGATAACTGCCCGCTGTTCCAGATGCCAAACGTGTTTACGCCCAACGGCGACGGCAAAAATGATTTGTTTACGCCGTTGAAATGCCCCCGGTTTGTGGAGTCGCTGGAGTTCGTAGTCGTGAACCGGTGGGGTGCCGAGGTGTTCCGGACCAACGACATCAATATCAACTGGAATGGCAACGCCAGCAACGGACAACCCTTACCGGGCGGTTTGTATTACTACCAGGTTACGGTGCGGTTCCTGAGCGTGAAGCAGAACAGCCCGCCCGTTAGCTACAAAGGCTGGGTTGAACTGGTCCGGCAGATTGGCATGAAATAGGACGACAAAGAAAAGGCTGCACAGAGGCACAAAGGAGAACGGAGGTACACAGAGAATTAAACGACTCTGTGTACCTCCGTTCTCCTTTGTGCCTCTGTGGTTAAAATACCTTTACCGCATGTTGTGGTACACAATCTGAACGTCATCGTCTTCTTCGATGCGTTCCAGCAGTTTATCCACGTCAGCGGTTTCTTCTTCGGTCAGTTCTTTGGTATCAGTCGGGATGCGTTCAAACTCGGCCTGTTGCACCTCGTACCCTTTTTCTTCGAGAAACTTCTGCAACGCGCCAAAGGCCGTGAAATCGCCGTAGATCACGATCTGATTCGCTTCATCGTCCAGTTCGATCTCATCGGCCCCGTAGTCGATGGCTTCAAACTCCAGTTCCTCCATGTCGACGCCCCCGGCGGCAATGCGGAATACCGATTTCCGGTCGAACATAAAATCAAGCATACCCTGCGTACCGAGACTGCCACCCAGTTTATTCAGGTACGACCGGATGTTGGCAACGGTGCGGTTGTGGTTATCGGTCGCCGTTTCGATCACCAGGGCGATACCGTGGGGGGCGTAGGCTTCATACACAATCTCTTTGTAATCTTCCTGGTCCTTAGACGATGCTTTTTTAATGGCCCGCTCCACGTTCTCTTTGGGCATGTTGGCAGCTTTGGCGTTCTGGATCATGGCCCGGAGCCGCCCGTTGGTGTCCGGGTCGGGACCACCGCCTTTCACGGCCATTACAATGTCTTTGCCGATGCGGGTGAAGGTCTTGGCCATCTGTCCCCACCGCTTCATTTTTCGGGCTTTCCGGTATTCAAATGCTCTTCCCATGTTGGTTTGTAGTTTGTGGTTCGTAATTTTTAGTTTGTGGTTCGTAGCTACCTGCTGAGGCTAACTACAAACTACAAACTACGAACCATCTGGTTATGAAAATCGACCTCCACCTGCCCGCGCAAAAGGTCATCGAAGGTGTCACGCTCACGGATGAGATGAGCCTGCCCATCGTACACCAGCACTTCGGCGGGGCGCAGGCGGGCATTGTACGTAGAAGCCATCGAGTACCCGTACGCGCCCGCATTCTTGAACGCCAGCACATCGCCGGGCCGCACTTCGGGGAGCGGACGGTCAGTCGCGAAGGTATCCGTTTCGCAGATATACCCCACCACCGTATAGGGTTGCTCCGGTGCGGTGGGGTTCGAGAGGTTTATAATGTCATGCCACGAATCGTACATCATGGGCCGAATCAGGTGGTTCAGACCCGAGTCGACGTGCACAAATGTCCGCGTCGGATTCGTCTTTAGTACATTGGTCTGTACCAGCAACAAACCGCTTTCACTCACCAGAAACTTGCCCGGCTCAAACCACAGTTGAATGTCGCGGCCGTATTGCTGACAAAATTTCTGAAAAGCGGCCGACACTTTTGCGCCCAGTTCGGCCATGTCCGTAATGTGGTCACCGGCGCGGTAGGCCACTTTAAAGCCGCTGCCAAAATCCATGAACTGTAGGTCCGGGTAGTCGCCGGCGAGGTCGAACAGCACGTCCGCGATTTTCAGGAACGTATTGCCATCTTTGAAATCCGAGCCGGTATGGATGTGCAGCCCGATAACCGGAATACCATACCGCGTAACGACGTCTAAGATGTCGACCCGCTGCTCGGAGGCAATCCCGAATTTGGAGTCGGCATGACCCGTCTGAATTTTCAGGTTACCGCCTTCGGCAATAGCCGGATTGATGCGGATACAGACCGGCTGCTCTGTACCATACGTCTGCCCGATCTGTTCCAGCAGGGGCAGGCTGTCGACGTTCAGTTTCAGACCCAGCGCGATGGCTTCCTGAATTTCGGACCAGGCGTTGCCGCTGGGAGTAAACATGATTTGCCGGGGCAGGTAGCCCGCCCGCAGGGCCAACCGCGCTTCATTGACCGACACCACGTCGACATCAACGCCCTGCTGCCGCATCAGTTTCAGGATGGACACGTTGGTCAGCGCTTTGACGGCGTACTTGACTTTCAAATTGACACCGGGAAACGAGCCCCGAAACTGGTTGATCTTCTCGATGATCTTATCGGCGTCATACACGTACAGCGGCAGACCAAATTGTTCGGCGATTGCCAGCGTGTCGATGTTTTGAATCCGGTGGGGAAAATGGATATCCTGCATATACTCAAAAAAGGAAACACAAATATAATTGATTGCCCCTGAATCGTGCTTTTCCCCGTCGGCCATTTCCCGATGCAGCCGCAATGCCCTGCCGCCGGGCGACGCATAAACTTTTCGTGGTTATTCGAGTTTGAGAAAGTGGACTGGTTTGTCACGCATCGTCCGATTGGTGACCTAACATCGCTCCTTACTCAACCCATGAAACGCCTTACAACGTATAGTCTGACCACGGTCGGAGCAGTGCTCATTGGCCTCGCTGCCCACGCGCAGGTAACTGTTACGACCTCGACCAACGCGGTGCCAACCCCCGTTAGTTCGCCCATGATTCAGCCCGATACCCTGCGCCCCAATAAACCCGGCATGGACATGCCCCAGGGCGACGACCGGACAACGCGCCAGAACCGGC
This sequence comes from Cytophagales bacterium, assembly GCA_038327655.1. Classification (GTDB taxonomy): domain Bacteria; phylum Bacteroidota; class Bacteroidia; order Cytophagales; family Spirosomataceae; genus JBBQLG01. The sequence continues at coordinate 47,505 of JBBQLG010000030.1, forward strand.
GCGAACGTCGAAAAAATCGCAACAAACCGAATGCAGCGCCCACCGCGGCTACCAACAATTACCGGCGGAACTCCGAGAATGGAACAGCCGACAACAACAGCAACACGACGAACTACAATAGCCAGAATGCAATTACGCCGGTATCGGGCGTGAATGCGGTAACGGTACCCTCGTCCGGCAACGGCAGTATGTCCACGGGTACTAACGGTGCCGGGGATACCAACGGCTCCATGACTAACGGCACCACCATGGGCGCTACCACCGCATCGGGCAGTTCGGCGGTTTCGGGCGCGCCCACACCCGGCGCGATCGCCAACCCTGACCGTGTGGTGAACGATGCTAACCGCTCTAAAACCCTGAGTGTAGGAGATTTTATTGCGGCATCACCTAATTACACCACGCTTCAAAACGCCCTGCAAACAACGACCTTAGACAAAACGCTGCAGGGTAAGGGGCCATTTACGGTATTTGCCCCATCCA